>JAKAYA010000004.1 GCA_021826965.1 Nitrospirota bacterium
TTCAAGACCATTGGATCATCCTGGACTGGAAGACCTCGGGTTCTGACCCGGTCGACTGTGATTTTCCGGGCAAGACGGAACGGAAGAAAGCCCGGCCTCGATCAAAAGAGTCCTTATTCTTTTGCCGGGACGACATTTGATCAGGAAGGCCTTCCCGGCTGATTTTCTGTCTGGGAAAGTGTTCCAAAAGAACATAAGGGATCGGGCTTCCCGTGAAGTCCGCGGAGGATCTCCTCCTAGCCTTCTGCCTCGGATGGCGAGGCAAAAAAACTCCGGATCTGGGAACGCGCGAAGGCCATGACCATTCCTGGGGTCAGGAGCGGAGGAATGTAGAGTTCCTTCGGATTGACGCGGGCATCGATCACATAAGGGACCGGAGAGGCGAAGGCGGCCTCGAGTGATCGGGGGACCTCTTCCGGTCTTTCCACCGTGCACCCATCCGCTCCGAAGGCCTGAGCCAAGGCAACAAAGTCGGGATTGGTAATCTTTGTCCCGAAGACGGGGTTGCCTTCCGCCGCCTCTTCGTATTCGATGAACTGGTAGGCCCCGTTGTTGTAAACGACCACCACAATGGGCAAATGATAGCGGACGGCGGTCGAGAGATCTCCCAGAAGCATCCCGAACCCCCCGTCCCCCGTCAAGGCCACAACGGGTCGAGTTCTGGCGGCAAATTTGGCTCCGATTGCCGCCGGAAGAGCAAACCCCAGGGATCCGAGATTCGCGGACCACATAAAGCGCTGGGTTCCGCGGATATCGAGACAGTTGTTGGCCCATACGGTCACCGTTCCCGCATCGACCAGGAAAAGGGTGTTCTCCGGAGAGCGTTCCCCGATTATCCTTGAAAGATCTCCCGGATGGAGGAGGCCATCCTCCTTGATCCGGATTCTTCCGGAAATTTCCTTTTCCCGTTCCTTGCGCATCCGTTCAAGAAAAGAGCAGTCGGTCCGTTCACGCACCTCTTCGGAGAGCGCCGGAAGGATCTCCCGGGCTTCTCCCGGAAGGGCAACCGTCACCGGAACACGGCGTCCGATTCGGGAAGGATCGATATCGATCTGCACGACAGGGACATTCTCCGGATAGTATTCCCGGAAGGCGAAATCCGAGCCGACGACCAGAAGAGCGTCGCAATCCTGGATGGCATGATTGGCTGTTCGTGAACCCATCAAGCCGATGCCCCCCATGACCGATGGGTGTCGGGAAGGGAGAATGTCTTTCGAACGGGTGGTGTGGACGAGGGGAGCATTCAGCCGCCAGGAGAGGGCCAATAGGAGAGCTTCTGAACCTCTGGCTCCTTCTCCGTAAAGAACGGTAATCCGTGAGGATCGGTTCAGGATCTCACCCGCCCGCCGGATCTCGGAATGTGGAGAGCGGACGATCGCGTGGATCCGGAAACGTTCTTCTTCCCCGACGTTTGGTTGACCAGGAGCGGAAAGGCGCATGACATCCGACGGGATCGAGACGTGAGCTACGCCTTTCCGGCACAAGGCTTCCTGGACCGCTCTGGAGAGAACGGCTTCGAGGTTGTCCGGGGAACGGACTTCCTGATTATAGACTGCGACGTCCCCGAACAGGCGGAGCTGATCAATTTCCTGGGGTTTTCCCGTACCGATTTCGTCCCGGGGGATCTGCCCGGTGATCGCCAGGACGGGAACGTGATCCATCGCGGCATCGTAGAGACCGTTCAAAAGGTGGATCGCCCCCGGGCCCTGACATCCCACGCAGACTGCCAGATTCCCCGTCAGTTTGGCCTGGGCGCTGGCGGCGAAAGCGCCGGCCTCTTCATGACGCATCACCACGAAATGGACCGCCTTCTGTTTGCGAAGAGACTCCATCAGAGAATCGATGGTGTCTCCCGGTATCCCGAAGACCTGTTCCACTTTCCTTTCGGCCAGGAAATCCACAATGCGGTCGCTCACCGTCCGGGACATCCTTCATTCTCCTTCTTGTTGCTGAGATGCCGGTCCCAGCGCATCCGGCATTTCCCGTTTCCGGAAGAATATGGAGATCCGGTCTCTTGTTTCAACGATACTCTCCTGCGGGTTTTCGTCAAGTTCGAAAAGCAAAACGAACTAAGACACTCGAGAAGCCCAGAATCTGGAAGGAGGCTTTTATTCGGAGTCCGGGGTTGGATCTTTCTGTGGGTTCATATCCCTTGATCTGCGAACACGGGAGTTTGCGGAATCCTTCAGGACCCTCGAATGGGACTCTTGACGGTGGGGTAAGAGATTCCCATCAATGAAGACCCGTTCGGTCGCCACACATTTTTCCACTCTCAAGAGCTACCCGAGAATCTTCGTTCCTGAAGGTCCGAACGGTTCAGAGGAATGTTCCGGATCATGTTTCCGCATGAAGATCCCTGACCAGAAATCATAGGCGATGAGTCAGCTGGAGATTTTTATGCAATCCTTTCTTCATTATTTATTTTATTGCTTTTTTAAATTTATGATCATAATTATTTATTGAAAATTTTGTTGAAAAAAATAAAATCTGTGATAGGATCTTTTCGGAGACCACTGGGGGGTCTGTGCCCCATAACTGGGAGAAAGGAATTAGCTGATGTTTCCAGTGGAAACGCCGGTCCTGAAGAAAAAAAAGAGATCCTTTCCCTTATCGGGATTCCGGATTTATTTTTTCGAATCCGACATCAAGATAAAATCCGACAATCTTCGTTCAAATAAATTGATGAATTTGTTTTGGGCCGGAATGATCAGCTCCGTGCTCGGGGCCATCCTGATTCTTGTCTTTGCCGTTTTCTTGAAGACTCCCCTTTTCATGAAGATGCATGATGTTCAAAAGCAATTGGCCACGGAAAATCGGTCCGTGCTTTCCCTCTACCAGCGACTGGGAGAAATCCATAAACAGATCGAATCCCTGGTGACGAAAGAGCGGAGAATCGCCTTGATCATGGGGAAGAAGGAATCGGTGGGCGGAGCTCTTATGGGAGTGGGTGGTCGGGATTCCTGGATGGCTCCGGCCGACATGATTGTCGCCTATACGGGAAACGGAGTTTTTCGCAGGATTGATCGCGTTCTGGAAGTTGAACGCCGGGAGTTGCTGGAACGGGAAGTGGAATTGAACCGTCTTGCAAACGCCATGAGTCTGGAGCAGGAAAGATGGCTCCGCATCCCCAGTATTCATCCGGTCAATGGGATTGAGACCTCGCCGTTCGGTTGGCGCAATTCTCCGTTTGGATACGGAAGGGAATTTCATCCGGGTATCGACTTTGGGGCCAGGATGGGGACACCGGTGATGGCGACGGCAGCCGGAGTGGTGATCTGGGTGGGATGGGATGCAGGGTTTGGTAAAACAGTAAAGATCCGCCATGTTGACGGAATTGTCACTCTTTTCGGACACCTGAGCCGCTATTTCGTTCATATGGGAGACAGCGTGAAGAGAGGGCAGGTGATCGCGGCCCTTGGCAACACAGGCATGTCGACCGGTCCGCACCTTCATTACGAAATTCTGGTCAACGCCAAGCCCGTGAATCCTCTCCGGTATTTTATCGTGGACTCCTTTCCGAGGGCCCGTATCGCCATGAACCATCGTCGCCGTTTTTGATCTCCGACCCCCACCTCATCTTTATGGGCAGCCTCTTTCATGCTTTCTCGATGGATCTCCGTCGATTTCCCCTTGTCTGGCGGGACTTTTTCTTTTAGAACATAATTCCTTAAGACTGCATGAAGAGGACGCAAAAGGCGGGAACTTTCCGGCGGTTTGACTGCGCAACAATTTCATCAAAACATCTTCGACGTTGGCCTCCAGCAGCGATTTTCGCCAGGTTTCCTTCCTTGACACCGGATCAGTGCCGGGGTAGTATTTTTCAAGAGAGATTCCCGTTTTCTCTTGGCAGATAACCGGGAAGAGGAGATGGTCTGATGATGGACAAATTCACGGAAAAAGGCCGTAAGGTAATCATTATGGCCCGGGAAGAAGCGGAGAAGCACCAGAACGATTATCTGGGAACCGAGCATATCGTCCTGGCCCTGGTGCGTGAGCAGGACGGGATTCCCGTCGCGGTCCTGAAAAGGATGGGGCTGACACCGGACCAGATCCGCATGGAAATTGAACGCAATCTGCTCGGGGGAACGTCCACGCTGACCTTCGGAGAGCTTCCACTGACTCCACGCGTCAAGAAAGTCATCGAATATTCCGTTGATGAAGCCCGTTTGCTGGGCCACACGCATATTGGCAGCGAGCATCTTCTTCTCGGTGTGTTACGGGAGGAAGACGGCATCGGAGGAAAGATCCTGCGGGCTCTTGGCGCCAATCTCATGGCGGCAAGACAGTTGACCGCGAGCCTTCTGAAGAGGGCGAACACGAATGTATCCCGGGAAAAGGAGCGGAAAAGCAATACGCCCGCCCTGGACGACTTTGGGCGCGACCTGACCCAGATGGCATCCGAAGGGCAGCTCGATCCGGTTATCGGAAGATTTGACGAGATTGAAAGGGTTCTTCAGATTCTCGGGCGACGGACGAAAAACAATCCCGTTCTGATCGGTGAGTCTGGTGTCGGCAAGACCGCCATCGTGGAAGGACTGGCTCAACGGATCGTGAACGCCGAAGTTCCGGACAACCTCCTGAACAAACGGGTCATCGCGCTGGATCTCGGCTCCCTGGTGGCCGGCACAAAATACCGGGGACAGTTCGAGGAACGTCTCAAGATCGTCATGAAGGAAGTCGTAACGGCCGGCAACATCATTATCTTCATCGACGAGCTGCACACACTGGTGGGTGCCGGAGCCGCAGAGGGCTCCATCGACGCCTCGAACATGCTGAAGCCGGCCCTTTCCCGGGGCGAAATCCAGTGTATCGGGGCCACCACTCTGGACGAGTACAGAAAGTATATCGAGAAGGACGGTGCACTGAAACGGCGCTTCCAGTCCATTTTTGTGGACGAGCCGCCGATCGACGAGGCGGAAAGAATCATTCACGGACTGAAAGACCGGTATGAAGAGCATCATGGCGTCCAGATCACTGATGATGCGATCCACGATGCGGTAACCCTGTCCGAGCGCTATGTGACGGATCGGTTCCTGCCGGACAAGGCGATCGATATTATTGACGAAGCCGGATCCCGGGCCAAGCTGAAAAGCTTTTCCCTTCCCGAGGAAATCAAAGAGCTCGACCAGTCCTTGAAGAAGGTCGTACGCGAAAAGGAAAAGGCCATCCGCGTCCAGAATTTTGAGGAGGCCGTTCGCTTGCGCGCCCAGGAAGACATGCTGAAAAAGCAGGGCGAGGACGAAAAGCGGAAGTGGAAGGAAGAGCAGGAGAAAAACCGTCCAACCATCGGTCGGGAAGAAGTTTCTGTCATCGTTTCGAAAATGACGGGCATACCGCTCTACAAGATCGAGGAAGGGGAGAGCGAACGGTTGCTCAAGCTCGAAGGGGAGCTTCACCGGAGGATCGTGGGCCAGGAAGAGGCCCTTTCCGCGGTGGCCCGCGCCATAAGGCGTTCGAGAGCCGGCATCAAGGGCGAAAAAAGGCCGATCGGATCGTTCATTTTCCTCGGGCCGACCGGAGTCGGGAAAACCGAACTTGCCCGCACGCTTGCAGAAACGCTGTTCGGGGACGAAGATGCCCTGATTCGGGTCGACATGTCCGAATACATGGAACGTTTCAATGTTTCCAGGCTGACGGGCGCACCTCCCGGCTATGTCGGGTATGAGGAGGGCGGACAGCTGACGGAACGGGTTCGCCGGAGACCGTATTCTGTCGTCCTGTTCGACGAGATCGAGAAGGCCCATCCGGACATGTTCAATGTGCTTCTGCAGATCCTCGATGATGGTTACATCACGGACAGCCTCGGACGGAAGGTTGATTTCAAGAACACGGTCCTGATCATGACGTCGAACCTGGGTGCCCGTTCGATCGAAAAAGAGGGCTCGCTGGGTTTCCAGAGGGCAGGTATCGATTCCAAGGAGAAGTTCGTCCGGGATTCGATTCATGAAGAACTGAGGCGCACATTCAATCCGGAATTTCTGAACCGTGTGGATGAGATCGTCATTTTCCATCCGCTTGCGGAAGTGCATCTGGAAGCGATCGTGGATCTTCGCATTGCCGACCTGAACAAGCGTCTTGCCGAAAAAGGTTTGATGGTGGAGATCGATCCGGAAGTTCGGAAATGGCTTGTGAAGGAAGGGTACGAGCCGCATTACGGGGCCCGGCCGATGCGCCGCGCAATCCAGCGGCATATCGAAGACAGGCTTTCGGAAATGATCATTGGAGGACGCTTCAAGGAGTCCCAGAAGATTCGCGTGGTTCTTCGGGAAGGGCAACCCGTTTTTCTCGAGGAAGACGTCTTGGCCGGGATCAGCTGATCCGGAAGGTTTTTGGAGTGACCCTTCATTGATTCTCGGTATTGAAACATCGTGTGACGATACATCCGTGGCCCTGGTGGATATGACCGGGGCCATTTTATTTCATCGTGTCCATTCACAGGAAAATCTGCATGGTACCTACGGCGGGGTCGTTCCGGAAGTCGCCTCGCGCGCGCATGTCGATGTTCTGCCAGCCATGGTCCGATCCGCCTTGCAAGAAACCGCGACTTCCCCTTCCCGGCTCCAGGGAATCGCCGTGACCAGAGGGCCTGGACTCCTGGGCTCCCTGCTGACGGGAATTGCCTTTGCCAAGGGGATGGCCGCTCCATTACGCCTCCCGCTGATCGGCGTCGATCATGTCCAGGCCCATTTGCGCGCCTGTCTCGATTCGATGGAGACACTCGAGGGAAAAGCCATCGGGCTCGTCATCTCGGGAGGCCATACACATTTGTTCCGGATTGAAAGATGGCCGGACATGGATCTGCTTTCGCAGACGGTGGATGATGCGGCCGGAGAAGCGTTCGACAAGGGGGCCAAAATTCTGGGTCTTCCCTATCCCGGAGGACCGTCCATCCAGAGGGAAGCGGCCAAAAACACGCTTCCCCTGTTAGCGCTGACAAAAAAAAAGATTCGGACGGAAAATCCACTGGACTTCAGTTTCAGCGGGTTGAAAACGGCATTCACCTTGACGGTCCGGAAAACGGTTGTCGATGAAAGGATGCGTGCGCTCCTGGCTGCGTCACTTCAGCAGGCAATCATCGAGCACGTCATGGACCGGATCGAACGGATTGTGGCGCTGGAATCTCCCGCACATCTTCTGGTTGGAGGAGGGGTCAGCGCCAATGGCCTCTTGCGCGACAGACTCGATGCCTTTGCGAAGGATCGGGGGATTGCTCTCCATCTGTCCCCTCTTTCCCTTGCACGAGACAATGCCCTCATGATCGCCCAGCACGGCAGGGAGCGATTCCTGGCTGGGAACTACACCCCCTACCCCTACGAATCTTTTTCTCCTTATCCCCGAGAGACAACCGACATCCGGGTGAAAAAAAGCGTTCCCCAATCCTGACTTCTCGTAACCGCAAGGGATTGCAATTGAGAGAATTGACCGATCATGATACGATTCGAAAATTGCCTCTTTTTGTCAGAACGTTCCTGTCATGATTTACTTGTCGAGGAGTCACAGTGCTTGAGATCTGGGTGCGCGACGCGATTTCCGACGTTCTCCGGTCTTATCTGAAAGATATCGGACAGGAGAATGACATCGCCACGTTGTTACCGAAGGGAATTCGTCTGGAGTTTCCCAAAAAGGAAGGTTTCGGAGAAATCTCCACCCCGCTGGCGATGCATCTTTCTCCCTTGCTGAAAATTTCCCCCCGCAAAATCGCCGAGACTCTCTCTCCGGCGCTTGCATCCTTTCCCCTTTTCCGGTCGGTCGATATCGCCGGACCGGGATATCTGAATTTTACCTTTTCGGAAGAGTCGATCCGGGAAACGCTTCGGAAAATATTGGACCCCCATTCGGACCTGGTGGTTCCTGAGGAAGGAAAGCGACGGATCCTGCTCGAATTCGTGAGCGCGAATCCGACCGGTCCTCTCCATGTCGGGCACGGTCGGGGAGCCGCCTACGGGGATGCCCTGTCACGCGTTCTGAAAGCCGCCGGACACGATGTGACAACCGAGTATTACATCAACGATGCGGGAAACCAGATGGAGATGCTGGGACGTTCGACATGTCTGGCCTGGAGGAAGCTTCAGCGGACAGTTTCCGAGTCGGAGGAAACAGACTTCCTGAAAGGCGCGACCCCTTACAAGGGGGATTATATCCGCGAGATCGCACAGGAAATGATCGACACCCCGGGTCTGCTCTCCGTCGAGGAAGCCCGTGCGGCACTCGACCCGGAAGCGCCGGAATCAAGCTATCTGAGCCGGTTTACGGAATTTTCCCAAGACCGGATCATGGACGGGATCCGGGAAGACCTCCGGCAATTCGGCGTGCCGTTTGACGTGTTCTTTTCCGAGAAAGTCCTGCACGAGAAAAAGGAAGGGGAGGGATCGGACGCCATCTCCCGATGGATAGGCCGGATTCGGGAAGCGTCGGCAGACGCGCGGGAACACAGTGTTCCCGACGTCTATGAATCGGACGGAGCTCTCTGGCTCAGAACGACTGTCCTGGGGGACGACAAGGACCGGGTTCTGCTTCGAAGCGATGGACGGCTGACCTATTTTGCGGCGGATATCGCCTATCACGCTCTCAAGATGGAGAGAGGGTTCGATGTCCTGATCGACGTGTGGGGGGCCGACCATCATGGTTATATTCCGAGGATGGACGCGGCTGTGCGAACGCTTTCCCGACTTCTCGACCGTCCTGTCGAGTTTCGCGTGGCCCTGATCCAGCTTGTCAGTCTCGTCCGGGACGGACGGCCCGTGAGCATGTCGACCCGGGGAGGGGAATTCGTGACCCTTCGGGAAGTCCTTGACGAAGTGGGTAACGATGCCACGCGCTTTTCGTATCTGACCCGGTCGCACGAATCCTCTCTGGAATTTGATCTGAACAAGGCGAAGGAACGTTCCATGGACAATCCGGTCTATTATGTCCAATACGCCCACGCCCGGGTCAAAAGCCTTCTCCGACAGGCCGACGCTCGGGGTCTGCCCATTCCGTCCGTCTGGACAGCGGCCGATCTCGAATCCCTCGGAGAGCCGGCCGAACGGGACCTGGTCCGTTTTCTCGACCGCTTTTCCATGATTGTGAACGATGTTTCCCGGTCTCTGGAAGTACACCCCCTGACGGAATATCTGACCGATCTCGCGGGACGCTACCACCATTTTTACTTCCATCACCGGATCCTGTCCCAGGAGCCACAGGACCGGAGCCTGACATTCGCCCGGATCGCTCTTTCCGTCGCTGTCGGCCGTGTACTGGAAAAAGGATTGGGTCTGTTGGGAATTTCCGCTCCGGATGTGATGTGACGTGAAGTTTCACCTGGAATGGACGGAAGCATCGTCGGACGCCCGGACGGGAAGGATCGTCACGGACAAGGGAAGTTTCGAGACCCCCGCTTTTATGCCGGTGGCCACCCGGGGAACAGTCCGGGGTCTTCCGGTCGACCGGATCCGGGAAACCGGTGCCGGCATCCTTTTGGTCAATCTTTTTCATCTCTGGCTCCGACCCGGAGAGAAGGTTGTCCGGGAAGCCGGGGGCATTTCTCCTTTCATGGGATGGGGCGGTCCGGTGTTGGCCGACAGCGGAGGCTATCAAATCTATAGTCTCTCCGGATCGGTGCGCATTCGTGAAGAAGGTGCATTTTTCCAGTCACCATACGACGGACGAAAAGTCTTTCTCTCTCCCGAAGAGGTCGTCTCCGTCGGACAGTCGATGGGAATCGACCTGATCATGGTGCTGGACCATCTTGTGTCCCCCGACTCTCCCCCGGAACTTCTGACGGAGGCACGGGACAGGACCTTGCGGTGGGCCAGGAGGTCCCTGGACGCCTCGACTCCGGAGGCCGCCATCTTCGGGATCGTACAGGGAGGATGTGATGCGGATGCCCGAAAATGGAGTGCCGGAATCCTGTCTTCGATGACCGGTCGGGATGGGCAGTCGTTTGCGGGATTCGGAATTGGAGGACTGGGTATCGGGGAATCCTTCGACGTCCGGAACAGGATTGTCCGGGAGACCGTAGGGTTGTTGCCCGCGGAAAAACCACGCTATCTGATGGGGATCGGTTATCCCGAAGATCTCCTCGCCGGTATCGGTCAGGGCGTTGATCTCTTTGACTGCGTCCTGCCGACGCGGAACGGAAGAAATGGCATGGCGTTCACGTCCGGTGGCCGGGTTTCCATCCGCAATGCCCGGTTTCAGGACGACCGGGCACCCCTTGACGCGCATTGTTCCTGCCCGGCGTGCACACAATACACCCGGGCGTATATCCACCATCTTTTTCGCAACGGGGAGATGCTGGGGCCTATTCTGAACACTGTCCACAACCTGACGTACTACATGGATCTGATGTGCCAGGCACGAACCGAAATCCGTCAGGGAACGTTCGGCGCCTGGTCCCGACAGAAAATGGATTCTCTCCAACAATCGGAAAGGGGTCGCTCATGAACGCCCAACCACCCTCCGGCGGCGCGTCCGCCTTGCTCAATCTTCTCCCGATCCTTCTTTTTGTCGTTTTCCTGTATCTTCTGATCATCTTGCCTCAGAAACGGCGCCAGAAAAAACATCAGTCGTTTTTGAGCGAGCTGAAAGAAGGAGACAGGGTTCTGCTTTCCGGGGGTCTCATCGGAACCGTCGCTTCCCTGGGCGACCGTACGGTGGAACTGGAAGTTGCGCCGTCCGTCCGCGTGACCGTTCTCAAGCAGACCATTATTTCCCTGGCTTCCGAAATATAGCCGATGACCCTCCGGGGGTAAATGGAAAGGGGTTGACTGTCCAGCCATGAAAAGAAAAATCGGTTTTCGTCTGACCCTCCTCGGCGGAGCATCCCTCCTGTCTTTTCTGCTTCTACTGCCCTCCCTTCCGGTTTGGAAAAACCTGCCGGACGGCCTCCGGAAAGTTCTTCCTTCCGGAAAGATTTCGCTCGGCCTCGATCTGAAAGGAGGAATGTCCGTCACGCTTCAGGTGGACAGGGAAAAAGCCGTCGAAGGGACACTGGAAGAGATCGCGACTGCGATGAAAACTCCCGCAATGCAGCCCTCTATCCACGGGACGACCATCCGTTTTCCCGTTCCTGCGGGGTCTTTGCGGGACAAGGTGAAAGAACAGGTCGGACGCCATTATCCTTACCTGACGCTCGCGTCCGCCGACGATTCCGGGTTGACCTTCTCCTTGTCTCCGGCAGAAGAGAAAAGGATCCGGACACATGCCATGACGCAAGCCATGGAGGTGATCCGAAACCGTATTGACCAGTTCGGTGTGGCGGAACCCCTGATTGAACGTCAGGGGAAAGACCGCATTCTCGTCGAACTGCCCGGGATCAACGATCCTGGACGGGCCATGTCGCTGATCGGGCGGACCGCCCGTCTCCAGTTTTTGCTCGTGGACGACAAAAATCCCGATGCGGACAAGATTCTGGAGAAGAAATTGCCGGTCCCGCCGGGGGATGAAGTTCTTTTTTCCCACCGGACGGATGCCAATGGAACCCGGGTGGAGCTTCCATATCTTTTGATCCGGGGGGCTCTGATGTCCGGAGACCTGATCTCGGATGCCCGGGTTGCTTTCGGACAGTTCAACGAGCCCTATGTATCGTTGACCTTCAATTCGGCGGGCGCCAAGCTCTTTGACACGATTACCCGGGAGCATGTCAAGGAACGACTCGCAATCGTGCTGGACAATGCAGTTTATTCGGCTCCGGTCATTCAGGAAGAGATTGCCGGTGGCCAGGCCCAGATCACCGGGAGCTTCACCCTCAAGGAAGCGAAAGACCTTTCGATCGTCCTCCGGTCCGGAGCCCTGCCCGCTCCGGTCCACATCCTTCAGAACGTCACCGTCGGACCTTCCCTGGGCAAGGATTCCATTCGTGCCGGGATTCGCGCAACCATTTTTGCCGGTGTTCTCGTTCTTCTGTTCATGGCTTTCTATTACCGGATCTCGGGCATGATCGCCGATGGTGCCCTTCTTCTGAACCTGATCCTTCTGGTCGGGGCGATGGCCGCGTTGCACGCGACACTCACGCTTCCGGGAATTGCCGGGATCATCCTGACGATCGGCATGGGGGTGGACTCCAACGTGCTGATCTTCGAGCGCATCCGTGAAGAACTCCGACTGGGAAAACCGGTTCGCTCGGCGATCGACTCCGGCTACGACAAGGCGTTTCTCACTATCGTCGACTCGCACGTCACGACCCTGATCACGGCGTTAATCCTATTTATTTTCGGCACTGGTCCGATCAAGGGCTTTGCCGTCACGTTGTCGGTAGGAATTGCGATCAACCTTTTCACGGCGCTGGTCGGAACACGTGTGGTCTTTGATGCCATGACCGCAAAAAGAAAACTGGAACGCTTGTCCATTTGAAACTGGGACGAAAGATGCCGACGCTTCCCCGCTCGGTTCGGAGAAAGACATGATAGAGCTTATCAAGAATCCGTCCATCGACTTCATGGGGAAACGTAAGATTTCCCTGACGATATCCGCCGTTTTTCTGGTCATCGGGCTGATTGCCCTCCTCCAGATTGCCCGGGGAAAGGCCAACCTCGGGATCGACTTCGTCGGCGGAACCGCAGTCCAGGTCCATTTTCAGGAAAGCGTGTCCCTTCAGTCTGTCCGTACTCTCCTTGAGAAAAATGGGTTTCATGGAGTCCAGATCCAGAATATCCAGTCCTCCAGCGATATCCTGATCCGGACGAAATCAGAGCAGCAAGACGGATCTCCCGTTTCGTCCGCACTCCTTCAGGATCTTCGTTCCGGTTTTCCGGGAAACCCCATGACCATTCTGTCCGCTACGGAGATCGGCCCCACCATCGGAAGCGAACTGGCGGGAAAAGCCTTTCTGGCCATCCTGTATTCCATCGTCGGCATCATCGTGTATATCGCCTTCCGGTTCGAATTCCGCTTCGGGGTGGCGGCTGCCCTTTCGACGTTCCACAACGTCATGGCTGTTTTGGGACTGCTCTATCTCCTGGGTGTCGAGATCAACCTTTTGGTTGTCACGGCATTGCTGACACTGGCAGGGTATTCCCTGACGGATACGGTCGTGGTCTTCGACCGTATCCGCGAGCAGCTTCGCCGGGCCAGCCGCCAGTCAATGGAAGAATTGATCAATCTCGGAATCAATCAGGTTTTGAGTCGGACAGTTGTGGTATCATCTACAGTAGTGCTGGTGCTTGTCGCCCTCTTTTTCTTCGGAGGCCCGGTGATACATGATTTTTCCTTGGCGCTCTTGATGGGCGTCGTCATTGGAACCTTTGCTTCGATTTTTGTGGCAAGTCCCTTGCTTCTTGTGATTCCGAAGGGTAAAAAGGCGACGATTGTCGCCGGCAGGCCCTCCTCGACGGAAGGCGTCCGGAACACAAACGCACGAAACGGATAGGAAGGGGGCAGCGCTTGGGCAGCAACTATATCGATCCGGAAGAAGTTCTGGGAAGCCTCGGACTTTTTGTTCTTCCGGTGGTCCTGATCATATTCCTGCTTTATTTGAAGAAAAAACTGATCATTTAGGACATGACCGATGGATACCGACCACGAAAGACGGAAAGCAAAGCCTGGATGGCTTCTGCCTTCCGTAATGGAATCCGATGTTGCCGATCTGGCCCGGGAAATAGGGATGGATCCGATCTGGGCGCGCTTTCTGCTGGGAAGAGGTTTCTGCTGGGATTCCCTGGATGAGTCTTTTTTCCATCCCCAGCCCCCCGGAGAGGATTCTGTCGGCGACATCGGTTTGGCGCAGAATGTCTTGTGGGAAGCTCTGCAGGACGGGTCCCCGATTGCGATCTATGCGGACCTCGATGTAGACGGCATCACATCGGCCGTCATGTGTTCCCGGTTCCTTTCGCGCCGACAGCATCCTCACCGGGTACTTCTGGTCAAGCGGGAGGAAGGACACGGGGTGAATCCCGACCGTATCCTGTCGTTGCCGCAGGAAGGCTTCAGAGTCCTGATCGTAGCCGATCTGGGAGTCTCGAATCTTCCTCTCCTCCAGGAAGCGGGCCGGAGAGGCCTTTCGTCGATCGTGGTGGACCATCATCTTCTGCAGGAACCGTGGCCCCGTGAAATGCCCATCGTCCACCCGCAGGGGCGGTCTCATCTGACTGCAGTCGGTTGTCTGTATGTCCTTCTCCGGTCTCTCGTCGATTCTCCGGAAGAGAGGGAAATGGCTTTTCTGGCGGGCTTGGCGGTTCTTTCGGACAGGGCTCCCATCCTGCATGAAAACCGGTATTTCGTTCAGGCCCTTCTCGACCGGGAAATCCTGGACTCTTTTCCGGGCGTCCGGGCCCTTCTCCGAAAACGTGTCCACCGCAAGATCATGATCAACGACTACTCGTTCTGGGTCATTCCCTCTCTCAATGCGCCCGGTCGAATGTCCGATCCCTTGCCGGCGTTTCATCTGCTGATGGCGAGAACTCTGTCCGAGGCCGAGCGCTATTCCTTGCAGGTCATGGAGCTGAACCGCCGGAGAAGGGAAGCCGAGTGGAGCATCTACGAGGAAGCCCGGAAACAATGGGACGGTACCCCTGTTCTTTTCGCTCCGGACTGGGCTCCCGGAGTCATGGGGCGGATCGCCCACCGCTTAAGCGAGGAGTTCGATCAGTCCGTTTTCGTCGCGACATTGAGTCCCAACGGAGGAGTTCGGGGTTCCTTGCGCTTGCGGGGAGGAATCACCCTTTCCGACATTCTGAAGGAACTGGAAGGTCTGCCGGTTTCGGGAGGGGGACATCCGAAAGCCGGAGGACTTGGATTTCCGGTTGAACTTCTGGAAACGGTCCGTTCTGTTCTGGGCAACATCCTGAAAGAGGCATCGCCCTGTTCGGATATCCAGGATCCGGATTCTCTGGAGATTGATGCGTTCCTTCCCTCCTATTACCGGTCGCCTTCCTTCTGGGAGGGACTGGGAAAGCTTGTGCCGTTCGGCGAAGGGTTTCCGGAGCCGCTTTTCGGAATCCGGAACGTCCAGATCGAACGGATGGAATCGACAAACGGCCGACTTGTCCTGTGCCATTTCCGATGGAGCCACGGAATGGAGAAGGCGGCTTTCAGACAGACATCCAATTTGCCCAAACCGGGAGACAGGGTAGACCTCGTTATGACACCGGAATTGGTCGGAAAGGGAGATCACGTTGAGCGGCACTTCTCCATCCGTCGCTACAGACCCACAGGATAGGGCCAACACCCCCGATATTTCCGACCACGGGGACCGTTTGCCGGAATCTGTTCCGACGATCGATACCCTTGTGTCGGAAGTGTCCGTTTACAACAGCGCTCCGGAAGTCACCGACCGGCTGAGGGAAGCTTACCGGCTGGCCGCCGAAGCCCACAAGGGGCAATACCGCAGGTCGGGCGAAGCCTATGTGGACCATCCTCTGAGCGTGGCACTGATCCTGGCCAGCATGAAGGTGGACGCGACCTGCCTCATTACCGCCCTTCTGCACGATACCCTGGAAGATACGTCGCTTCCGCCGGATCTGATCGAGGAAAAATTCGGAAAGAAGGTCCTGACGCTGATCGACGGCGTGACAAAGATCGGAAAATTCCAGTATCAGACCTCCAAGGCGGAAAAGCAGGCCGAAAATTTTCGCAAGATGCTCCTTTCCATGTCGGAAGACATCCGGGTGATCCTGGTCAAACTTGCGGACCGTCTTCACAACATGCGGACACTGGGATCTCTCGATTCTTCCCGGCAGCGTGCTATCGCCCAGGAGACCCTGGAAATCTACGCTCCTCTTGCGAACCGACTGGGAATCGGGTGGATGAAATCGGAACTCGAAGACCTGTCCTTTTCCGTCCTGGAACCCAAGACGTTCCAGGATCTGCGGGCGCGGGTGTCAGCCCGTCGGAAGGAGAGGAAGAACTATATCAACCTGATTGTCCGCACCGCGGAAGAGGCCCTTCGCTCAAACGGGATTTACGGGCGGGTCCTGGGCCGGTACAAGCATATCTACAGCATCTACCGGAAAATGACGTTGCAGGAAATCCCGTTCGACGAGATCTACGACTTGATGGGGATCCGGATCATCACGGACACAAAATTGAACTGCTACGGGATCCTGGGCCTTCTCCACAGCATCTGGAAGCCGATCACCGGACGCATCAAGGACTTTATCGCCGTTCCCAAATCCAACATGTATCAGTCGCTTCATACGACGGTCATCGGTCCGGAAGGCGTTCCGGTGGAGTTCCAGATCCGTACGGAAGAGATGCATCGTGTGGCGGAGGAAGGGATTGCCGCCCACTGGAACTACAAGGAAAAGTCCGACACCCTGCCGGCGGAAGGGGAACGGAAGGTCGTTGCCTGGCTCCGTCAGCTGGTCGAATGGCAAAAGGAGCTTCCGGACAACCGGGAGTTCATGGATTCGGTCAAGGTCAACCTTTTTCCTGATGAAGTTTATATTTTCACCCCGAAGGGCCAGGTCAAGGAACTGATCCATGGCGCAACGGCGATCGATTTTGCCTACAGCATCCACACCGATCTGGGGAATCATATTGTTGGCTCCCGGATCAACGGGCGGTGGGCGCCGATCAAGACGGTCCTTTCGTCCGGGGATATCGTGGAGATCATGACCTCTCCCACCCAGACTCCGAGCAAGGATTGGCTCCGGTATGTGGCGACTCCTCGCGCAAGGGCCCGGATCCGTCACTGGCTCAAGGAAGAGGAAGACCGCCAGAGCGCCGAAATCGGCAGGAAAGCCCTCGAAGCCGAATTCCGGAAGGTCCACAAGTCTCTGAGCGAATTTCTGAAGAGTCCTCATTTGGAAACCGTTCTGTCGTTTTCGGATCTGCCTGTTCCGACGATCGAAAATGTCTTTTCCCGAATCGGCTTCGGGAAGGTGACACCCCAGGGGGTTCTCCGCAAGCTTTTTCCGCTTCCGTTGGATACTCCGCCGCCCGCTTCTGCCGAACATGAGGTATCGGCGTCCGACTATCCGATCGTTGTGCGCGGGGGTGGAAGGGACCTGTTATTGGGGATCGCCCGTTGCTGCAGCCCGGTTCCCGGAGAAGAAATCGTGGGATTCGTGACGCGGGGCAGGGGGATCATGATCCATTCCCGGGACTGTCCCAACCTCGACCATTTGTCCGTTCAGAAAGAACGGTTCATTGCCGCGACCTGGGATTCGGAGTCCGGATCCACCTTCGAGGTCGATCTCCGGGTCCTGATGGAAGACAAGCCCGGAATGCTGGCAGGGGTTTCGGCGGTCATTTCCGCGAAGGGGACCAACATTACGCACGCCGAAGTCCGGCAGGACCGCCGCAAGATGGCCGTTCTCAATTTTTCCCTGATGGTGCGGGACATGACTCATCTCCAGACTATCATGGACGAAATCCAGCAATTCAAGGGGGTGATCCGGGTCCAGCGGATCAAGAAAGCGACGACGTTTTCCAAAAATGAATCCGGAAAGGAAGATTAGGATGGCGCTTACCAGAGAACAGCAACTGGCCGCCCACATCCGGGCCAGGCCCCATTTGCGGGAAATCTTCCAGTTCCAGCAAAAAATCGAGGAGATCTGGCATGCATCGATTCCGGATGATTTTTTGCCGGCCGTGGATCTTCGGGACCAGAACGTTCGAGATCGACATCGCTCGGGGAGAGCTCTTCTCGACCGGGAATCTTTCGCCCGTCTTGAGTTCGCGAGTTCCGGAACGCAGTTTCGCAAGATCCTGACCGTGATGCGTCAGGGGGGAGGAGAAAAGGAAGTATTGGCGCAGCGTATCGCTTCGTACCTTCGGGTGTCAGGGAGAAGCGAACCCTGGCTGATCCGGACCGTCCTCTCCCGGGATGATGCCTACCTGGACCAGATTTCCCGCGAAATGGATGTTCCCGGCCCCCTTCTGATGCATCTGATCAAACTGACTTTGAGGGTCTCCTTCGAACGGCTGCATGAAACCCTCCGGACGCTTCTGGGCGGGAGCCTGGACTGGGACTTCCCTCTCTGTCCCGTCTGCGGGGGTTCCCCTTCGCTGGGTCAGGCTCTTTCGGAAGGCCGGAGACGCTACTTCTGCTTTTTCTGTGCTTTCTCCTGGATGGCCGAGCCTTCGGACGGCTGTCCCGCCTGTGGCCTTGACGATCCGGACAGGGTCAACCTCATGTACAAACATCCGGAGGAAAATCAGGGATTCCTGGCGTGTGAAGGGTGCCAGTCCTACATCAAGATCGTGGACCAGCGGTCGGAGAAAGAGGTTCTGAATGCGGATGTTCAGGAAATCCTGGGCATTCATCTCGACATGGCGGCCCAGGAGATGGGATTTCGTCCGATGGGACAACCGCCGGAACGTTTTGAAACGATCATCCGGCCGGGATACGATACCCCCCGACCCTGAACCGGCCTGCAAGCTAAGGGAGTCATTCGAACCGATGGATACCGTTTCCCGACTGAACCTCAATTCGATCGTCAACTACACCATCATTCTTTCCGGACTGATGATCCTGATCTTTCTTGTTTCGATCAGCATCTCCCGATTTGTGAAGCATGAGAAAGTCCTCCAGAAGAAGCTTCCGCCGGATCTTCCCAAACGGGATCCCTGGGGATACCCGATCGAGGAAGATCCTCCACAGCCTTCCAAAAACGGTCAATCCACCCTTTCGGGATATTCCGGAAAACACTGATCCCGCATGACAGGAGGCGTCTCTTGACACGAACGCCTCCTTCTCTTATTTTTAAAACATGCATTAATTGATTAACCAATTAATAGGTGAGCAGAGCCATGACGTCTGACGGTTGCGACAAAAGCCAGCAAAGAAAGCGAGAGATTTTGTCGGCGGCCCTTTCCTGTTTTGCGGAAGAGGGATACCATGCGACGACAAATCGCAAGATCGCCTGTCGGGCGGGGATCACGGAAGGGCTGATATACCATTATTTCCCGAACAAGAAGGCGCTTCTTTCCGAGATCATCGAGGCAAATTTCCACCGGGACTGCTCTCCGCTCTACCGGTTTCTCTCCGGATGGGAAGTCCGGAAGTCGGAAAAAAAAGTACCGTTGGATCCGGATCAATTCCCGATGTTTCTGCACGACCTGGGAAAGACGGTTCTGGACTCGATGGATCAGAACAAGGACGTTCACCGGGTCATCGTAAGCGAGTTTCGTTTGCTGGAAGAAGATGGCGAGCCACTCTATCCGAAATTGCTCATGGAGCTTTCCATTCAGAGAATCGTGGCGCTTTTCGAGTGGTGGAACCGGTCTCTTGCCCTGGACTCTTTTTCGCCGTCCAGAGACGTTTGGTTCTTTACCGGGCCCCTCTTCGCCTTTTTTCATTTTCAGGAAATCCTCTCGGGAAAGAAGGTTTTCCCCATTGACCGGACAGACTTTCTGGAAGGTCTTATCGCGCATTTTCTCAAGGGAATCGGATGGCAGAAGGCCGAACCGTGTTCCCGGACAACCGTCTCTTCAAAAAAGGACAAAAGATGAAATCAGGTCGACTGGTCTATTCTCTGGCACTTGTTCTGGTCGTTACGGCGGGAGCTCTGGGCGGGATTCATGCCCATGCCAATGAAAACACCTACTTCCATCGGTATGTGGGGGATGAGACCTGCGAGGTCTGCCATTCGTCGGCGCGCATCGGAAATCAGTTCCAGATCTGGAAGTCCTCTCCGCACGCCCGCGCATACCGGGATCTCGGGTCACCGGAAGCACTCTCGATCGCTCGCAAGATGGGGATCTCCAATCCCAAAAACGATATGCGCTGCCTGTCCTGTCACACGACGGCCGCCGGGACGCACTTGCCCCAGGTCATCTCCACCTTCCGGAAGCGTGACGGAGTCCAGTGCGAATCCTGTCACGGTCCCGGGGAAGATTATGCGCACTTCAGCACGATGATCGATCCGGTCAAGAGCCGGAAGGCGGGGCTGGCCGCTCATCCGGAGAAATCCTGCGTGACCTGTCACAACCCCTCTTCTCCGACCTTCCGGGGGTTCGATGCCCGGAAGTCCTTGGCGGAAATCGCCCATCCCGTTCCGGAGAAGTACAAGAAGGCCATGCGGGACGCATATGATGGAGACGGCGCAAAATGACGGAAGAGGATGGGAGAAACGGAAGAAACGGGAGAAACGGCTTCCGAAGTCCGAAATTCTGGGTTCCCGTCGCCGGTCTCGTTGCGACACTGCTGGTCTATGCGGCCTATATCCGGTATAACGCATTTTATGTCTCGACGGAAGACTCCGCCGTCGATGGCAACATCATTCTGGTTTCCGCCAACGCCGATGGACGGGTTATGGAGTTTCCCCTGAATCAGGGCGATCCGGTCGTCCGGGGGGAAGAGGTCGCCCGGATCGATACGACCGGATTCCAGCGTCTGAGGCAGATCAACGAAAACAATCAAAGCGCTTTCAAGGATCTTCAGACGGCGATTTCGACCGAAGAATCCCTCAAGGTGAACCTGCTCAACGCCGAATCCCAGTACCGGCGGGGGATCCGCTTGCGCAAGGGCGGGTTCATCACGGCACAGGATCTCGAAAATCTCAGGACTGCGGTCGAAGATGACCGCTCAAGGCTCCTGCAGGCGAAAAAGGTTGTCCTTTCCGAAAGGATGCGACTCGAGATCACCGAGTCCCATCCCCTGAACTATACGGTTCATTCCCCCATCGACGGGCAGGTGGCGGAGAGGATCGCCCAGATCGGCGAAGTCGTTTCTCCGGGCCAGCCGCTCCTGTCTGTCGTGAACCCCAAGGACATCTGGGTGACGGCCAAGGTCAAGGAGACACGGATGACCCGTGTTCGGGTCGGGCAAGAGGTCGACATCGATGTGGACACTTATCCCGACAGGAAGTTCCATGGTCATGTAGAGAGGATTCTTCCGGTTTCCGCGGCGGCAGTGTCGCTTCTTCCCGCAGAAAACGCTTCCGGCACGTTCGTGAAAGTCATCCAGAGGATTCCGGTCCGGATTCATGTGGACGATGCGGGTTCTTATATCCTCCGTCCCGGGATGTCGACCGAGGTCCGCATCCATATCCGGAAAGGCTCGCCGTGGTAATGCCGGATTCGGGGAGCCTCGTCGGAGATTCCCCTCACTACAGGTGGTGGGCTTTGACGGTTGTGATGGTCGGGCTGTTTCTGCCAGTTCTGGACACCACGATTGTGAACGTGGGACTTCCGAACATGGTTGGAAGTCTCGACACCAACACGGACGAAGTCCGGTGGGTGATTACCGCATATGCCATGGCTTTTGCGATCGTCACGCTGGCGAGCGCCTGGACGAGAACCCTTTTCGGGGTCAAAAGGCTCTATCTGCTGTCGACATTCGTGTTCACGTTTTCCTCTTTTCTGTGCGGGCTTTCCCCGAATCTGAACGCGATGATTTTTTTCCGGGTTTTGCAGGCGGTGGGTGGCGGCCTGATGATGCCGCTCGGGTTCACGATCATCACGGAGGCGTTCCGTCCGGAAGAACGCGCCAAGGCTTTTGGCTTCTTTGGTATCGTCATCGTGCTTGCACCGACGATCGGGCCCATCCTCGGCGGATATCTGATCGACAATTTCAACTGGCGGGATATCTTTTTCGTCAATATTCCGGTGGGAATCCTGTCGTTTGTCCTGACATTTTTCTTTCTCCGGAAAGACACTCCCCAGACAGTCGTCCCGTTCGATTTTCCCGGATTCGTCTCGTTGGGAACGTCCCTGGCCTTTCTCCTGATCGGGTTGACGGAAGGCGAACGATGGGGCTGGACGGCCCATTTCGTCTATGAGTGCTGGCTGGTTACGGCGATCTCGTTCTGGATTTACCTGTTCACGGCGTTCCGGGTCAAACATCCGATTATCGACCTGACCGTTTTTCGGGACTGGGACTTTTCGGCGATCATGATCCTGAACATTCTTCGGGCAATCAGCCTGTTCGGCCGCATGTTTCTCCTTCCGCTCTTTGTCCAGACCTTCAACCGGTTTCCGGCAACGGATGCCGGCATGCTCCAGCTTCCGGCCTCGCTGATTGCCGGAATTTTCATGCCCGTGATGGGCCATGTTTCCGGCATCGTTTCCGACCGGGGCAAGAGGATCATCCTGTTCTCGGGTTTCATCCTTCTCGCGTCGGCCCAGTTCATGTTCGCCTTTCTGACGCAGATCACGAGTTTCTATCAGATTCTGATCCCGCAGCTCGTTTTCGGATTGTCTCTGGGAATGGTGAACGCCCTTTTGTCGAGCCTCCCGCAGAATCTCGTGGAACGAAAGCACATCGGTCTCGCTTCCACCCTCCAGAGCAACATGCTCCAGATCGGAGGGGCCATCGGTGTGGCAGTCCTGGGAAATATCCTGGACCATCGGTCGGCCTCCATCTATTCGGAATATCAGTCGCATGTCACCCGGAGCGCCTATTCCGTTCAGGCGGCGACACAGGAGCTTTCCTCCAGATTGTCCGAAGGGGGACACCTGTTCCAGTTTCCAGGGCGTGTGCAGGCAGAATTGTCCGGTCTTGTGCACACACAGGCCTCGATATCCGGCTACAACATGACGTTTATTTGGGCGGCCCTTTTTGCCGCTCTGGGAATTCCGGTCATTCTGCTGATGCGGCGATTTTCGCACAATGGCCAGGACGGTGTTCAAAGGGAAGGGGTTGTTGCGGAATGAAGATGCAAAAGAAGATTCGAAGCATGATCGGACTGATTCTTGTGGTGTCAATTTTCGGGGGGATTTCTGAGCCGGCTCCTGCGAGAGCGGCACAGGAAGGGGATGTGGACGGAAACAGTAAAATGGCCGACGTTCTGTCCGGTGAGCCGATTTCCTTGCCGGAAGCGCTGGATGAAGCGTTGTCCCGGCGACCGGCCCTGCACGATTTTCGCCATCAGCTGGAAGCCAGGAAGGACGTCGTGGGCGAAGCCCGGTCTAACTACATGCCTCAGCTTTCTGCGAGTTATCAGAATATTTATGGGAACAGTTTTCTGGGAGTCTTCCTGTTTCCGGGGTTCCAGTATTTCGACCTGAGTATCCTGACCGTGACACTGAACCAGAACATCTACGATTTTGGCCGGACTTCCTCTCAGGTCAAGCAGGCCAGAATGGCGCGGAAGGGGGCTCAGTCCGCCTTGAACAAGGAAGTCCTGGATCTCCGGCAGGATGTGACTGTTTCCTATCTGACACTTCTGATGGCCCAGCATGCGTTGAAATCCGCGTTTTCCGGCGTCCGGGATGCCCGTCATCATCTGGCGGAGGCCGAAGCCCGGCTTTCCGCCGGGGTGGGGATCCGCCTCGATGTCACCCAGGCCCGGGTGAACCTCGAGACGGCCCTGCTTCAGAGGATCCGGGCGATGAACGATTTCCGGACGGCGCAAATAGAGCTTTCACGCACGATCGGAATCAAGAAGAATCCCCATTATGTCGCCCGGGAAATCTCCCTGGATCGATTCAAGAGGTCGATCCGTCTGGAATCGGATATCCGCCTGGCTTATCGCCAACGTCCGGATCTCAAGCAGATCGAAAGCCAGGTCCGGGAGGGAGAAGCTCGCCTTGCGAACGCCAAATCCCAGAACTGGCCGACCATCAACGGAGTCGGTCAGTATTTCATGTCGAACATCCCGGCTCAGGCTCTGGGTATCTCCTATATGCCGAACTATCCGTTTTCGACCTTCAATATCGGCGGTGTGGTGAATGTACCGATCTTCGAAGGGGGGCTGATTTCGCATCAGGTGCATGAGGCCCGGTCGCGTCTGGCCTCGACCAATGATCAATTCTCCGAAGCCAAGCTTCGGGTTTCGGCCGAAGTTCGCGAAGCCGCTCTCAACGTCCGTGCCGCTCTCCAGCGGTGGAGTGAAGCCCGGACAGCTTTTGAAAGCGCACGGGAAAACGACCGTCTGGTGGAAAAATCGTTCAAAGTCGGAACAGCCCGTTCGGTAGATGTCGTCGACGCCGAAACGGCTCTTCGGCAGGCCCGGGAAGATCTTGTTCAGGCCCGTTACGACTGGGCCATCCAGATGATTCGCTATCGTCACAGTCTGGGAGACATGTCGATGAATCTTCCTTCCCGCTGAACCGGGTTTTTCCTCCCGGGATCGCTCCCGCCGTTGCGGAATGGGCTTTTCGGGAGGGCAGTCATCCGACTTTTTTTCCGCCATTCATCCATACAACAGGAGACACGTGTGAAGAAATTGTTGACGATCGGAGCCGTCCTTCTCGGGAGCGGGGTATTGCTTGCTGCAGGATACCTGTGGTGGGACCACAACCGCTATTACGTTTCGACCGAGGACGCCACCGTTGCCGGCCGCCCCCACCCTGTCACGGTTCGCATTCCGGGAACGGTTGTCGACGTTCTGGTCCACGATAATGAACCGGTCAGGAAAGGCCAGGTTCTTTTTCGGCTGGATCCGGGGGATTACCAGACCCGACTGATGTCCGACGAGGGCAGCCTGGATGTCGCCAAAAAAAGGGTGGATGTCGACCAGTCGCGCATTCAGGAAGTCGAAGCTGAAGAAGAGCGGATCCAGTCGGATTTGAAGCGGATTTCACGGCTCCGAAAGGGCGGATATTCTTCGACCCAAAGCCTGATCCATCTGAGGCTGGCACTGAAAGGGGCGAAAGCCCGCATCCAAAGCCTCGAAAACCAGATCCGTGCCGACCAGGGAATGATCGAACGGAGGACGGGCCAGGTGGCCGAAGACCACCTCAACCTGTCCTATACTACGGTCGTTTCCCCGGTCGACGGAAAAATGACCGTGAAGTCGGTGGTCCGGGGACTGTATGTCTCTCCGGGAACCCCGTTGGGGTACGTGGTCCCTTATCACGTCTGGGTGATTGCCAATCTGAAAGAGAGCCGGCTGACGTACGTGCGCCCGGGGGATCCGGTCGACATTCGGGTGGATGCCTATCCGGGAAGGCATTTTCACGGACATGTCGCAAGCATCCAGCAGACCACCGGAGCCGTGATGTCCCTCCTCCCGCCGGAAAATGCCACGGGGAACTTTACGAAGGTGGTTCAGCGGGTGCCGGTGCGGATCGCTCTGGACCCCGGAACGGACCCGCACAACCTCCTGAGGCTGGGGCTCTCGGTGGTTCCCGTCATTCGCGTCAACCCGAACGATCCGCCTTTTCGTCCGTCCGGCAATTCCGGATCTGATGGAAGGGCAAAAAGAGATTAGCCGACGATGGAGATGACCGTATCACACGAGGAAGACAGCCATCCGGGATATCCCATGGCTCTTCGTGTTCCCCTCACCATGACCGCTATCGGGGCTACCCTGATCGAAACGATTGATTCGACGGTCGTCAACGTCGGGCTTCCAAAAATGATGGGTGGTCTCGACGCCTCGGTGGACGAGATCGCCTGGGTGATCACCGCTTACTCTATCGGAAATGTCCTGATGATTCCGATGACCCGGTTTGTTAGCGACCGGATCGGGAGAAAAAAATACTTTACGGGCTCAATTCTCCTTTTTACGCTTTTTTCCTATCTGTGCGCCGGTTCCACATCCCTTTTCGCAGTCATCCTGTTCCGGCTGTTGCAGGGGGTGACAGGCGCGGCCTTTTTTGCCACCAGCCAGACGCTCCTGATCGAAGCTTTTCCTCGCGAGCAGATCGGTCTCGCCAATGCGCTCTTTGCTGTCGGCATCAGCATCGGCCCTGCACTGGGTCCGGTGATCGGCGGATATCTCGTTTACCATGAGACCTGGCCCTGGATGTTCTACATCAATGTCCCCATCGGAGTCATCCTGACACTCATGTCGTGGAAATTTGTTCCGGATTCGCCCTATGCCATCGAGAAGGAGGAGACGGATCTCTGGGGAATTGCTCTTCTTTTGACAGGAATTCCGGCTCTTCAGACCTTTCTGGAAGACGGTCAGCGATTCGACTGGTTTTCTTCGCCCCTGATCCGGACGTGCTTTTTTATCTGGATCATCAGCCTGCCCTTGTTCATCGTTCGTCAGTTTCTTGCACGGCATCCGCTCATCGATTTGCGGGTGTTGAAAAACCGGTCCCTCTTTGCCGGCTCTCTGGGGCTTTTTCTTTTGGGAACCGTTTATTTCGGAACGCTTTTCACCGTTCCCCTCATGGGCCAGAGTCTTTTGGGGTGGAATCCGCTTCTGACCGGGATCGTGCTTTTGCCGGGAATCCTCGGGTTTGCCGTGACTTCGATGGTCGTCGGCGGTTCGATGGGGAAGATTCCGCTTTTTCCCGTCCTGCTTCTGGGGGTGACGATGGTGGAGATTTCTCTCTACCAGCTTGCGTTCATCTCGCCAGGGGTCGGGCCGGAAGCGTTCTTCTGGCCCCTGATGTTCCGGGGAATAGGGCTCGCATGTCTGTTTCCCCCGATCATGACTCTGGCGATGGCGACGCTTCCCCGAAAGATGGTGGCATCCGGAGCGGCCATCGTCAGCATGATGGGGCAACTGGGCGGCGCCATCGGTATCGCCGGACTTGCGACCTTGATGCAGCGCTACGAACAGATTCATCGAAACTACCTGTCTTCAAATCTCGTTCCCTCCGGGTTGACCCTGAACGACCAGATCGATCGATTGACTGCGCTGTTGTCCACTCGGGGGCTGCCCTGGGAGCAGGCGAGGAAAGCGGCCATTTCGATGATCGACCAGAGGGTGGAAGGGCAATCCCTCATGCTGACCTATGGAAACCTGTATGTTTTTGTCGGAAGTGTGGCTCTGGTACTTGTTGTTCTGGTGTTTTTATTTGAAAAGACGGCCTTGTCCCATCCCGCATCCTCTGTCAAAAAAGGTCTGACTCCAGCTCCCGCGCCTGTGGAGGAACCCCTCTGAATGTCTTTTGGAGCCTGTTTTTCTCAAATCCGGAATTTTTGAAGAATGGCATCCACACCAGGCCGAATCATGGAAAATCCGGCGACCGTCCGCAAGCGGGAGTGGCTTGTGAACTCGCTTCTGATGGTGGATTGTGGCGAGAAATGGGCCGGGGAGTTCATGTCGGCTTGACAAAGAGCCTGTTGGCTGGTAAAGTTTTAGCACTCTGACATATTGAGTGCTAACAGGAGGCTGTTGTGTCCGAAACCCTGGATGAAAGAAGCTGGTCGGTCTTGAGTGCGACGGTCAACGGGTATATCCGTATGGCGGTCCCTGTCGGATCCCGGGTCGTCAACCGTCTGTTCGGTCTTTCCTACTCCCCCGCGACGATCCGCAACGTGATGGCGGACCTTGAAGAAGAGGGTTACCTGACCCATCCGCATACATCGGCCGGACGTATTCCGACAGCGAAGGGCTTTCGCTATTTTGTCGACAACTCTTCTTTTTCGATGCAGGAGGCCCTGCCGGAGTCCGCCTCCCTGTCGTCTTTCCTGGACGTGATTCTGGATGAATCCTCTCCGCTGGATCTTCTGGAAGTCCTGTCGAGCGTGATGAATCTCGTGGCCCGTATGACGAACTATACCGCGATCGTTCTGGAACCCGGGACGCGCAACGAAGAACGTCTGTTGTCCTTCGAGCTCATTCCGGTCGGGGAACGACACCTTCTGGCGATACTGGTGACGGATGCCGGAGCGGTCTACAAGCGCACGGTCCTTCTGCCGGAGGGCTTTCGCACGAAAGAAATTGTCTTTCTGGGGGATGCCCTGAACGCTTCTTCGCGAAACGTCCACCTGTCGAAAATCCGGGAGAAACTGTTCGACGAAATGGAACTTCTGGGTGAAGCCTACCGGGAGACGCTTCAACAGCTTTTCTTTCACAACCGGATGCCGGAGATGAAGCTTTTCCGGACATCGCGTTTCGCCGAAATGCCGGAATTTTCCGACGCTTCCGTCCTGCATGCCGTCATGGAAGTTTTTGAGGAAAAGATCGCTCTGCTGGAAATTTTTGAAGACCTTGTCCGGCAGGGCGGTGTTTCTGTCCAGATCGGATCCGAAAATCCGATTCCTGGGCTGAAACCTTGTACGCTGGTTTCGGTTCCGCTCCTGAACGGGAGCGTATGGCTCGGTTCCGTGGGACTGGTCGGACCTGTCCGGATGCAATACGATCAGGTGATTCCCGTCATGCAGTATCTGTCGGTCCGCCTGAACCACTGGATCCAAAAGACCTTGCCTTCTCAATCACCTTCAACGACCTAGGGAGTGTTCATGGAAGATCCTAAAGACCCCGAATCCTTCGGGGAGGAAACAGAACCGTTTCGGGAGGATCCCGTTCCTCCGTCGTCGGAAGCCGGTTCGGAAGAGGACGGCAGGGAAACGGACCTCTGGAAAGAAAAATACATCCGTCTTCTGGCGGATTTTGATAATTACAGGAAGAGGATGACGCGGGAACAGGAAGAGTCCAGAAAATTCGCCAACGAATCGCTTCTGAAGGCTTTTTTGCCGATCCTGGACAACCTGGAGCGGGCTCTGTTCCATTTTGACAAGGTTCCCTCGCCTTCTCCGGAAATGAAGGCGCTGGCTGACGGGGTGAAGCTGACCGAGAAGCAGTTTCTGGAACTTCTGGAAAAGCATCACGTCACACGTGTTCCGTCGCGGGGAACCGCTTTCGATCCGAACGTACACGAGGCCATGGGCTTTTCTCCTTCCGAAGAGCAAGAGGAGGGAGCAATCGTGGATGTGTATCAGCAGGGATATCTGTTGCAGGGGCGCCTGCTTCGCCCCGCGCTGGTGACTGTTGCACAGAAAAAAGAAGAGCCGTCCGGATCGTGATTTTTCCGGAAATGGTCTTGTTCTTGTGAGCGGGAAAATTCCGTGATAACGTCGAAATCTTGAGAGGAAAGGATAGGCGAAATGGGAAAAGTGATTGGTATCGATCTCGGAACAACGAATTCCTGCGTGTCGATCATGGAAGGGGGGGAGCCGGTCGTCATCCCGAACCAGGAAGGTGCCCGGATCACCCCTTCGGTCGTCGCGTTTACGGACAAGGGAGATGTTCTCGTCGGACAGGTGGCCAAACGCCAGGCCATCACGAACCCGGAGAATACCGTCTATTCGGTCAAGCGGCTCATCGGACGGAAGTTCGACTCCGAAGAGGTGGCCCATGCCATGAAGCGGTTGCCCTACAAGGTCGTCAAGTCCACCAACGGCGACGCCCATGTCGAAATCCGGGGCAAGGTTTACAGCCCTGCCGAAATTTCGGCCAAGATCCTTGTGAAGCTCAAGCAGGCGGCGGAAGATTATCTGGGTGAAAAAGTGACCGAGGCGGTTATTACGGTTCCGGCCTATTTTAACGATGCCCAGCGACAGGACACCAAGAACGCGGGGGCGATCGCGGGGCTGAACGTTCTCCGGATCATCAACGAGCCGACCGCCGCTTCCCTGGCTTACGGTCTCGACAACAAAAAAGAAGAAAAGATTGCCGTGTACGACCTCGGCGGAGGCACGTTCGACATTTCCATTCTGGAAATCGGCGATGGCGTTTTTGAGGTCAAGTCGACCAACGGAGACACCTATCTGGGTGGCGACGACTTCGATCTGAAGATCATCGATTTTCTGGTCGGGGAATTCAAAAAGGAAAACGGGATCGATCTGAAGAATGACAAGATGGCCCTCCAGCGTCTGAAGGAAGCGGCGGAGAAAGCCAAGATCGAACTTTCGACGGCTCTCGAGACCGAAATCAATCTGCCTTATATCACGGCCGACCAGACGGGACCGAAGCACCTTGTTCTGAAAATGAGCCGTTCGAAGCTCGAGCAGCTGGTCGGAGACCTGATTCAGCACTCCCTCGAACCCGTGCGAAAGGCGCTCGATGATGCGGGGATGAACACGGGAATGATTGACGAAGTGGTGCTGGTCGGCGGTCAGACCCGGATGCCCAAGGTCCAGGAGGCCGTCAAGTCTTTCTTTGGCAAGGAACCACACAAGGGAGTGAACCCGGACGAAGTTGTCGCGATTGGCGCGGCGATCCAGGGGGGAGTCCTGAAGGGGGATGTGAAGGACGTTCTGTTGTTGGACGTGACGCCCCTCTCCCTCGGAATTGAAACCTTGGGAGGCGTTTTCACCAAGCTGATCGAACGGAACACGACTATTCCGGCGAAGAAGAGCCAGGTTTTTACGACTGCGGCAGACAATCAGGGTTCGGTGACGGTCAAGGTGTTTCAGGGCGAACGGGAAATGGCGTCCGACAACAAACTTCTGGGCCAGTTCGACCTGGAAGGCATTCCTCCGGCTCCGAGAGGCGTTCCCCAGATCGAGGTAACCTTCGACATCGACTCCAACGGCATCGTTCATGTGGGAGCAAAGGACAAGGGAACCGGGAAGGAACAGAACATCCACATCACCGCCCAGGGGGGACTCTCGAAAGAGGAGATCGATCGCCTGATCCGGGAAGCGGAGTCCCATGCGGCCGAAGACAAGGCCCGCCGGGACCGGATCGAATTGAGGAACAACCTCGAATCCCTCGTCTATTCGACCGAAAAGTCCCTGAACGAAATCGGGGACAAGATTTCCGACGTCGAGAGGGGGACGATCCGCGAAGCCATCGATGCCGCGAAGGAGAAGATGACATCCGAAGACAAGGACGTATTGCAGCAGGCGTTCAAGGATCTGGAGACCCAGTCCCACAAGCTGGCGGAAATGGTCTACAAAGCATCGCAGCAAACGGCGCCGGGCGGAGAGCAGGGGCCCGGAGCGCCCGGAGCGTCTTCGGGACAGACGGAAGACCCGACGGTCGTGGATGCCGAATACGAAGATGTCAATCAGAAGAAAAACTGATACGCTATGAGACAGGACTGTGGAGGGGGCGGAAAGACGGTCCCCTCCATTTGTTTTTTGGGAAATTTCGCGGTCGGCCCGGGATTGTACGGGTCGTCCGATCCTCCTGTTCAACGGGGGAAACGCGGATGATCAAGACATAAGGAACCTGACGATTGGCTGCAAAAGACTACTATAACTTGCTGGGCGTATCCAGGACCGCTTCCCAGGACGAGATCAAGAAAGCCTACCGCAAACTGGCGATGAAGTACCACCCCGACCGGAACCCTGGCGACAAGGCGGCCGAAGCCCAGTTCAAGTCGATCAACGAAGCCTATGAGGTTTTGGGAGATCCCCAGAAAAAAAACGTTTACGATTCCGGGGGATTTACGGAAGGCTTCGATTCGGCTTCCTATCAGGGTGCCGGTTCTCCCTTCGGAGATCTCTTTGCGGATGTGTTTTCCGAGTTTTTCGGAGGAGGGCAACGAGGTGGCCCCAACCCCCAGCAGGGCGAACATATCCTCCGTCAAGTCGAGCTGAGCTTCGAGGAAGCTGCTCTCGGCCGGGAGATTTCCATCAAGATTTCCCGATGGGAAACCTGTTCACCCTGTTCCGGAACCGGAGCCAAGAACGGAAAGGCGGTTCGCGTCTGTTCGACGTGCCGGGGGACGGGTTATATCCGGATCCAGCAGGGATTTTTCGCCGTCCAGCGGGCCTGCTCGTCCTGTGGTGGCGAGGGGAGAGTTGTGACGGAGTCCTGTCCGGCCTGCTCCGGTCGGGGACGGACGTCGGTGGAACGCACCATTACCCGTACCATTCCGGCCGGTGTCTCTTCGGGGGTGCGAGTACGGATCAACGGAGAAGGCCATGCCGGGGCTTTCGGAGGCCCTCCCGGAGACCTTTTTCTGGATATTGCCGTCAAGCCCCATGCTTTTTTCAGCAGGGAAGGGGACGATCTGGTCGTGGAAAAAAAAATCTCCTTCATCCAGGCGATCTTCGGAGACGAAGTCGAGGTTCCGACTCTCGGAGCTCCTGTTTCCCTGAAGGTCGATCCGGGGACTCAGCCCGGCACGATCCGGCGGTTCCGGGGCAAGGGGCTTGCCAACCCCCAGACGCGGCACATGGGGGACATGATCGTCCGTCTCTCGGTCGAAATTCCGACAAAGCTCAACCGGGAACAGCGGGAACTCCTCGAAAAATTCGCCTCCGTTTCGGGAGAAGGCGGTACCCATTCCTCCGGGGGGGCTTCGGAAGGCGGCGGCATCTTTTCCAAAGTCAAGTCCATTTTCGAGTGATTACCGATGCCGGGGCCAAAAGTCTTCTGGATAGGGCAGGAAGATCGGGCAGAGTTTTCCCGGCCGGATTCACGGAAGGGGCGGCTTTATCCGGGGCAGACTCTTTCCCGGCATCTTCTGGCGAGTCTACGCGCCCGTGAGGGGGACGTCTTTTCGTTTTCCAATCCGGATGCCGGGGCCAATTACCGGGGAACCCTGATTTCACGGGATCCCTGTGTTCTGGAACTGGAGGCGATTCAATCCCGGGATGTGACGCACGATCCTCTTCCCCGTCTCGGCGTGGTCTTTTCGCCGCTCAAGGGGGATGTTCTTTCCGATGTTCTTTCGATGGCTGTCATGTCCGGCATCGATATTCTTCAGCCGATGGTCGCCGACCGAAGCATCGTCCGCTGGGCCGAAAGGGATGGATGGGATTCCAGGGAAAAGCGCTTCGAGGGAGTTATCCGGGAGAAAAGTCAGCTTGCGGGAAGGACGACCCGGATGCAGGTCGCACCACCACTTCCCCTGAAATCTTTTCTGGAAAAACGGGAAACGGACTTCTTTCTCTGGTTCGACGAGGATCCGGAAGGATCTTGCGCTCCCACGGAGATCCTGGATGCCTTTCGGCATTTTCCGGTGACCCGATGGAGGGAAAGAACGATCTGGTCTGTCGTCGGACCGGAGGGGGGCTGGTCGGAGCGCGACCGGTCTTGCCTGAGGAAACCGGAAGAAGAAGGTCGCGTTTTTCGTATTTCTCTCGGGGAAAGGGTCTACTCCGGAGAAATGGCTCTTTTGGCCTCCATCCTTTTTCTGGGAACGTTCCTGTCTCCCATGCTTTCTCCGGAAGGCTCCCGGAAAGGCCACGACACGCTTCCTCCGGGAGAACAGTAAAATGAGACTGGTCCGGCTTTTGACATTTTTTCTGGATCTGTCGATCGCCCACTTTTGTTTTCGGTTCTGGACCTACCTCTGGTTTTCCGAGAAGGGTTTTTCGGTCGATCGCCCGCTTCTTTCCCTCCTGATGGAAGTGTTGTTTGTCTTTCTTTATTTCTGGTTTCTTGTCTCTCTCTGGTCGCAGACTCCCGGAATGGTTCTCCTCGGAATCCGCATCGCGAAGGAAGAGCATGCTTCGTCTTCCGTCGGAGTGCTTCGCGCTTTTTCCCGGACGTTTTTCCTGTTTGTGACAAACCTTCCATTGGGGATGGGGGCTCTTTTTTCTCTCCTGTCACCCGCCGGAAAGACGCTTTATGATTGTCTGTCGCAGACCCGTGTCGTCTGGGACGAAAAACTGGACCGGGTTTCCCGGACAAAGGACGAACTCCGTCCGGACCTGGGATGAATCCTTTGATTTTCTTTTCAAGGAGTTGATCAATGCCGGACAAGGCTTTCTGGAACCAGCGCTATCTGGACAAGAATACGGGATGGGACCTCGGTCAACCTGCGCCACCCTTTGTCCGTCTTGTTGAAAAAGGAGAGTTCGGTCCTCCCGGCCGTGTTCTCATTCCCGGGGCCGGTCGCAGCTATGAAGGAATTTTTCTGGCCTCCCGGGGCTACGATGTAACGAGCGTTGACTTTGCTTCCCAGGCAGTCATCGAGGCCCGGGAGGCCGCCCGGCTGGCCGGAGTGAAAATCACGGTCATCGAAGAGGATTTTTTCCGTCTGGACCCCCGGCAATCCGGAACGTTCGATTATCTGCTCGAACATACCTGTTTTTGTGCCATCGATCCCCAAATGCGTCCTGCCTATGTGGAGAAAGCCTATGAAATTCTCGCTCCGGGGGGGCTATTGATCGGTCTCTTTTATGCGCATGGTCGGGAAGGGGGACCCCCCTGGACTACGACGGAAGAGGAGGTCCGGACACTGTTCAAAAAGCGCTTCGATCTTCTTTCGCTCGGCCTGACCGACTGGTCGGTCGATTCCCGCAAGGGAGAGGAGCTTCTGGGACGTCTCCGTCGCAAGGAAGGATAGCGTGTCCCTGATCCTTGTCATCGGCGGAATCCGTTCCGGAAAGTCCCGATTTGCCGAACAACTGGCCTTGTCGGAAGGCGCCTTTCCCTGGGTGTACCTGCCCACGGCCTATCCGTCCGATCCGGAGATGATCGGAAGGATCGAACGCCACCGCCGGGAACGGGATGCACGATGGGAGGTGATGGGTCTTCCGGACGCTCCCGAACCACCGGACGCTCTGTTGCGGAGACTCGGGTGTGTTCCTTCCGGAGCGACATTTCTTCTGGATGGAATGGGCCTGTTATTGGGGCAGTTCTTCATGTTCCGGGAAAAGGTCTCCTCCGCCAGAGTGCTGGAGGATGCCGACCCTTTGTGCGCTTGGCTGTCCGACCGGAACGGATTGACCGTTGTCGTGACGGACGAAGCCGGATCCGGGGGGATCCCGATGACCGTTTCCGGTCGGAGTTTTGCCGACGTCCTGGGCGAGATGAACCAGAAACTGGCCAAGAAAGCCCGGTCTGTCTATCTGATGGTGGCGGGATACCCTTTGACCGTCAAATCCTGAAACTTCCACATCCAGGGAAGGAGCCTATCGACGTGTCCCATCCGCCAGCTCGTCTGACTATTGAAAAATGGTTGCAAGAGGTGAAGCGCGAGCGCTCGGCCTGCCATTCCATGGACGTGTTGCTTCGGGAGATGAAAACGCACTGGGATCATCTGACAAAACCCGCAGGCTCCCTCGGACAGATGGAATCCCTGGCGGTCTGGTTCGGTCTTGTTCACGGAACATCCCGTTTGCCGGAGCCCCGGACAGCCGTCTGCGTGTTTGCCGGCGATCATGGAGTTACACGGGCAGGGGTCTCGGCCTATCCCTCCTCGGTGACCCGGGAAATGGTGAAAAATTTCGCCGAGGGAGGAGCGGCGATCTGTGTCCTCACGCGACAGTTCGGCATGGGGCTGTCGGTTGTGGACGTGGGGGTCGACGGGGACCTTTCCGGCCTTTCCGGTGTCATCCACCGGAAAGTGGCATCCGGCACCCGGAACTTTCTGGAAGAACCGGCGATGACCCCGGAAGAAGGACTGAAAGCCATGGAAGCGGGGCGAGAAATGGCACACCGGCTGGTGGACGACGGGTACCGGATCCTGGTGGCCGGCGAGATGGGGATCGGGAATACCACCGCCGCATCGGCCCTGGTGGCCGCCCTTTTGTCCCTGCCGGGGGAGGTGGTCACCGGGAGAGGGACCGGAGTCGACGACAGCGTTTTCCGAAACAAGGTCCGTGTCGTGGAAGAGGCGCTCCTGAAATACCGTGCACTGCTCCTGACCCCTCTCGACTGGCTCTGGGCCGTTGGTGGTCTGGAAATCGCCGCAATGACGGGTTTCATGATCGGTGCAGCAGAGCGGCGGACTCCCGTCGTCCTCGACGGACTGATTACTTCTTCCGCGGCGCTTGTGGCCTGTCGACTCGAGAAGGGCATGTCGGCCTACCTCCTCGCAGGACATCAAAGCCAGGAGCCGGGACATCGTCCCATTCTGGACGAGATCGGACTTTCTCCTCTCTTGAACCTCGACCTCCGTCTGGGCGAGGGGACCGGGGGCGCCCTCGCCGCCCATCTTGTCATGACGGCGGTCCGTCTGTACCAGGAAATGGCCACCTTCGAAAGCGCCCAGGTTTCGGGTCCGCATTGAAAGAGATCCTTCCCTGTTTTCGGAGGACTCTTTCTTTCCTGACCCGTTATCCCGTCCCGTTCACCGACGTTTCTGAAGAGGCCGGACCGAAGATTTGCGTCGCCTGGTTCCCGCTGGTCGGGGTGCTGGTTGGTCTTTCCCCCGCTGTCGCCGACCGTGTGACCGCGTCCTTCCCGGTTTTTTTGGGGGCGCTCGTCGTTGTCCTGGTCTGGACGTTCGTGACGGGCGGCATCCATTGGGACGGCTGGGCGGACAGCATCGAGACGGCACTGTCGGGTGTGACGGGACCGGAGAAAAAAAGGATCCGGAAGGATCCCCACCTGGGAACCTTTGGAGGATTGGCGCTTCTGTCCGGATTTCTGGTCAAGGTTTTTGCAGTGGCCGGCTACGCCTTCGAGCCGATGGATTTCGTGGCGGTCGCTCTCTGGGGACGGGGAATCCTGCCGCTCTTTCTCTTTCTGGTGCGCAGGATGGCCCCGGAGATTCCTTTGTCAGATGGACTTGGCGGAGGATTCATCTCCGGAATCGGGAAAAAATGTTTCGTTTTCCCGACGCTGGCGACGGGGACCACCCTTGTTTTTCTTCTGGGCATCCCCGGAACACTGGTCCTTTTGGCGGGACTGCCGCTCCTCCTGATTCCGGCACGATGGATCCTGCTCCGGCAGGATGCTTTTTCCGGAGATTTCATCGGGTTTTCCGTCGAGCTTCTCGAAATGTCTTCACTGATCTTCCTGGGGATTCTCCGTTCCCATCCGCTGCACGCTTCCCTGACCGTCTGATGACCGGCTTTCCGGGCAGGGGGCCATCCAATCCGGGACTTCTCCGAAGGAATTTCTAAAAACTCAAGACAGTCTGGGCTTCCAATACCTCGTCCAGAAGAAAAGAAGTCATTCCGCGGACTTCGTCGATTCCGTCCACCAGATCCGTCTCTTCCATGCCGAAGATGGCCATGGAAGACGAACAGGCAAAGAGGCAGACGTCTCCCTGGGATTTCGCGTTTTTCAAAAGGCCGGGGAGGTCCAGAAGATTCATGTTGTCCAGTCTCTCCCGGATAGGGTCCTTTTCCTTCCCGAACAGATCGGACAAAACGATCTCTTTCGATCTTCTCCGGTCCAGCCGAAAAAGGGCTTCGTCCCGGAAGAGAACCCGGACAGACATGTCCGAAACGGCCCCGGCCATGATGGTCGTGAACAGGTTGACCAGGGCCGTATGGGATCCGCGGGTGGCGATGATGGCCATTTTCATCGTGAACCCGCTTTTTCGAGGCGCAGCAGGACCCGGCCGTCTGTGTCTTCCATCGACAGGATCCGATGTCTGAACTTCCGGGACCAGGATTCGATTTCCCGTTTCTGGAAACGATTCGAAGTGATGGCAAGAACTTCGCCGGCTTCCATGGCGGCAAGAGTGGTCCGGATCACTCCCAGGCTCTGGCAGTCGACCGGATTGAAAAGGGCTGTCACGTCGAGTGTGCGCTCGATCGTTTCACCAGACAATGACACTGTCGTGTTCCTCCACCAGGCGTGCGATCTTTCCTTCGGAGATCCGTTCGACGCCATCGATCAGATCCCCGGGATCAAGACCCCTTGCTGTCAGATGTTCTTCGACGACCCGGACACGGGCTCCGTGCTCCATCATGAATGCAAGAAGACGGGCGGGAGTGGTGTCGGCCTCCTGGACCTCCTGCCCCAGAATTTTCAGGGACACTTGCTGTTTTGAAACCGCGTAGTTGACGCCGGAGTCTTTCAGCAGGACGCTGATTTCCAGAGGAGTGTCGGCGGTTCCCAGCGCCGTAGCGAACAGGTGGGGATCGACGGGTTCGAAACTCAGGTAAATCGGCTTTTCAAAGATGACAAGCACGTGGTTGGCCATGACGATTCCTCCTCATTTTCCGTGGTCCGGAGCCGGGACGTGCTGGAGTGCCGGATCAACGGTACGCGGGAATGGCGATAACCTGGTCCGCGTTTCCGACAAATTTCCATAAATCTCCCAAGGTGCCGACAATCACCCCGTTCATTTGATGTTTTTCGACGCCCCGTTCCTGGGCGCACAGAATGCAGGTCACCCAGTCCAGCTTGCTGGTATGCAATCCCGCTCTCAACAACTGGTCGATAAATTTTCCGACATACGCATGCTTGTCCCCGATGACTTTCCGGAGAGAAGGGGGCTCCGAATGTTCGATCTGATCACGGTTCGTGAGTGTCACAGCCTCTTCGAAGGCCCATACGTTGACTTCGATTCCTCGTTCCAGAAGTTTTTCCGTGAGCCGAAGAACCGTTGTCGGGGCCTCACGCATGTACGATCCGGTCGACAGAATCATGGTCACTTTTCGAACCTTCCGGGAGGAGCGGTCTTCGGTTTCTTCGGTCAGCATGGTCACCTCCGCGCTTAATACCAGTAGATATTGTCGAACCCCAAAGCGATGGCATCTGCGAGTTCGTCCATTCCGGAGAGACGGATTCCCTCCGGCAAATGATCGATCCCCCGTGAGCGACAGGACACGTCATCCGCCAGTATCCGGACACCGGCGGACTGCAAGTCCGGAATCCTGCGGGCGGTCCGGCTGTTTTCGCGTGCGGACAAGACACCGTTCTCGACGAGGAACAGCAGGACATCTCCCCGGTTTTTTCCCAGAGATTCCGCCAGATCGAACAGGGATTCTCCGCCCGCATATTCCGTGATATCCCGACTTCCGACGACCAGATAACGGGACATGGCGCCCTCCTTATTGAATGATTTATTTGTTTGTAATTTAGTAACCAATATAAGTATAAGGGGCCCCTGACAGGTCGTCAAGACGCAGCGAAAGCACAAACAGCGGAGCATAAGAACGGACAATGTTTCGGAGATACGAAAGGAGAGAGCGCGGGAAAGGAGCAGCCGGAGCAAGGCTCTTCCCGGCATGGAAGCCGGGAAGGGCGTGTTTCGGGAATCCCTTTGCCGGGAGAGTCAACCCGGAGAGTTTGGCGGACTTGATGGGCCGGGTCAGTCAGTCTTTTGCGGAAAGGGCGGGCGGAACGTATACCCGTTTCATACTCTCCGGTGCGTAGCGGTCTCCCCGGGCGACGCCGCGCGGAAACGCCTCGTCGAGATGGACGAACTCCAGGAAGGGAACGGGATGATCCAGAGTCCCGAGGATTTCGTTCAGGTGGTTTCGCTTGGATGTTCCGGGTATCGGAACGATGTCCGGCCCCTGGGCCAGAAGCCAGGCCAGTGCGAGCTGAAGTGGCGTCACGTTGTTCCGGGACGCAATCGTTTCGAGGATTTGGACATTCGCCTGGTTGTGGCGGAAGTTCTCTTTCTGGAAGCGCGGACTCTGGCGCCGGGAATCCTCTTCCGACAGGGTATCGAGGGAAAATTTTCCGGTCAGGAGGCCCCGACTGAAAGGGCTATAGGCCACAAAGCCGATTCCCAGTTCCCGGGTTGTCCCGAGGACTTCGATTTCCACGTCCCGGGTGAACAGGGAGTATTCGCTCTGGAGCGCGGCCAGGGGGTAGACCTTGTAGGCTTTCCGGATATCGTCCGGCGAAGCTTCGCTCAGCCCATAGGCGCGAATTTTGCCCTCTCTTACGAGTTCGGCCATGGCGCCGGCAGATTCCTCAACCGGCGTATCGGGGTCGATCCGATGGAGATAATAAAGGTCGATCGTTTCGATGCCCAGTCTGCGAAGGCTTTCTTCGCAACTTTTCTTGATGTAATCGGGTTTTCCGTTGATACCGGAGATGCGGCCGGTTGCCGGATCGCGGAGAAACCCGCACTTCGTCGCGATGAAGAGGTCATCCCGACGATGATCCGAAATCGCCTCTCCGAGGAGTTTTTCATTTTCGCCCATGCCGTACATGTCGGCGGTGTCGAAAAACGTCATCCCTTTTTCGATCGCCAGGTGAATCGTCCGGAGAGACTCCTGCCGATCGTTCGTACCGTAGAAATCGGACATACCCATCAGACCGAGGCCGATTGAGGAAACGGAAAGGCCGCTTCTGCCGAGACGGCGTTTTTGCATCGTCCACACTCCTTTAGATGTTTCAGGGGAAACGGGAACTTTTCTGCCATCCTAGCAACAACGGGGCCGCAAGGCAATGAGGAGCGCACTGTCGATCATGGCAATTCACCGGATGTTTGCTATAATGCCGAGCATTCCATCGAAGACGTTTCGACGTCTTCGAATTCCGGTATCGACGGAGATCGATCCACCAGGAGGGGACGTGAAATATCTGACAGATTCTCCTCATCCGGACCGCTTCCGGCTTTTTCTCTTGAGGCATGGCCATCTCGAAAACTCCGAACGCCATGTGATCAACGGGGCGACGGATGTTTCCCTCTCTTCGGCAGGGCAGGAGCAGATGGCGGCCTGGAAGAGGCTCTTTTCCGGGAGCCGGCTGGACGGTTTTTATTCGAGCACGCTTTCCCGTACGATCGATGGGGTCAAGATTCTTTCGGATGGGGGGGAACTTCCTGCCCGGGCCGTTTCGGGTTTTTGCGAACGGTCATTTGGAGAATGGGAAGGGAGGACGCGAGAAGAGATCGAGGTCCGAAACCCGGAAGGCTATCGGAGATGGCTGGAAATCGATCCGGACTTCGCGCCACCAATGGGAGAGAGTCTCCGAATGTTCCGGGAAAGGGTTTTGGGAACGCTTTCTGCGATCGTCGAAGAATCCATGGGGACAAACTTCCTGATGATCGGCCACAGCGGGGTGAACCGGATTCTTATTCTGAAGGCGCTGGGCCTTTCCCTGGAGCATTATTTCCGGATTTCCCAGGATTATGCCTGTCTGAACATCATCGACTTCTTTCGTTCGGGCCCTGCTGTTGTCCATCTTCTGAATGCCCCGCCTTCCTGGCCGGAGAATCCGGAAAATGTCTGATCGCGCCGGGATGGTCGTTGCCGGCCTCCATTCCGGTTCGGGAAAAACACTGGTGACCATGGCCCTCCTTCAGGGCCTCGAAAAACGGGGATATGCGGTTCGTCCTTTCAAATGCGGCCCGGATTTTATCGATCCCCGTTTTCATGAATGGATTTCGGGCCGGACAAGCGTCAATCTCGACCCCTTTTTCCTGGCGCCGGAGAAAATCCGGGTTCTTTACGACCGCATGACCGAAGGACTGTCGGGCGGGGTTGCCGAAGGAGTCATGGGATTTTATGACGGACTGGCGAGAAAGACATCGACCTACGATGTCGCCAGGACGCTGGACCTTCCGGTTCTCCTGGTCGTTTTTTCCAAAGGGATGGCGGAAACGGTCGCTTCGGTTGTTCGGGGCGTCCAGGATCATCGTCCGGATGCCCGGATCCTGGGCGTCATCGCTGCCCAGACCGGAAGCCCGAGACATGGGGAAATCCTTGCCGCAGCGCTGGAGGAGGAGGGGCTTCCTCCTCTTGTTGGAACATTGGCCCGGCAGGAGGCGTTCAGACTGCCCGAGCGTCATCTTGGACTGGTCGATGTCCGTGAACTTGAACAATCCGGACAGCTTGCACGCCTGTCCGGTCAGATGGAACGCGCCTCGTCCGGATGGGACTGGGAAAAGATTTCTTCTTTTTTCGACAAGGTCCGTTCGAACGAGCTTTCCGGCCCGTGCGACATTCTCGTTCCGGGGACCCAGCAACGGCAAAACATTGCGGGGCGATCGTTCCTGAGGCTCGGGGTCGCATGGGACGCCGCCTTTCGTTTCTATTATCCGGAAAACTGGTCCGAATTGGAGAAGAAAGGAATCGAGATCGTTCCCTTTTCTCCCCTGGAGGATGCCGGATTGCCCGAAGACCTGGACGGGATTTATCTGGGTGGCGGGTATCCCGAACGCTTTCCGGAGAAACTCTCGGAAAACATTTCGTTTCTGGAGAGCGTTCGCCGATTTCATGCCGACGGCAGGTTCGTTTATGCGGAATGCGGAGGTATGCTGTATCTGACCGAAGGTCCTCTGGAGAGACCGGAGCTTCGCTGGGCCGGTCTTTTTCCTTATCGTTTCCGGATGACCGGTCGTCTTCGCCGCCTGGGCTATGCATCGGCCGTGCCGGTTCTGGAAGAAGGATGGTTTTCGGACCCGTCTCCCATCCGGGGCCATTTTTTTCATTACAGCGAACTCGTTCCCGAATCTTCGACTGTTCCGCTGTCACCGGCATTTCTGGTCGACGGGCGACCGGAAGGCTTTCGTTCGGGACAGGCCATGGGTTCTTATCTCCATCTTTATTTTCCGTCCAGTCCCCCATTTCTCGACGAGTTTGTCCGTCGAATGCAAGGAGGGCATTTTCGCCTGCGGAGAATGTCGTTGTCCTGATCTTTTGACCGAACTGACATGACTGCTCCTCACGGCTCAAGCCGGAGGCTTCTACCGGCTTACGGAGAGATTCCAGCCCGAATCTCAAAAGGATTTTTCTGGTTTCTCATTTTTTGCGTTAAGGATTTTACGGAAGGGACTTCCCATTCCAACCCGATATCTTCCGTTGTCAATGAGCGGAACGCTCCTGAGACTTTTCATCTGCTCGAGCGGGAGTCTTTAGACTTGGATTTTTAACCGAAAGGGAATGCGCCTTATATCTCCGGCCTGGAGGCCGAAGTTTTACGGCGCTATAGGATAAATTTTTATGACCGGAGTGCCAATTCCCGGAGGGAGATCCCATGACGCCCAGTGTCCTGATTGTTTCGGAAAGAAATCACCTTCACCTTGAGGGGGTAAAGGTTCAGCTGGAAAAGAGAGGCGGATTCCGGAACGTGGCGGTCTTTGCATTTCCGGAAGGCCGGGAGGCGTTCGACCGCAAGCTGAACAGTCTTCTTGCCGATTCCCGCCATCTTGCGGTCGTGACCTTTGAAGAGAATCCGGCCGGGATTCTGGAGCAGTTTGACCAGTGGTACCGGGACGCCGTTTTGCCGGAAGCCGATGTGCGTCCGGTCTTCGGACTTTTGGAAACACCGTCGTTCATTCGGGCATTGTCCTCGTCCGTTCGACAGCAATTCGATCCGGAAGTGCCGCCGAACGAACCGCCGGTTCCCCAGCCGGACAAAATTGAAGAAGAAAGTTTTCGCATCATCGACGAGGTTCTTTCGGGTTACGGGTTCGAGGAGGACTGGCACAAAGTGGTCCGTCGGGCTGTTCATGCGGCAGCGGATTTTGAGGTGGCGGACCGGATGGACCACCATGTCGAAGCCATCGACACGGCTGTTCGCGCGATCCGGGAAGGTGCGAACATCGTCGTCGATGTCCAGATGGTCGAAAGCGGCATTTCGAAACCTCTGACGAGCAAATTCAAGACAGACGTCCGCTGTTTTGTCGGGGACGAGGACGTAGCGTCACGAGCCAAGGCAGAAGGGGTTACCCGGTCGACCATCGCCATGCGCAAGGCGGTCCCGTTCCTTTCCGGAAGCATCGTTGTGGTCGGAAACGCGCCGACGGCCCTCTTTGAAATCCTGCGCCTGATTCGAAAGGAGGGAGTCCGGCCGGCCCTCGTTGTCGGTGTTCCGGTGGGATTCGTGGGGGCGTCGGAATCGAAGGAGCTGCTTTCCCTTCAGGATGCGGTACCGTGGATCGCGACACATGGTCCGAAGGGCGGATCGACGGTGGCAGTGGCGATCATGAACGCTCTTTTGCGCATTGCCGACGAAGCGTCGCATCTCCGGTCGTGATGGAGCAAACCCGGGAGGAGGGGAGGAACCGATCCCCCTCGCGTGTCCGGATGAAAAAATGCGGAAAAAATGTTAGGATTCGAAAGATTGAGGGTTGACCGGTTCCAGACTGATTTCTGGTTCAGCGACGTTCAGGCGGTTTTCGTACTCTTCGCGAAGGCGGACGATGCGCAGATGTCCGGCGGGACGGGTTCCGGGGCCCGGAAAGGGATCGTGTCCGGCCTCTTGTAGGCGGTTGTTGATTCGGTAGCCTAAGAATTGGTATTTTACGTTGCCCCATTTCAATGATGAAGTGGGGGATCAACAGCACATGAGAATGGAGGGAGTTTATTCATGGCTAAACATGTTATTACGATGCTTCCCGGGGAAGGAACCGGGCCTGAGATTTGCGAAGCTGTCAGGGCGGTTATTGACCACAGCGGCGTGGACATTACCTGGGAGTATGAAGACATCGGCCTCGATTGTCTGAAAGAGCACGGAACGCTCCTGCCCGAAAAAACCATCAAGTCCATTGCGAAGAACAAGATTGCGATCAAGGGACCCACGACCACCCCGATCGGCACCGGACACAAGAGCGCCAACGTGACCCTCCGGAAAATGTTCGATCTTTATGCCAACGTCCGCCCGGCCAAACTGATCCCCGTTTTGAAGAGACCCTGGGACAAGATCGATATCCTGAGCTTCCGGGAAAACACGGAAGATTCCTATGCGGCCATCGAACACATGGTTTCGAACGAAGTTGCACAGTGTCTGAAGGTCATCACCTGGCCCGGATCGGTCCGTATCGCCGAGTTTGCCTTCAAATGGGCAAAGGCCAACGGCCGGAAGAAAATTCAGTGCGTTCACAAGGCCAATATCATGAAGATGACCGATGGTCTTTTCCTGGAAGCCTTCCGGGAAGTGGCGAAGAAGTATCCCGAGATCGAATCCGGTGACATCATCGTCGACAACTGTTCCATGCAGCTTGTCCGCAATCCCGGCCAGTTTGACTGTCTGGTGCTTCCGAACCTTTACGGGGACATCCTTTCGGATCTGTGTGCGGGTCTGGTCGGAGGTCTCGGATTTGCCCCCGGCGCCAATATCGGTGACAACTGCGCCATCTTCGAAGCGGTGCACGGATCGGCTCCGAAATATGCCGGCATGAAGAAAGTGAATCCGTCTGCGGTCCTTCTGTCCGGTGTCATGATGCTGAAGTGGCTGGGTGAGCACAAGGCCGCCGAACGAATCGAAAAGGGCGTCGACAAGGTTCTGGCCGAAGGCAAGCATCTGACCTACGATGCGGGTGGATCGGCTTCGACGGACGAATATGCCCAGGCCATCATTCGCGCAATGGACACGCTTTAATCAAATAGAGACCGATTGACGGTATCGGAAGGAGATTTCCTCATGTCTACGATGACTGCAACTTCAGGGCGTGCGAAGCGTCCCCAGCAGCCGATCACACTGGTTGGCGTGGATGTCTATGTAATTACGGAAGACGGGATCCCGAAATTCGACGAGTATGGTCCCTTCAAGATCGAATTCATTTCCAACCGTGGGACGAAAGTATGGCCGGGTTATGTGAGTCCCGACCTGATGCTGGTCAACTGGTATCGCTGCCGCTTTACGGCGACTCGTCCGGTGACGGACAAGGATGTCGACGTGTTCGTGGGTGAACTGGGCAAGAAACATGTGTGGTCCGCTGTCCAGAAGCTCTGGAACTATGGCGACGAAGCCGGATACAGCAAAGCTTATTGATCAAGTTCTGATCAAGTTCATTGATCAAGAGTGAAAAGGGGAGGGTTTCCTCCCCTTTTTTCATTTTCTCCCCGATAAACCCGACTTTTGCGGTTCCCTTTCAGAATGAATAAGAATCCTTCAAATATCGTGAAATTTCCTGGATTCCCAAATATATATGACGGACAGGTCAACCCATCCTGACGCAGGAAAGGGTCGCTGCGGAGTTCCTTTGGGCATGGATCCAGTCCGTGAACTTCCCCATCCCATTCCAGAACCTTGAGGAAAATGATGCATGCCTGAAATCTTTCTGAATTGATCAGGGCCATTCCACGAGTTCTCATGCGTTTCTTAAGGCTGTCGCTCTGGTTCAAGCTTTCGAGACGGAATGCGAAGGGTGGCGACAGAAGCCGGCTCCTCTTTCCTGTCCGATCCGACCTTTCACGATCTCCGGCACGAAGCCACAAGCCGGTTTCTCAAGAAGTGCCAGGCTTCCTTCACAGATAGCGGTCATCATCGGACACAAGTGTTGCAATGCTAAACATGATACCCACCTGAAGTCGAGTTTTGGCGGAGTGATTGAAGTAAGACCGTCCTTCTTGTAACATGAGTGAAAAGGAGAACTCATGGCAGGATCTATTGAAGCGGTTCAGAAAATCCTACAAGAAACCGTTGCCCCTGGAATCAGTCGGCTCGAAATCGAACTGGCGGGGGTGAAGGCCGATATCAAGTCCCTGCAATCGGAAATCAAGCGCCTTGACGACAAGATTGACAATGGGCTTTCCCGCCTTGACGACAAGATTGACAATGGGCTTTCCCGCTTCGATGCCAGGATGGATCACTTGGAGGACAAGCTGACGACAGCCCTTGAGATCCGGGAACGATTGGCTGCCCTGGAAGCGAAGGTGGCCGCACACTGATCCTCTCGTCTCCCGTACGCAGAAGGAGCTGAGAAGCTGTCCTCATGAGTGGTTTCTGCTTTTCTGTCCGGGCACCCCTTTCCCTAGAGTTTAAGGTTCCAATTTGGCACCTTAAAACCTTTTTTCCCATGACACCAACGCGTTCTTTTTTTCTTTCTATCCACCGCAATGACCAGACCAGCTTTCCCCGCTTCGGATGCTCCTCGCCCTGGGCATTGATGTACCCGAGCTGGACCGGTCCGGGTGATCTCCTTCTTCCAGCGTTTTGACGTTGGGCTGAAGGCTGTATGATCCCGCCCTGGTTCTCCAGGAAGCGTTCCGATAGAAGCATGGCTTACGGCATGTCCCATCGTTCAACTCATCGGCCAGTCGTCGAAGGCTTTTGCTGGTCCATCGCGGAACGACTCGGGATCTTTCCGCGTCAAATGCTCGACCAGCGATTCGAGATCGCTCATGAGCGCGGGATCCGGGTCGGTGACTGTCTTTCGTCCGTCTTCCGGACGCCGGACCTTCCGGTTAGAAGGCACCCCGAATGGAGGACGTTCCATCAGCCCTTTCAGTCCGGCATGAATGGTGCGGCGAGACACCCCGGTCTCTTGGGAAATGGCCGTGACGCTTTCATGCCCCAGAACTTGGTGTCGGGGTACAGACAATCCGGCGCAACCGTTCTTCCTGTTTGGCGCCGGAGACATCGTCGTTCACTGCGAGAGGGGAAGTCAATCTTGTTTTTCATAAACACAGCAAAAATGCTTCCTCAATGTCGTCTGCGACATTCCGGAACAGGAACCGGAATGTCCGGGAAAAGTCCCGGGAGTCGATTTCGGTCTTGTGAACATCGCCACCAATTCCGAAGGGACGGTCATTTCCGGAACGGCCTGGAACACAAGGGACCCTGGATTCTGCAGGACTTCAAGATTATCACTGGAGTGCAGGGTGTCGGGAGGAATGGTATCAATCCTCCTTAGGAATTATCGGAGGGACACACTGGCGGCTGCCGCTTTCAGAATGTTCGCGGAGGAAGACCGGGACGGGGACGAAAAGGAGTGGGAGGACATTGTCTCTTCGGCCGTGTCTTCGGAGGACTGCTCGAAAACTTGGGAACTCTCGCCAATAATGTGGTGCAGGAGAACCATGATGATAGGTCGGTGCGCTTTCTCCTGCTGACATCGATCATGCCTTTCCATGAGAAAGTTCTGAAATTCCTTGAGGGTCTGCTCGAATCTTTGCGCGTAGTCAAAACCGGCAGGGTCAAAAATGACAGAATTCCTGGATCTCTCGCTTTTTGCCCATTTTTGTTTTTGGAAGTTCAGCCTGGGGTGACAAGAGAGGGATACATTCGATTGTTTTCGGTTTCTTGGATTCTTCCGGATTGGCGCTGGTATTGGTGCCGAGGGGCAGAATCGAACTGCCGACACGAGGCTTTTCAGGCCTCTGCTCTACCGACTGAGCTACCTCGGCTCGGGCTGTCACTATAAAGAGAAACAGTCTTCCTGTCAAGGATTGGCTCTTATCCTTAGGATAGGGGCTGGAGATTATCCCAATTCTCTTCGAATTCCAAGAAGAGCGGGGGCATTTTGATTCTTCCGCTGAGTGAAGGTTGGGAACCCGGAACTTTCATGCTATAGTTCAAAAGATTTTTTCCTGAATCCATAAAGAGGGGCCTTTCGGCCCGGCAAGCTCAAATCCGGGCAGTCCGTAAACTTATAGACTGAAAAACACTGATATCTGGAAGGCCATTGAACAACCGAAACTTTGTTGCCTTTTTTCTTACGACTCTTCTCATCAGTGTGACTGGTCTTTTTCTTTTTCCGTCATACAGCTGGTCCGCTCCGGATAGCAATGCCATTATTGTCAAAAAAATCGAGATCAAGGGAAACCGCAGGATCGATATCAGCACCATTCGGGACAAGATTCACACCAAAGTGGGGGACATCTATGCGGATTCCTCCATCCGGGCCGACCTGAAAAATCTTTACGTCACCGGATACTTCTCCCAGATCCGGGTGTATGCGGAGGGATACGAGGGCGGGATCAAGCTGATTTATGACTTGACCGAGCGACCGACAATCGAAAAAATATCTTTTATCGGAAATGCGGCAAAGTCTTCCTCGGATCTTCGTAAAAAACTGACCCTTCTTCCGGCATCGTTTTACGACGGCAATCAGGTTCATGAAAATGTCGAACGAATCAAGGCCGTATACCGAAAGGCCGGGTATTACAATTCCCAGGTCATTCCTCTCCTGAAACGTCTCGGCCGAAAAAAAGTCGAGCTGATTTTTCTGATTCGGGAAGGGGGACAGACCCGAATTCGGGAAGTCGATTTTTCCGGAAACCGGAAGTTTCCCGCAAGTGTCCTGCAGAAACAGATCAAGACCAAGCCTTATTTCTGGCTCACGAGCTGGTGGACGGACGCGGGGATCTACAAGAAAACAGAGGTGGCCAAGGACATCGAGCGTCTTCGGAACTTCTATCTGAACCACGGATACATCAATGTCGGGATTGGTCAGCCCAAGATTTCCTTTTTCAATCATAAAAAGTCGATGCGGGTCACGTTCCCCATCCAGGAAGGAGAACAGTTCCGGATCGGGACTGTCAATGTAACCGGGAACAAGCTTTTTTCGCGCAAGCGGCTGATGAAGAAAATCCATATGAAGCCTCCGAAGATTTTTTCCCGGGCGCTTCTCCAGAAAGACATCACGACGTTGACGAAACTCTATGGGCATAAAGGATATGCTTTTGCCATTGTCACTCCGCAGGTCATTCCGGATCTCGACAAAAAAACCGTTGCCCTCACGTATTCCGTCACGGAGGGAGGCCTCGTCCATATTCGCCGGATCAATATCTCCGGAAACGAACTCACGCGTGACAAAGTGATTCGCCGAGTTCTGGGAGTCCAGGAATCGGACATCATGGATACGAGTGCTCTCCAGGACAGTTACCGGAACCTGCAGAATCTGGGTTTCTTCTCAAACGTGCAGATCGTCCCGCAGCAGGTTGGGAAAAACCTTGTGGACCTGAACCTGAAAGTGAAGGAAAAGCCCACTGGGACCTTTTCCCTCGGCGGCGGTTACAGTACCCTGTTCGGTGTCATGGGGATGGCAACGATCGCCCAGAATAATATCTTCGGTACAGGTGACTCGGTTTCCCTTTCCGGTGAACTGGGGGGATTTATCACGATGTACTCTCTGACGGTCACCGATCCGTGGTTCATGGACACCCCGACAGCGGCCTCCCTTTCCTTTTTCGACACGTTTATGGACTATTTTACTTACTGGAACAGCGCAATCGGGGGATCCGTGACCCTGACCCGCCGTTTCGGGTATTATTTTTCGACAAGCTTGTCCTGGCTCATGGAATCCGAACAGATCTTCCTTGTGGCGCCGACGGTGCAACAGGTTCAGCAGGCGCCTATTCTGGCTCCGTTCATCCAGCAGGTCGGGTACTGGACACAGACGGGACCATCGATCGGTATTTCCTATGATCGCCGGGACAACTATATGAATCCCCATTCTGGCTATCACCTGTGGGGCAATCTCGGTGTCTACGGGGGAACGTTCGGCGGGGATACGTCCTTCTACTCGGCCACCGGGAACGGGACCCTCTACCTGCCGGTGACCCAGCGGACGACGTTGTCTTTCCATGTGGCCATCGGGGACGAAGAACCGCTTGGTCCGGATGGGTTCATTCCCGTCTGGGACCGTTTTTATGTCGGCGGAATTTACTCCAACCGGGGATACAACTTCGGGTTTGCCGGTCCGATGCCATTCGGTTACCTGGTTGGAGGGAACAAGGAACTGATCTTCAACATGGATTACACATGGCCGATTTTTCCGAAGTTCGGTTTCTACGGAGACCTTTTCTTCGACGATTCGGGAGAGTACCTTCCGGGGCAGCCCATCACTCTGAGCGGATTTGCCTGGCCCGCAACCGGTTTCGGCATCATGTGGAATTCGCCGATGGGGCCTTTGACACTGGATCTGGGATGGCCGCTCGTCAACAATGCCCAGATGCAGGCTTTTCCGGGGAACTACCCGGGTCCCGTCGTCAACTTCGAGATGGGCTCCCTCTACGGAGGGTAATCAGAAGGCCGACCAAAAGGTCTTTTGTCGTTTAGGTCCGGTTATTTCATCCGCCATCTGACAGGAAAGGGTATTTTATGATCTTCGAACGGAAATGCGAAAAAACTCTGGTCCTCGCCGTCATCGTTTCGTTGGGTATCCTGTTTTCGGGAGTCATCAACGCTGCACAAGCCGCGGATGTTGTCGGAGTCGTTGATGTTCTGAAGGCATTTCGTCAGACAGATCTGGGGAAATCAATCCAGTCCCATCTGAAGGAGTTCCAGAAGAAAAAAGCGGAAGGTATCCAGTCCGAACGCCAGGAACTCCAGGCCGAACAAAAACGGATCGAACAACAGGTCGGCGTGATCAGCAAGGACGCACTGAAGGCCAAGGAACTTTCCTTCCAGCAAAAAGTCCAGGACTACCGGAAGAAACTTCAGAAAATTCAGACGGAAGTGGCTTCGGAGAATGCTGTCGAGATCCGGAAATTTCTGGATGCCTTGTCCCACGCAACGGTTTCGGTCGGAAAAAAATATGGGTTTCAGGTCGTTCTGGCCCAGCATCCCATCCGGATTCCGATGGGGCCCCAACCTCCCGCCTTTTCTTCGTCCCGGATCCTTTACATGAATCCGAAGGCGGACTTGACGGAATCGGTTATTCAGTACATTAACAAGAACAATCCGGTCGGAAACGGGCAATGATTCTTTCCGAGATCGCTTCCCTTGTCGGAGGAAATCTCACAGGTCCGGAATCCGCTTTTAACAAACAGATTCGTGCGGTCCGGTCGATGCAGGAAGCCGGGCCGCAGGATCTGACATTCCTGGCAAATCCGAAGTACCGTGGCGAATTGACGAAGCTTCAGGCCGGAGCCATTCTTCTCTCCGATCCCGTTCCGGGATTGCCCGTTCCACAGATTGTCGTTGCGGATCCCTATCTTGCCCTCGCCAGGATCATGCAGATTTTTTACCCTCTTCCGTCTCCCCGGGACGGTGTTCACCCCCAGGCCTATGTTGCGTCGGATGTTCATCTTGAACCGCCGGTGGAAGTGGGAGCGTCCGCCGTGATCGAGGAGGGATGCCGGATCGGTGCCGGTACAGTGATCGGTCCCGGTGTCTTCATCGGTCGTCGCGTGGTGATCGGAACGGGTTGCACCCTGTATCCGGGGGTTGTCATCCGGGAAGACTGCCATATCGGAAACCGGGTTATTATCCAGCCCAATGCGGTTATCGGGTCGGACGGGTTCGGATATGCGGCGGACCATCAGGGACACCGTCACAAGATCCCTCAAATCGGACGGGTGACAATCGGTGACGATGTGGAAATCGGGGCCAATACGACGATAGACCGGGCGACTTTCGGCGAAACGGTGATCGGGACAGGAACGAAAATCGACAATCTTGTCCAGATCGCCCATAATGTTCGTATCGGAGAAGATTGTGTCATTGTTGCCCAGGCCGGTATTTCCGGTTCCAGCCGTCTGGGCCATCGCGTCATTCTGGCCGGTCAGTCCGGAGTCGTGGGCCACATCGAAATCGGAAACGATTCGATGGTTGGAGCCCAATCGGGGGTGGCCCGCAGCATTCCCGAAAAGTCTCGCGTTTCGGGATCTCCGGCCATTTCCCATAAATTATGGCTTCGGATCCAGACGATTCTGGGCGATCTTCCGGGGATTCTCGGCCGACTCCGGACGCTGGAGAAAAAGGGAGGAATATCCGGTGGCGCTTCTGAACGAAGGGACGATCATGAATGATCTTTCATCCGGGCTGAATATCCAGGAGATCCTGGACATTCTTCCGCATCGCTACCCGTTTCTCCTGGTTGACCGAATTCTGGAAGTCGAGCCCGGAAAACGGATCGTCGGCATCAAGAACGTGACGATGAATGAACCGTTTTTTGTGGGACACTTTCCCGGTTTTCCCATTATGCCGGGGGTCCTTCTGATCGAAGCCATGGCCCAGGTGGGAGGAATCCTGGCGATTTGTTCCGGACAGGACAAGACAGACCGCATTCCCTATTTCATGGGGATCGACCGGGCGCGCTTTCGTTCTCCGGCCGGTCCTGGAGATACCCTGGTGATCACCATGACCACCCGGAATGTTCGGGGAAGCTCCTGGAAAATGGAAGGCGAAATCCATGTTGGAGAAAAAAGGATCTGCGAAGCGGAGATCATGGCCATGATCCGTCCGGCACCTCCCGGAAAAGGGAGAAAGGACATTTCTCCGGAGGACAACGGGTGAGCCGTTCTGCGTTTGGTTCGCCGGAGGAGGGCGGAGAAGGAGAGGTCTTCATCCATCCATATGCCGAAGTCTCACGCGAGGTGGAGCTGGCTCCTGGGGTACACGTAGGGCCGTTCTGTGTTCTGAAGGGCAAGATCTCGGTCGGCTCGGGAACGCGTTTTTTGTCTCATGTGGTTATCGACGGCAATACGACGATCGGAAAGGAGAACCTCTTTTACCCCTTTTCTTCGGCCGGGTTGCCCCCGCAGGACCTGAAGTACCGGGGAGAGCCGAGCCGGGTCGTCATTGGAGACAAAAACACCATCCGGGAGTCCGTCACGATCCATCGAGGCACCGAAGGCGGCGGAATGCTCACCCGCATCGGCGACCAGAACCTCCTGATGGCGAATTGTCACGTGGCGCACGATTGCCATCTGGGTTCCCGGATCGTCATGGCGAACGCCGCCAATCTTGCCGGACACATCATGATCGAGGACGGTGCGATCATCGGTGGTCTGACCGGCATCCACCAGTTCGTCCGGATCGGAACCCTCTCCATGGTTGGCGGCATGAGCGGAGTTCCCAAGGATGTTCCACCTTACGTCTGGGCATCGGGAAATCGGGCCTATCTCTACGGACTGAACATGGAAGGTCTGAAGCGCGCACGTCTGTCTCCGGATACGATCACTCTTCTGAAGAAAGCTTACCAGATCCTCTTCCGTTCCTCTCTTCCGCAAAAAGAATCTCTCGATAAAGTGCGAAAAGAGCTCCCTGCCGGTCCGGAAATCGATCACCTGCTGGAGTTTGTGGAAAATTCCGGGCGAGGTGTCCTGACAGCCCCGAAAACGAGTTCCCATGAAAACCATTCCGGTGAAAACTGAGAAGAAAGTTTTTCCCTACGGACATATCGAACCCGGGAACAAGACCGATTCGACTTTTTTTTCTTTTTCCCCTCCGGGTCCCATCGGGCTTGTTGCCGGGAATGGGCTTTTTCCGGCCCTGTTCCTGGAATCGGCCCGAAAAAAAGGTTACGACGTTGTTGTGGTCGCCCATCAGGGAGAGACCGATCCGTCGGTTGAATCGTTCGGCGTTCCGGTTCGCTGGATTCGTGTCGGGCAAATCGATCCTATTTTCAAGACTTTTCATAAATACGGCGTGAAGGCTGCCGCCTTCGCCGGAGGGATCAAAAAGCCTCGATTGTTTGATCTGCGTCCGGACTGGCGAGGGGTCCGTGTTTTGGCCCGGGTGGCGGTCAATCATGACGACCAGGTCTTGCGGGCTTTGGCCGATGAGTTTGAGCAGGAGTCTATCCGGATTGTTCCATCCACCTGGCTTCTTCCGGAACTGACGGCTCCGGAAGGAGTTTTGGGCGTTCACCAACCCACCGATTCCGAAAGAGAAGATGTCCGTATCGGATTCGAAGCCGGAAAGGTCCTGGGGAAACTTGACGTTGGCCAATGCGTGGTTGTGAAGGAAAAAGTGATTCTGGCACTGGAAGCCATCGAGGGGACGGATGAGACGATCCGCCGCGGGGCCGGCTTTACCTCTTCCGGCATCGTTGTCGTGAAGATGGCCAAGCCCGGACAGGATCTTCGATTCGATCTGCCGTCGGTGGGCATGAGGACACTGGATCTGATGACCGAAGTCGGAGCACGTGTTCTGGCTCTGGAAGCGGGAAAATCCCTGATTCTGGATACCGGACATTTTCTGGAGACGGCAGATCGATACGGCATCTGCGTCCTGGGGGTTGCATGGGACTGAAAGTGGGGGTCGTGGGGGTTGGCTATCTGGGACAGCATCATGCCCGGGTCCTGTCGGAGTTGCCGGATGTCGAGATGGCCGGAGTTTTTGATGTGGACACGGGCCGGGCAGAGGAAGTGGCCTCCCGCATCAAGGTACGGCGACATACGTCCATTTCCTCTCTGGTGAAGGAGTGTGACGCTGTTTCGGTGGTGACACCGACCCTGTTTCATTTGCCGGTGATCGAGGAGATCTTTTCGGTCGGATCTCCTCACGTTTTTCTGGAAAAACCCATCGCGGACACTCTGGAAAACGGACAACAAATCCTGAATCTGGCAAAAAAGCACAACGTCCTTTTACAGATCGGTCATATCGAACGCTTCAATCCGGGGCTCGAAGCCATTCTCGAAGCTCGCCCGAAACCCGCCTACATCGAAGCCCAGAGACTGTCTCCATTCGGACTCCGAGGAACGGACGTTCCGGTGGTGGTCGACTTGATGATTCATGATATCGACATCATTCTGAGCCTGGTCAACTCCCCGATCGCGACCATGCGGGTTGTGGGAACACCGGTCATCACCCCTCACATCGACATTGCCAACGCCTGGATCGAGTTTGAAAACGGATGTCTTGCTCAAGTTCTCGGAAGTCGCGTTTCCATGGAAAAGCTCCGGAAATTCCGGGTGTTTGATCGGGAAGGGCGCTATTTTTCCCTGAACTTCGACACCCGAGAACTCTCGGAAGCGAAAGTGACGCTCAATCCGGGGTCCCTTCCCCAGATCGACCGGGGAAAAAAGGTTTTCGAAGCGGAAGAACCACTCAAAAAAGAGCTCCGCTCTTTCGTCGAAGCGATCCGGTTCTCAAAACCGGTCAAGGTGACTGGTGAAGACGGACTTCGCGCCCTCGAGGTGGCTCTGGAGGTCAATCGCCTGGCCGAAGAAAGCCTCAAACGGTTTCAGCAGATTCCTTCGGCCTGATGTGATCATGAATCCGGAAGAAGACCGAAGAGCCGGGGAGAGAAAAAAACTTCTGATCGTCGCCGGTGAAACGTCCGGAGACCAGCACGGGGCGCATCTGGTGTCCGCACTCATAGAGATGGATCCGGCGATCGACGTCTGGTCCGTCGGAGGGGAAATGCTCCGGAAGGCCGGAGCCAGAGAGATCGTGGGGATCGAGAAACTCTCAGTCATCGGTCTTCTGGAGGTGTTCAAGAAAGCCGGAAATGTGGTCTCCGCTTTCCGGAAGGTTCTCCGCACCGTGGATCGAGAAAAGATCCGGACGGCGGTCCTAATCGATTTTCCGGACTTCAATCTCCGTCTGGCCCATGCCCTCAAAAAACGGGGTGTGCGGGTGTTGTACTACATCAGTCCGCAGGTATGGGCCTGGCGAAAAGGTCGAATCGACCAGATTCGCCAGGATGTCGACCATATGTTTGTCATTTTCCCTTTTGAAAAGACTCTGTACGAAGAGGCGGGGGTTCCGGTCACGTTTGTGGGGCATCCCCTGCTGGATGAACCGTTTCCGGACGAATCGCCGGAAATCCTTCGGAAACGGTTCTTCTCTCAAAGCGATCATGCCGGAAACAAGAGGGATTTTGTTCTTGGACTTTTGCCCGGGAGCCGGGAATCGGAGGTGACAAGGCTTTATTCCCGGATGCTTGAGGCGGTCGATCTTCTTCGTCCCCATTTTCCCGACCTCCGGGTTCTGGTTCCGCAGGCGCCAGGTCTGGAGGACCGATTGTTTCTCGAAAGAGAGACATGTTTTGCCTGGGCGAAGGATTCTTCTCTCTTTCGACGGGACAAGGGAAAATTCCGGGAAACCGTCAAGGCGTGCGATCTGGTTGTTCTGGCTTCGGGAACGGCAACTCTGGAGACGGCCCTACTCGGGGTGCCGATGGTCATTGTCTACGTCATGAATCCGTTCACCTATTTTCTGGCTCGAAAACTCGTCAAGGTTCCGGCTATCGGTATGGTCAACCTGATCGCGGAGAACACCGTCATGCCCGAGCTGATCCAGGATGCGGCAACTCCTCAGTCGATCATGCGGGAGGTTCAGGGGATTCTTTCCAGTCCGATCCGGCTTGAAAAAATGAAAGAAGAACTGGCGCAGGTAAAAAGAAAAGTGGGAGGTCCTGGTGCCTCAGAAGAGCTGGCGAAAAGGGTGATGGAGTATTTGAAATCGCCTGCTTCCCTGAGCGGTTATCTTCAAGGGAACTCTGGGATAAGGGGAGAAGGATGATATCGGTTATCATCCCGTTTTTTCGGGCAGGAGCATTTCTTGGAGAAGCGATCGAGTCCGTTCTGGATCAGACAGAACAGGATTGGGAACTGATTTTGGTAGACAACAATGCATCGGATGATACACGTCAAGTTGCGGAAAAATACGCTAGAAAGAATTCCGACAGGATCCGGATTGTTCATGAACCACAGCAGGGGAATGCGTTTGCCCGAAATCATGGAATAATGCATGCGCAAGGAGAGTTTATCGCATTTTTAGACGATGACGACATCATGTATCCGGATCGACTGCACCTTCAAAAAACGGCATTGAAAAAAAGGCCCGAAGCTTCTTTGGCCTATGGTTTGATAGACAGGGTTTCACAGGACAATCAAAAAATATTGTCACCTTCTGTGCAATCTTTTCCATTTATGCATTTCATCAAGTGTTCTCCTTCCATACAAGAGTGTATCCGGCTTAATTTTCCCGATATTCCTCCATCAGCTCTCTTTCTTTCGAAAAAGATTCTCTCGAAATCAGGATTTTTTGATTCCCATTTGACGCCTTTTTTTTTAGAAGACACCGATTTTTGTATGCGCCTGTATCAAAGTGGGCCTTTCCTTCAGATAGAAAAATCTATAATCCGTTTTAGAATGCCTTCATCTGATTTTTTAAAGAAGAAGCGCAAAAAAACGCTCGACAGATATCGAATTCTTCAGAATCAGGATTACTTTTATTCGAAAGTGGTAAGCCACATACGTCACAAAGAAGTATTTGACAATTTTGAAGTCCAAAAATCACTTTCAGAGTGGAGAGCTCGTTGGATAAAAGAGATTGGGATGTCTTTTTTGGGCCTAAAAGATGGTGTACCTTTTGCACGAGCTCTTTTTATTCGTTCGCTTTTTGAAAATCCGAATGATATTTCAATTCTGAAGCATTTTTTTCGATCATTCCACTCTTATGGAAAACGATTCTCAAAATATGGCGATATTCAACTTCAGGATGAGGGAATGCCGCCAGAGATAACAAGTTCCTTTTTTGAAAATCTTTTTACTGGAAAACATTCGTGTGAGTTTTGTTCATCTCCGTAATAGAGATTTTGCGAAGTCTTAAAATTTGGAAGAACTGTAATTTTCATAAGGCCTTCAAGAATGGTTTTTTTTTGGAAAGATGCTACCTACAAGAAGATCCGGAAACCTCTTCACTCCTGGATCCGTCCCTACCGATCCCTGATCGCCGGGGGAATCCTGATGGCCTTTATCAGCGGTGGGGTTTCCAGCGGTGTTCCGATCCTTCTCCGTGAGCTGATCGACAAGGTTTTTGCGCAAAAAAATCCTCATCTTTTGTTTATTCTTCCCCTCTCTTTTTTCGTTCTGTTTTCGGTCAAAGGATTTACCGGTTTTTTTCAAGCCTTTCTTCTCAAAAAAGCAGCTCTTTTCATGATCAGCGATGTGCGTCAGTCGCTGTTTGCGCACCTGATCCGGATGCCTCTTGCGTCTTTTGGCCGGGAAGGGACGGGTCATCTGATGTCCCGGGTGACGAACGACACCTATATTTTGCAGGGAGGGGTTGCGGAAATCATCCGGGATCTTCTCCGGAACTCCTTTACCGCTGTCGGGATGCTGGGGGCTCTTTTCTATATCGATTATAAACTGACGATCTTTGTCTTGCTGGTTGTGCCGTTGACGCTGATTCCCATCCGGAAGATCGGCAAAAAACTCCGGACGGTTTCCCGGAAAACCCAGGAAAGTTATGGAGATGTCAACCAGCATCTATCCGAAACTCTGTCGGCGATTCGACTAATCAAGTCGGTCGGTTCCGAAGAACGGGAGATCCGTCAATTCGCGGAATATTCCGATACCTATGCCCGTTCCCAGTTCCGTTCCGCCAAATACGAAAACCTGCTGTCGCCCATTATGGAGTCCATTGGAGCCCTGGGGATCGGAGTCGCGGTCTGGCTGGGGGGATATTCCGTCATTCACGGCCATCTCACGCTTGGGACCCTGGTGGGGTTCTTGACAGCCGCTCAGATGCTCTATCAGCCTATCAAGGGGCTTGCCAATTCCCAGTCTGGAATCCAGCAATCACTGGCGGCTGCAGAGAGAATTGCGGAGGTTCTGGATCGGCCTCTCGAAATCCTTCAGGTGCCGGAAGGCAGCTGGATTGTGGAGCGCCTTTCCCGGTCCATCGAATTCCGGAACGTCAGCTTTCGTTACCCCATGGCCAGTTCGGTGACGCTGGAAAATATTTCCATGCAGATACCGGCAGGAGACTTCGTTGCGATCGTCGGTCCTTCCGGTTCCGGAAAAAGCACCATGGTCAACCTTCTGCCCTTGTTCTACCGTCCGTTCGAAGGTGAGATCCTCTGGGATGGTAAGTCCCTTCTGGGGGCCGATGTCCGTTCCCTGAGAAACGCCATCGGAATGGTGACTCAGGATGTTATTCTGATGAACCAGACGGTCCGGGAAAACCTCCTGTACGGTCTCGAACGATCCGTTTCCCGGAACGAACTGGAACAGGCAACAAAGGTCGCGAACGCTCTCGGGTTCATTTCGGCGTTGCCCGAAGGGTTTGACACCCGGGTTGGAGAAAAGGGGATTTTTCTGTCCGGTGGGGAACGGCAACGGCTGGCCCTGGCCCGCGTGGTCCTCCGTGACCCGACACTTTTGATCCTGGACGAGGCGACGAGCGCTTTGGATACAGAATCCGAATATGCCATTCAGAAAGCGCTGGAGGTCATCATGAAGAACCGGACGACCCTGGTGATCGCTCATCGGTTGTCGACGATCCGAAACGCTCGTCGTGTCTATGTCCTGGACAAGGGGCGTATTGTCGAATCGGGGACCCACGAAGAACTGATGCGTACAGATGGAGGACGGTATCAGAAGTTCCTGAATCTTTCCTTGGGTTTTGAGCCGGAGACCCGGGAAAATGATCGATCTCTTCCGGACTAAATCCTAAGATGACGGGTACCCTTCTCTTTTACTTCAGGATCGACCGAATCCTGAATCGTCTCCTCTGGCCGATTCTGCTTCCGGGAGCAGGGTTCATTTGGCTTTTTTTCCCGAGGACCCGTCCTTTCTTTCGGGAACGCTTGGGGTTTGGTGTGAGCAAAGCCACCGGGCAACCATCGGGTTCTCAAAAGACTTCGGGAGCGGTGCTTTTTCATGTGGCGAGTCTCGGAGAAGCCGTCGCGGCGACACCTCTGATCCGGGCCCTGTCGGAGAGGCATTCTCTGGTTTTGACTGCGACCACGCTGACAGGCAGGGAAGCGTTGACGAAGGCCTTTCCGGATCACTCCGTCTCCCTGGTGCCGTTCGATCTTCCGGATTTATGGATTCCTTTTCTGAAGAGCCGGGAGATCCGAAAGATTCTTTTGTTCGAAACAGAAATATGGCCTTCGATGTTATTGTCCGCATTTCACCTGGGGGTGAAGGTGGGTATCGTCAATGGCCGTCTTTCGACCCGCGGTTTCCGGCGGATGAGCCGGTTTCGCCCCCTGTTCGTTCCCCTCTTTCAACTCCTGGATCCTGTCGTTGTCCAGTCGGCTCTGGATCAGGATCGATTTCGGAAAATGGGCACCTTGTCCCGAAATATCCATCTGGGAGGCAATCTCAAGTGGGACGTTTTCGACCCGCGGGAGTCCGTTCAGGACCCGGAAGAATTGCGATTCTGGGTGCAGAGAGTGGAAGAGGATTGTCTGGAAAAGGGCAAGAAGCCTTTTCGGCTCCTGTTATCGTCCGTCCACCCGGAAGAAACGAAACAGATTCTTCGGACGCTCGAAAAAGGGCTTTCTTTTCCGCGTCCATTGCATATCCTGATTGCGCCGAGACATCTGAACCGGCTCGAAACCTTTCGATCTTTTCTGCCGAAAGAGACGTGGGTTCAGGATCGGAGGGAACGGTTCTGTCCTGAAGAAGGAGGATCGAAGAGTTTACCGATGATTTTCTCTCTTCTCGACACCTATGGAGAACTGCGGACCCTGACCCGTTTTTGCGATCTTGTTGTGGTGGGGGGAACATTTGACCCGGTCGGAGGTCATTCTCCGATCGATGCGGCCGCGGCGGGAATTCCCCTGATCGTCGGTCCCCACACCGATCATATTCGGGAGATTGTCTGCGATCTGAAAGAAGGGGGAGGGATGCTGGAATTGCACCGCCCGGACCTTCTCTCTGAGATCCTTTGCGAGTTGATGATGGACCCGGAGAAGATGGCAAAAATGGGGGAGGACAACCGGAACGTCTTTTCTGTTCGTCGAGGGGCGCTCATGCGCACGATGTCGTTTTTGCGTCCTTTTCTGGAAGGCGAGAGCGTCAAAAGAGCGGAGACCGACTTGTGATTCCGAGATTTTGGCTTGCGCCTTTTTCTCTCGGATATGCAGCCGGACTGTTCCTCTGGGAAGAAGCCTATCGGAGAGGGATTCTTCCAACAGAGCGATTGTCCGTCCCTGTCATTGGTGTCGGAGGGATAACCGTGGGAGGAGCCGGAAAAACACCGACGACGCTATGCATCCTGGAGTCCCTTATTCGTAAGGGATTGACCCCGGGTGTTCTGACACGGGGATATGGTCGAAGAGAGAAAACGCCAGAACCCTTTTTGTTTCGGGGTAATGAAGGATTCTCCACGGATGTCACCGGAGACGAGCCTGCCATGATGTCCAGGCGCTTTCCGGAGGTTCTCTTCTGTATCAGCGCAGATCGCGCAAAAGGCGGTCAGGCTCTTGTGGACAGGGGGGCGAATGTCGTCCTTCTTGACGACGGATTTCAGTCTCTGGAGCTTTATCAGGACCTCCGGGTGGTTCTCCTTCCGGAAAAAAAGCTTTCTTCGGGGATCTCTTCCCTTTTTCATCTTCTTCCGGCAGGGGATTTGAGAGACTTTCCCGGCCGGTTGAAACAGGCGGATGTTCTCGTTCGACTGGAACAAGCGATGGAAAAGGAACATCCGGATGCAGCACCGGACTTTCCGGATTGTTACCGGGTGTTCTTGAGCCCCGGGAGCGTTTTTATGTCTGCGACCGTTCGACCCTCTGCTCTTTTGGGGAGGGATGGAAGATTTTCCCCGGTGGAAGAGTTACGGGGGAAAAATGTCGTCCTGGTTTCCGGCATCGCCCGTCCCCAAAGATTTCGAAGGATGGCTGAATCCTGTGGGGCCCGGGTACTGGGCCATCTGGAGTTACCGGACCATGTTCTCTATACGAATGCAATTCTGTCGAGAATCCGGAGCTGGATTCAGGAAATCGAGTCCACCGGCCAAAGCGAGATTCATCAGGTTCTGGTGACGGAGAAAGACTGGGTGAAGCTTTGCCGGTATTCCGAAAGAGACTCCCGTGTCCAGGCTTTTATCGTCCGGATGGACTGGAATGACTCAGCCCAGTGGGAAAAGCTCCTGGAAGAAAAACCGGGACGGGCATCTTGAGGGATTCGGGAAAGCCGGATGGCACAAAGCTTCCGCCCGCGTTGCTGGTGTTTGTCGCTCGTCTTTTCCAGAGATTGCCGCATGGACAAGCCCTGAATCTTGGCCGCCATACAGGGGATCTTCTCCGTTTACTCCTGAAAAAAAAGACTTCGTTGGCCCGCAGGAACCTCGAGTCCGCGTTTCCGGAACTTCGGGGGTCGGTGGAGTTGGAGGACCGGATCCGGGATATCTATCGCCACTTCGGAATGATGGGGGCTGAGTTTCTCCGGTTTCCAGTGATGGATGAACCCTGGCTCAGACAGCATGTTCAGGTTTCGGGGCTCGAGCATGTGTTCTCTCTTCTGGGGCAGGGGAAGGGCGTTCTGGCCTTTTCGGCCCATTTTGGCAACTGGGAATTGGCGATCAAGCGGCTGGCTCTCGATATTCCGGAACAGATCCATGTTGTGATACGGCGTATCAAGGATCCGAACGTTCATCGATTCGTCGAAGAATACCGGGAGAGCTACGGCGGGGCAGTTTCCCTGTTACAGGATCAGGGGCCGCTACCCATATTTCGGATTTTGAAGAAAAACGGTATTGTCGTGACGGTTCTGGATCAGAATGCCGGAAGAGATGAAGGGGTCTTCACCCCCTTTTTCGGGCGTCCGGCCTGTACCTACACAAGCGTGGCCCGGATTGCTGTCCGTCAGAATATTCCGCTCCTGCCAGTTTTTGATGCCAGGGTGAGCGATGTGGAGCATCAGATATGGATTGGCCCTCCGATAGCGCCTCCGGACACGGACACGCAGGAAGCGGTGGAAAATTTGACGCAAGCATGTACCGAAAAGATTGAGAAGATGGTCCGGAGGTATCCTGAGCAATGGATCTGGATGCACAACCGGTGGAAGACAAGACCGATTGATCCGGAAGATGGAGTGGGGTAAACGAAAAGAGGGTTTTCCTTAGTTTATATGAAAAATGATTTTTTTCTAACTTTCAAATTGATCAAAATTTTCTGGAGAACTGTTCATCAAGATGCCTTTACAATCTGAGACTCCTCTAAGAAGAATGCCAATCTCTGTCTATATCCTGGCATACAATCAGGAACATAAGATCCGTCCGGCAATCGAAAGTGTCCTGTGGGCGGATGAGGTCATTCTTGTCGATTCCGGGAGCACGGACCGAACGGCACAGATTGCCGAAGAACTGGGGGTTCGCGTTTGTCAGGCTCCTTTTACAGGATTCGGTGCTCTTCGTAAGGCAGCGATCTCACATTGCACCCATGACTGGATCTTCAGCCTCGATTCGGATGAGAGGATGACTCCGGAAGCGCAGGCGGAAATCCTCTCGATTCTTGCCCAGGAAAATCCGATGGATGCCTATCTTGTTCCCCGGAAAAATTATTTTCTGGGACGATGGATACGATATTCGGACTGGTATCCCGATTACAGGCAGCCTCAACTTTTTCGAAAGGGGTCCATGACTTACTCCGAAGATCTGGTCCATGAAACCTATTCCATGAATTCCGGGTGTCGTCTTGGGAAATTTTCGTCAGCGATCGTTCAGATCCCCTATTATGACCTGGGAGAGATGATTTCAAAAATGAACCGATACTCCAGTCTGGGAGCTGAGAAGCTAGTATCCAGAGGGGCAAGGAAAGGCTCTGTTTTGAAAGGACTGGTGCATGGGGTTTGGGCATTTTTGCGTCATTATGTTATCAAAAGGGGATTCCTCGATGGTGGACCTGGTTTTGTCATAGCTCTCTATAATTTTGAAAGTTCGTTTTATAAATATGTAAAAATATTCGACAAAGTGAGGAAAGACTCTTCCGATTAAATTTTTATCGTAGTCGTTTACAGAGGAAATTCTTACGGTTATTGAAATGAAAAACTCCCCTTTTTTCTCATTCTGGCTATCTTGAGGTATTTCATCGAACCCGTTGATCCAATCACCCCGATGATTCCGGAAAGACCTCTTTTCTGGAAAGGTATACCTTTATTCCATATCCGTTTTTTTTCTCGGGACTTTTTCGGGCGGCTGTACTTTGTTCTCGGGCAAGGGCTCGGGGATCATGTCAACGGGTTCCGCGTCCTGCACGAGATTCGCACAAGGTTTCCGAAAGCTCATTGCATCGTCTATGCCGATCAAAGGTGGGAAGATCTTGTCTGTCGAATTTCGGAAATTGAAATCCGATGGTTTCCCAAGGCAAAAGATGTTTTGTCCAGGGAAGGGACAAACAATCCCTACGATCAGGCCCATGAAGAAATCCGGACTGAAATCCGGACAATGAAGGAACCGTCCTATCTGGCCTATGCCCATTTTCCGATGCCGGACCGCTATGCCCGTCGTGAAACGACTCTGGAAGCGACGGCGCGGAGTATCGGCTTATCCTTAAAAGAAGCCGCACGCCCATATCTTCCCGTTAAAGCTGAAGATCTTGCATGGGCCGAAGGGTACTTGAAAGAACATGCGTTGGAAGCCGGCAAGTTCGTCCTCATCTCTCCTTATTCCTGGGAGAACAAGCGCTGGGGAAAGGAGAATTTTTCCCGCCTGATTGATGCTCTCAGAGACAGGTTTCACCTTCGTACAGTTGTTGTTTCCTATCCGGAAATCGGACCATTCGGCAACACTGGAGTTGTTTGTGCCTATGACTTATCGCTTGGACAGATTTCCGGACTGATGCAACTGGCGGGGCTCTATATCGGTCTCGATTCGGGTCCCAGCCATATGGCGGCTTTTTTTGATCTGCCCATGGTGGTTGTTTTTATCGAAAAAAGGACATTCCCTTTTGAGGTTCGTCCACTGACACCTTTGGGGTTGTATGTGGTCGAATCGTTTTTTTCCACTCTATCGATACCGGGGGTGGAAACGGTTCTGGGTGCGGTCACCTTCCTCTTGTCTTTGAAAAAGAAATCTCCAATCCCGGAATGCCCGATGTGTACGAAGCTCATGCAATATGTTCTGTCGGCAGCGGATCCGGTCTCCGTCCGTCTGATGTGTTCGTGCGGATCGTCTATTGAACACGATAGAACATCAAGTGTTCATGTAAAGAAAAAAACATCTTGCCCGGCAACGAAAATTGTGGAAAAAACGGGCTATAATTTTGTCGAACAATCCTGGACTCTTGAAACCCTCCGATCGGTTGAATCCAGCATCGAAACCAATGCCCCGGAAAGAGTGGATTTTCTTTTCAGCAAGACCGACAAAAGAGAATGGGGAGTATGGGACCTTCCTCCGGGTTCCCTGGACATCCGTCCGGATAGTATCTGGGAATGGATGTGGAGAAAGGGGTACCGGATAGAACGGATCGATTTGGGCCAGGACATGACCCGGTTCTCCTTCGCCAGAGGAAAAGAAGAGGATCGGCATCACAAGACCCTGGAGCGGTTCCGGATTCCATGGGGAAACACGCTTCTTGTCGCAGCGGAGATCCAGTATTTGCGATGGTTTTCCTACGAGACATGGGGAACACCCGGGAGTCTGGTCGGTATCGTGAAAGCGCAAGCCGAGTTGTCCTCTTGGCCAGCGGAAATACGAGGGTGTGCCTGGGCCGCATTCCTCGCCCAAAAATCGATGCGTTCTTTTCGATGGCTGATCAAGGGATTTCTGGGGGGGCTCAAAAGGCAAAAATAAACGTTGCAGAAGTCCATCCGGAAGAAAGGGCCGCATGTTTGTATCGGGTTTTACCTTCTGTCGTAATCTCGTTCGTCTGGATTATCCCTTCCTGGAATCCATCCGCTCTCTTCTTCCCGTCGTCGATGAACTGATTGTTGCCGTGGGAGATTCGGACGATGGAACACTGGAAGCGGTTGAACAACTTCAAGCCGGGGATCCCAAAATCCGGATCGTCCAAACCGTATGGGATCCCGCTCTTTTTGACAATGGAAAGATCTTTGCCCAACAGACGAATCTCGCGCTGGAACATGTCAGCCGAAAAGCCGATTGGGCGATCCATCTTCAGTCGGATGAGTTGTTGCATGAACGGGATTATGAACGATTCCTTTTGTCCCTGGAGAGATACCAGGGCGATTCCGGCATTGTGGGGCTGATGCTCCGTCAACTGTATTTCTATGGGGATTACTGGCATACGAATCCTTATGCGGGGAGAAGGCTTTTGCGGATTATTCGGCCGAATGGAACATTGGAATCGATCGGGGATGCGTCGGGATTCGCCCGGAAGATCGATGGTAAATATATCGATAAAAGCCAAAAGCATTTGTGGCGGTATGCGGACGGAACACTTTTCCACTATGGCTATGTCAACAGCCCCCGAAAACTGCAGGATAAGGTGCGTGCAAAAGCCGATCTTTATCATATGGGGAGCCCGACGAATGAAGACCAGAAGCTTCTGCTGGCGAAAGATTACCAACCGGAGTTCATGTCGATCATGAAACCCTACAAGGGCACACATCCTGCCGTGATGCAGGAGAGAATCAGCCGATTCCCCCTCCGGTATCAGTTGCCGAATCGATGGCTCAACCCGGAATTTTATGCGTATGTTTTAAGGCATGGGTTCAAGGGATGATTCAGCAGTTGAAGAAGAATCTTACATTGTTTAATACCAACATTGAATTGCATCCGGACCAAAAGATTATTCATTTTTTAGAGTTCGGGTTAGGGGATTCGGTTAATTCGATATGCATAATCAAGGGAACAAAAAAAGCTTTTCCTGAAAATCAGATTATTGTTTATTGTGACTATAGGTGGAAGGAAATCATACAGCCATATTTATCATCTAACGACAAAATTATTACTTATGATTCTTTCGATCTTCATTATGAGAGCATATTTGAGCAGATTGGCTCAATTGAAGATGGAGTTGTTGTACCCTATATGATCAGGTTTCCGGATCAATGGGCAAAAGGAGAATCAAAGCAAGAATCTTTGGTGAGATGCTTGGGGCTCAGAGATTTTGTTCCGGAAGTAAGGCCTGAATTCCCTGTCGAGAACATTCCCGATGATTCCTTAAGTAAGATCCTAAAAGAGAATAATCTGGAAAAATCTCAATTTATCGTTGTTGCACCCAATGTAAACAGAAACTCGATTAAATTTTGGGACAGGGACTCATTTGAATCATTCATAAGACTTGTTCTCTGTGAAACAAAAATGCGTGTAGTTGTCATGGGTAAAAAGGGAGAGACGGATCTCTCTGTTCCGGACGTCGTCAGGTTTGAGGAATTGCCTATTGCTCTTGCTGGAGCAATTATCTCCCAATCAGCCTGCTTTGTGGGTTTGGATTCTGGGTTATCACATGTTGCCAGCTCCTTTCATATTCCTGTCGTTGTTTTATATCCCTACCTGGACCAGGATGTTATGCCATTTGAGGTTCGGGTTCACACGCCTTTTGCGAGTCTTTTTTGCGCGAATCCCAAAAATCCCAGAATATCTCCGGAGACGGTTTTTTATTTTCTGTGCAAGTTGTTAAGAAATAAAAATATTGCCCAAACTTTTTGTCCGGCCTGTGGAAGAGGGATGTGGTATGTGGATCATATTTCAAAAAATAAAGTCATGCGCAAATGTGTCTGTGGAACAAGGAGACTGGTGACTGCAATCTCTGAGGACGAAAAGGCTTCCGGTTCAAACAATCGGATAGCAAAAGCCCGAGTTACAGATGAGATGCCAAACAACTTGCTGAAAATAGAATCTTTCTGTGAACAGATAGAATCACTGGGAAAAAAAGAAATCTCCGTTAAAATTTCCAGTCCTGAAAATAAAGATTTTTCAGGAAAACAACCAAACGATATTTTGGCGGAGAATATTTTCTGGTCTTTTGATGGCATCCTTTTCTTCTTTAGGGATATGGGGCTCATTCCAACACGCATAGGTTTTGTAGAAGATAGTTTTGTCCGTATCTGTTTTGCTTGTCCTGAAGACATGAACTTTTTTGGGGTGAAGGCATCCAGATTTGTTCTTCCATGGGGAGAAAAGTTTATGTCTCTAAAAAATGTAGACTTTTACTTTCGGTATCTTTCATGGGGATGCTGGGGAAATCGTAAGTTTTTGGAAAGATTGCCGAAAAAAATATATGAATTTGGTGATGTTTCGGTTGCAAGAACAATGGCTTGGAAAGCTTTTTTATACGGTCGCTCTATCTATTCTTTTAAATACTTATTGAAATACTCGATGATTGCCTTGCGACATGTTTTTCGTTTCTGGGGTGAGAAATAACGTTTTGGAGACCATACTTCTCAGATTGTGTTACGTCAAGAGAATTGATCTGTTTAAATATGGACCTATGATGTTTCCTCTCAGTGTGAATAAATAGTTTTTCATTGTGTTTTTGCATAAATATCACAGGATCTTGTCAAGAAGTGCTTGGCAATGACTAAAATGGGTGCCGCTATCGATCCTTCCAAGAGAAAAAACTCTTCCGTTCTCATTGTCCTTTTGGGCCGGATCGGGGATGTCATTTTCACTCTTCCGTCGGTTATCGCCCTCAAAAAGCTCCGTCCGGAGATCGAGATCGACTGGGTTGTCGAAGACCGTTGTGCGGATCTTCTGGTTGGTCATCCTGCCATCAATAACCTCATCATCTTTCCCCGGGCAACGTATCAATCCTTGCTCAAACGGAGAAAATTTCGACAGGCCTGGGGTATTCTCGTTGATCTTGTCCGATCCATCCGGAACAAAAGATACGCGGCCGTTCTGGATTTTCAAGGACTTCTGAAGTCCGGTATTCTGACGGGGCTCGCCCGTTCTTCTCTCAAGCTGGGCAGTCCTTCCACTTATGGGAAAATGCGGGAGGGCGCCGGTTTCTTCTCCCGTCAGGTTCCTCTCACCGATCCCGGGCTTCATCTGATCGACCGACATGCTCTTGTTGTTCGAGAACTCCTTGGAGATTTTCCCTTTGAGAGAGAGTTCTATCTGCCGGTTTTACCGCAAGATCGTGAGGCTCTCGATACACTTCTTCGTTCCAGGGGGTGGGGGGATGAATCTCCGTCTGTTCCCCTGATCCTTCTCCATCCCTTCGCCAGCTGGAAAACCCGCCAGTGGCCGATGAGATTTTTTCTGGAGGTCGGAGTTCATTTTCTTCGGAAGGGATATCGCGTGGGGATCATCGGAGGAGGAGGAGAGGGACAGGAGACACTTCTTGCCCCGTTTCGGGAATTTCTGGAGGCGACAGAAAAAGAGGAACCTGATATAAATACAAGGATGAAGTTTTTTCAAGGGGAGTTGTCTCTTCGGGGAACTGCACATTTGATGACCCGGGCAGAGCTTGTGATCGCCGACGATTCGGGGCCGATGCATCTGGCATCGGCATTGGGTGTCCGTACGCTGGGTGTTTTTGGCCCGACAGATCCTGTCCGTCTGGGTCCTTCCTACCCTCCGGGAAGCGCTTCGGTGCATCGGAATCTTTTGTGCCAGCCCTGCATGAAGAGGCTCTGTCCCATCGGGACGCTCTGTATGAACGAACTCTTGCCGGAAGAGGTGATCCGGGCCGCGGAAACTCTCCTGGCGGTCCCGATGGCAAGACAAAATGGAAATGAGCGCATTGGGTTCCTTCAACCATATCCTGATCATTAAACCCAGTTCTCTGGGAGATATCGTCCACTGTTTTCCGGTGGTTGACCAGATCCGGAAGACGTTCCCGGACGCCAGTATCGACTGGGTGGCCAACACGGAATTTCTTCCGCTCGTGCGGCGTTATCCTGGCGTGCGCCGGGGAATCGCCTTTCCAAGGTCCCGCTGGGGGAAGGTTTCTTTCTTTCCTTCGTTTGGACGATTCCTTCAGGATCTCCGGCAAGAATCCTATGATGCTGTTCTGGATGCCCAGGGGCTCCTTCGTTCCGCTCTGATCGCCCGGGGGAGCCGGGGAGCGATCCGCATCGGGTTTTCGGATGCGCGGGAAGGGGCGGTCGGTCTTTACTCGGAAGTCATTTCTCTGGATGGTACGTCCGGCATTCTGCATGCCGTCCGGAAGAACCTCCGGCTTCTGGAACCGTTGGGGATTGCTCCGGAGTATTCTTTGCAAAGATTGACCTATTCCGCGCAGGATCAGGAAAATCTTGAGAAGATCCTTTTGCGGGCGTCTGCGGATTTTCAGGGCAACTTCTTTGTTCTGCATCCTGGCGCAAAGCGTTCGATCAAGCGATGGCCTTCCTTGTATTTTTCCGACCTTCTGAACGCCATCCATCGTCATTATCCAGGGATTCGTCCCGTTCTGGTGGGGGGAGCGGAAGACACGCTGCTTCTGGAAGAAGTGGCTGCAAGGACGCGCACCAGTCCGGTCCTCCTTCCCGGCTTGGTCCCGATCGATCTTCTTCCCCTCCTGTTCGAGAAGGCCCTCTTTTATGTCGGGAACGATTCGGGTCCCTTGCATCTGGCCGTCATGGCCGGGATACCGACAGTTTCGTTCTACGGGTCATCGACGCCGGAACGGACCGGACCATTCGATGACGGGAAAGGAACCCATGTCGTTCTGGGAGACAAGGTGGCCTGTTCGCCCTGCGGGGATTTTCGTAAATTTTGCGACCATCAGAGCTGTCTGGTCGGCGTGACTCCGGAGGCCGCTTTTTCCGGGGTCCGCGCTCTGATGGAGAGGTTGCAGGATTTTTCTCGAGGGAAGGGAAGTCTTCAATCCGCATGAAGATTCTCAAATCCGTTCTTGCTCAGAATCAGGGCGTAATCGGGGAATCTCCTTTAACATAAAATAACATTCTCTCTACGGGGGGTTCTTGTACGTCTCAGGCTTCACCTTCTGTCGAAATCTTGTCAAGCTGGATTATCCTTTTCTGGAATCCATCCGTTCCGTCTTGCCGCTGGTGGATGAATTTGTTGTCGTTGTCGGAGATTCAGAAGACGAGACTCTTGAAAAAGTTTTGTCCATCGGTGATCCCAAGATCCGAATCGTAGAGACTGTCTGGGACATGAATCTGAAAAAAGACGGACTGATTTATGCTCAGCAAACGAACATCGCGCTGGAACATTGTCGTCCATCCGGAGACTGGGCTTTCTATATTCAGGGAGACGAGGTCATTCACGAAGAGGATTTGTCCGGGATCCGGCAATCCATGCTCCGTTACAAGGATGATCGCTCTATTTTGGGATTGATGCTGAAGTACCATCATTTTGTGGGAGACTACTGGAGCATTGACCCTTGGGCTTATCGCAGGTCGATCCGGATTGTACGTCCCGGAAAAGCTGTCCGTTCTGTCGGGGATGCCGTGGGTTTTGCGAGGGAACCAGATGGGTTATATATCGGAAAAAAGGAAAAAAATCTCTGGAGATATGCCGATGGGCGCGTTTATCATTATGGCTGGGTCAAAGATCCGCGTGTTTTAAGGGAAAAGTTTATGAACAGGGTTCTTTGGTACTGGGAAGGGAATCCAACCGAAGAAGATAAAAAAGCGTTGGCTTCGGAGGAAGTCTATATACCGGAAAATTATGGGATCTTGAAAAAATTCCGTGGCACGCATCCAAAGGTCATGCAGGAAAGGGTGTCGAAGTTTCCGGCTTCTTCCGTCCGGCGATCCCGTTGGCTCAACCCGGAATTTTATCTTTATGTTTTAAAACATGGATTCAAAGGCTGATCTCCGAAGTCTCCCGAAGCAAAATTCAAGACACCTTGAGAAAATAAGGTGCAGAGCCGGAAATTTTTAGGGGGATCTTCACTTTCCGGCTGGAGTCAAAGTGCAGAAAAATCCTGTCATCTCCGTGATCGTTCCGTTCACCGGAAAACCGCATTTTCTCGAAGAAGCGATTGCTTCCGTCGTCCGACAGACTTTTTCAGATTTTGAACTCGTACTGGTCAACAATCGCTCGACCGAGGATGCTCGCGACACGGCCATCGCATGGGCCTGCAAGCTTCCTGAGAAAATCCGTCTTGTTTCCGAATCGAAAAAGGGTGCGGCAGCGGCCAGAAACCGCGGAATCTTGGAGAGTCGGGGAGAGTTCATCGCTTTTCTGGACAGCGACGATCGGATGAAACCCCATAGGCTTTTCGCTCAATGGGAGTATCTGAAGGACCGGAAAGAGGTTTCCCTCCTGGGGAGCTGGAAAGAAATGATTTCCCCCGACGGCATGCAAGTGATCGAAAAAAATGCCCGGCCTCAAGTGCCCCGATGGGCGGCTATCCTCTTTCGGGAAGAAGCCCGTTTTCGGTCTGAGCCACTTCTTGAACCCCAGACCTCCTCCTTCTTTTTCCGGAAGGAAACAGCACGAAAAATAGGCGGGTTCGATGAACGCTATGATCCTTTCTGGCTGGAAGATACGGATTTCGTCCTGCGAATGTATCGGGTCGGAGGAATAGGGGTATTTCCGGAATCTCTCGTCGAATACCGGACGCATACCGAAGCGGAAGAAATTCGCCGCATCTATGATTTCCGAAATATCGAGAATCATGGCATCTTTTTTGAGAAACTCAAAAATTTTTATCTGGAGACGGAGCGTCCAGCAATGAGAAAACGTTTTCGGAAACTGTCTTCCCGATGGTTGCGCGAAGCGGGAACGAAAATCGCTTATTTCCGGGGGGGGAAAGAAATCAGTCGTATCCTGCTCTCCCGTTCGAGAAACAGCGATGTCACGGATATCCGGAACTGGGAGTATCCCATCCGGTTTTCTCTGCCAAGCTCTTTTTGGCCCCGACCTTTCGGTCAGCTCCCCGGGCAGGTTTTCGATCTTCCGGATCAAATCGACAGGGATTGGGCCATCCGGTTTCTTGAGGTCTGAAGAATAAGACGGTGCTGAACGTTCCCTCTCTGTCCGTCAAGGACAAAAATCCTGTTCCCCGCCCATCAGACAATGTATCCCCGATGACCTCTGTTTTCGGAAAGATTCCTGACCGGCTTTATGTTTACGGCGTCAACTGGATCGGGGATGCCGTCTTGTCTCTCCCGACCCTCCAGGCGATTCGGAGGCAGTTCCCGGAAACGTTTATTTCCGTTCTGGCGTCCACTCAAACGGTGGATGTCTACGGCCTGTCTCCTGTTGTCGACGAAGTCTTCCCGGTGCTTTCCCGTTCCGGAAAAGCGTTTTCAAAAGAGAACGCTGTGTCCCTGTGTTTTCCCCTGTCGTTCCGTTCGGCCTGGATTCTGTGGAAAGGGGGATGGCCGAACCGGATTGGTTATGCATTCGAAGGTCGTTCGCTTCTTCTTTCCAGAGCTCTGGATTATGCAGGTTGGAAGATGAAAGGTCAGCATCAGTCGACCTATTATCGGGAGCTGGCCGAATCCGTCTATGGACCTCTTGCAGAGTCGGATCCCGTGCTCTCAGCGCCACCCGAAGAACGGGAAAAGGCTCGAAAATTCCTCCGGGATCAACACCTCGAAGGACGTTTTCTGGTGGCCGTCAATCCCGGAGCCTATTATGGGGCGGCCAAGATGTGGCCTTCCGGCTTTTACGCCGACCTGGTCCGGCGAATCCTGGACGACGACCCGGATATCGGGGTTGTCCTCTTTTCCGGGGAGAAAGACCGGTGGGTGACACGGGATATTGCCGCAAGCGTTTCTGCGAGCCGTGTGGTTTCGATTGACGGTGCACTGAAACTTCCGGAGAGCGTCGCGCTCCTTTCTCTGTGCCATTATGTCCTCTCGAACGATTCCGGCATGATGCATCTGGGGGGAGCTCTCGGCCTTCCGGGAGCCGCTCTTTTTGGACCTACCGACCCGGTGGCGACGGGCCCCATGGGGGGTCGCACGCGAATTCTGCGCCATCCGGTCCGCTGCTCACCATGTTTTTTGCGGTATTGTCCGATCGACCACCGGTGCATGCTCTTTTTGACACCTGACCTGATCTGGCCCACAATCAGGGAAGATCTGGATAATCTGAGAAGGACGCACTGAATGCAGGAAGTCGCACCGAGGCCGTCTGCCCTGGTTTTGACCGACCGGGATGGCACACTGATTCGGGATGTGCCCTATCTCTCCCGCCTGGAAGACATTGCGCTTCTTCCAGGAGTGGCGAAGACGATCCGGACACTGAACCGTCTCGAGATTCCCGTGGTGGTGGTCACGAACCAGTCGGGAGTGGCCCGGGGATACTTTTCGGAAGCGTTCGTCCGGGACAGCCATGACCGGATCAATGCGATTCTGGCGGGAGAAGGGGCCCGTGTCGACCTGTTCCTGTATTGCCCCCATCTGGCCGGCGTCGGGATTGCCCCTTACGACATGGATTGTACTTGCCGGAAACCCCGATCCGGCATGCTGAAAAGAGCGCTGGAAGAATTTTCCCTGCTCCCCGAACGGGCCATGATGGTGGGGGACTCTCTCCGGGATGTGGAAGCGGCGGCGGATCTGGGGATCGCAGGCTATCTCATTTCCTCCGGCATCCCTTCTTCTGCGACGCTGTCCCCCCGGATCGTTTCATCGTTTTCCGCAGCGGTCGAAGATTTTCTCACTGAAAAGAACCTGCTTTTACCCGAAAGGAGCCCGAATGTCTCTTGATCCGTTTCTGCAATCGATTCTCGTTTGCCCCAAGTGCAAGGGAGACCTGGCTTTGGTGGATCAGCCCGAAGGACTGTCCTGTCCGGCCTGCCAGCTTCTTTACCCGATCCGGGAGGATATTCCGGTGATGCTGGTGGAGGAGGCTCTGCCGTATATTTCCGGCTCCGCACACTGAAGTCGGGGGTAGGCTCGGGGTCGTGAAGAAAGTTCTCTTTGTCGGACTGCGTGCCATGGGGGATATGGTGCTGACGCTCCCGGTTCTACGCGCCGTCCGGGATTCGTGCCCGGAATCGCAAACGGACTTTGTCGTGGAACCATCCCTGGAAGTCCTTTTTCGGGAAGAGCCTCTCGTCCGGCGCGTGATTCCTCTTCCCCGTTCCAAAGCTTTTTCTTCCCGAACGGAATATTTCCGTGTCTACGCCGACTTTCTTCGCTCCATTCGCCGGGAACATTATGACGTCGTGTTCGATCTTTTCTCCCGTGGTCCGCGTTCCCGTTTGATCGTCTGGTATTCCGGAGCGACTCGCCGGGTGGGGATCGCCGATCATACGACCTGGCTGGATCGCAGGATCTATACGGACCGGATTCAATTCCCGAACGCATTGACGCAAATGTATGACCAGGTCCTGTATCTGACGGGTCGTCTGGGGTACCGGACGGATTTCCCCCAGCCCCGAATGACGGTGGACGGGGAAAACCTCCGGAAAGCGCTTGCGCTGACGGGAAAAGCGAAAGACGAAAAAGACGTGTATCTGGTCGTGTTTCCCGGCTCGGGACAGAAAAACAAGAACTGGCCGGTGGAAAACTGGGCAGAACTGATCCGGTCCATTCGAAAGGCCGGGGTTCCTGTCGTCGTGATGGGCGGGCCTCTGGACCGGGAACCCTTTGAAGACCTCCGGAGGTCCTTCGGAAAGGAAGAAGACGGTGTCCGCTGGTTTTTGCAATCCGACCTGTCGGTCCTGAAAGGGATTCTGTCGATGTCCCGGGGGGTGGTGGGAAACGATTCCGGTCCCTTGCACATGGCCCAGGCTTTGGGAAAGAGGGTCGTGGTCCTGTTCGGTCCGGGTGACCATGTCTCCTACCGTCCATTTTTGGGATCCTTTGTCCGTTCCGGGATTTTTTGCTCCCCTTGCCAGTCTTTCGTTTCCCGGTGTCCGGACAATCAGTGCATGAAAACCATTGATGTCGAAAAAGTCCTGAAAACCCTGGAACAGGAAGGCCTGATTCCCTGATGGAATCCACATTTTCGTCTTCTCCCCGAATCGGTATATATCGGACCCGGTATCTCGGGGATCTTGTTCTCTTTGTTCCTGTCCTCCGCAAGCTTCTGGAACGGACTGCAAAGGAAAATCTCTTCGTCATCGTCAACGAGGGAACCGAGTTTCCCTTGAAACAGCTGGATATTCCGTTCTTTCCTTTCGACAGGGGATCGTTGCCGCGAAAACTGAACAGTCTGAGAAAACTCAACGAGGTTTTGAAAAATCGGTCTTTCGACTTCTGGATCGACATGACCCTTTCAGACCGGTCCCGGCATGTCGCCCGCCGTGTACGGGCAACGTATCGGGTTGCGTGCGGGGATCCGGAGGATCGACGATCGGGGGAGCCTTCCGATTTTTTTGTCCCGGTCGACTACAACCGTGGATCCGGACATGTTGTCGACCTTTGGGAAGAGGTCTTTCGGAAAGCGGGGATTCCTTTACGCAAGGGAGATCGGGACGGGAGTCTTCCGGTGGACCCCGAAGGGGCTACATTCGTCGACCGTTTTCTGGACGAGAAGAATCTCGTCGGTCGCCCTTTATTGGCCATTCATCCGGGGGGAAGGCACTGGTTCAAACGGTGGCCTCCGGACCGGTTTGCGGATCTTGCCGTCTGGTGGTATCGGGTCAGGAAAGGAGCGGTGATTCTGGTGACGACTCCGTCCGAACACACCCTGGCGGACTCTGTTCTCTCCGCTCTTCCTCCGGATGTTCCCCTCGTTCGACTTCAGGGAACGATTCCCGAACTTCACGCGCTTTTTTCCAGGGTGGATCTTTTTCTTGGAAACGACAGCGGCCCCCTTCATCTGGCCCGGTCGGCCGGAGCGCCGGTCCTGGGTTTTTTCGGCTCCACCCTTCCTGCCCTCTGGGGTCCACTGAGGGGTCCTGCCGCGCGGACGCTTTATCATCCGATGCCCTGTTCACCCTGTGACCATAGCGGATGTACCATGGGAGAGAGGAACTGTCTCCGGGAGATTACCGTGGAAGAGTCTATCGATCTGATCCGGAAAATGGAAAGGGACGGGTGCTTGAAGGGCAGGGAGCGTGCATGATCCGACTCGATGATGGCCGGACCATTCCTTCCATTCTTTATTATCATCGGGTTGCCCCCGACGTTCCCCGCCCCGTGGGTGTCACGCCGGAGGAATTCCGGTCCCAGATGCTGTTCTTGAGGTCGAACGGGATGCGGGGGATCACCCTCGACGAAGGCTTGAAGAATACCGGTTCCTCAAAAAAGTCCTGTATTCTGACTTTCGATGACGGTTACCTGGACAATTTCGAACATGCAGTTCCCATTCTCGAAGATTTGGGCTTTCGGGCGACGATTTTTTGTGTGTCGGACCGGCTGGGAACATTGACCGACTGGTCCGACGACTCTCTCTGGAAGGGCATTCCCCTGATGGCGAAAGAAGAAGTGCGGGAACTGGCGGCCCGTGGCTTCGAGATTGGTTCCCATACGCGCACCCATTGCGATCTTGGACGCTTGAGCGCTACGGATCCCCTTCAAGCCCGCCGGGAGATTTTTGACAGTCGGACAGAACTCGAAGATGTTCTCGGCTCGCCCGTCACGTCGTTTTGCTACCCCTACGGGGGATGGACGGAGACGGCTGTCCAATGGGTCCGGGAAGCCGGGTATCTGCAGGCCCGGTCGGTTCATCATGCCCGATGGGGGAAAACATATGATCTTTTTTCCCTTCCCTGCCGCCCGGTTTCCGGAAAGATGCCGTTCTGGCGTTTTGCATGGTATGTCCGTTTGTGGAATCTGGGTCTTTAGGGCTCGCGGAGAAAGAGTGTGAACATTTTTCATCTGGACTGCACGACAGGCTTCGGAGGACAGGAAATCGACCATATTTCGGAAGCCAGGGGCTTTCTGGATGTGGGACACCGCTATATTCTCGGAACCCGAAAAGGGACTCCTTTCGACCAAAAGGCGGCGCAGGAGGTTCCGACCATTTCCTTGCCCCTGTCGGGGAACGTCGACCTTTATTCCTTTCAAAGGATTCGTCAGGTTCTTCGAAAGGAAAAGATCGATGTCTTGGTGACCACAAGCTATATCGACAGCTGGCTGGGGCCCCTTGCGGCCTATTCCTTGGGAAGATCCCGCCCTCTGGTCATTCGCCAGCGCCATCTTTTCAATCCCCCCAGAAATCTCTTCCCTTTTAGGTACATGTGCGATCGTCTGGTGGTGGTCAGCGATGCGCTCCGGTTGTTTTTCATCGAAAAGGGGCTTCCGTTCTGGCATGTGACGACCATCCACCGCGGAACTCGGAAAATCGACAGACCCCTTCCGGAAAAAGAGGATCGTCCTCTGGAGGAAACCGGAGACTTCGGTGGGCCGATGATCCTTCAGATCGGGATTTTTCAGCGGGACAAAGGCCACTTTCTTGCGCTGGATGTTTTTGCAAAACTTGCCCGAAAAAGAAACGACCTCACCCTTGTTTTTCTGGGAGACGGGCCCCTCTTCTCCGAGGTCCGGGAGCGGGCCGACCGGATGTTTTCTCCGGACGTGCGCCGTCGGATCGTGTTCGCCGGATACCGCGATCCCCGGCCGTATCTGCGCCATGCCAGCGTCGTGATTCAACCGTCTGTCCGTGAAGCCCTGGGGCTGTCCATCCTGGAAGCCCTGAGGGAGGGAGTCCCGGTGGTGGCTTTTCGGGTGGGAGGGATCCCGGAAATCTTCCACCGTTTCCCCCCGGGACGGGGTGTGCTTGTGCAGCCCTGGAACACAGAGGCTTTTGCCCGTTCCGTGCTGGAAATTCTGGAGGATCACGCAAATCGGGACAAGTTCGACAGGAATGTGTTTTCCTTGGAAACCTGTGTCCAAAAAACGCACGCTTTGTATGAAGCGGCCATCGAAAGGCTTCGATCGGGTTCCATTCGGAAGAACCCCTATGAGACAATAGGAGGAAGAGCCGATCCGATGTTCAATCTCAAACCGCAATAGGGAGGAGATTACGTGAGCCGACAAATCCGCATGAATCCGCGGATCGCCAAAGGCCAGCCCTGTCTGGAGGGTACGCATATCCCGGTTTCCGTATTTCTGGAGCTTTTCAAGAAGGGCTATTCCGTCGAGAGGATCGTTTCGGAATGTTATCCGGACCTGTCGAAGGAAGACGTGGTGGAAGCCATTGATTTCATGATCGACTGGGTGCGCCGGGCCCCGATGTATCTTCCGGACCTCGTGGATCAGAAGTCCCCGGAAAATCCCTCGATCATCCAGCTTGACGGTCTAAACGAACGATAATGGACCTCCGGACGGGACGGAGACTCCCCTCTTCGTCCCCGGGAGGATTCCCGAACGACGAAGCCCTTTTTCTGTAAAGAGAAGGGTGATTCTCCGGTCCGAAACGGAGAACCTTCCGGTGGAATAGCGGACCGTCTCTCCATCCATCTGTCCGGAGCAAGGCCCCTGAATCCGGATCTCCTCGACCGGTAGGGATGTCCTGTACCAGGATTCTCCCGTTTTTCCCAGCATCGTTCCCAACAGAAAAAGACACAGGTTCCGACGATTCGTTCCGGTAAAAATGTCGAGGCGAAAAGCCCGGTCGGGAATGCCGGAAGGGGCTTCCGTGGGAAATGGAGGAAAGTAAATTGGAAATCGTCGGAGTACGGCCCAATATGTCCGGACAATTTCCGGAGAGCCCCCCCCGGACGAAAAAGAAAGGCTTGCCGGCTTTCCGAGTCCTGCGACAAAAGCCGATAGGGCGGCGAGCAAATAGGCGGGAGATCCGAAGAATTTTTTGATGCGCGGGAGGGTTTTTTCGGCCGCCCGCCCGTCGAAGCCGATGCCGGCCATCAGGACAAAAAAACGGCCTCCAAACTCTCCCAGTCGTATGGAAACCGGAAACAGGCGTTCACGAGCAGAATATACGGACAGGTCCTTTTTTCCGCGGAGATGGTAGGAAAGAACGTTTGCTGTTCCCAGCGGAGCCATGATCACGGGGCAGTTATCCGGAAGGCCGGACTGCAGGAGGGTATGAAGCGTGCCGTCTCCTCCGCCGACGAACAGGGTGTCCGGGTGGCGAGACAGGAGTGAGCGCAAGGCATCCGGCCATTCCTGGGGAAGGGAGACAGGGGCATAATGCCCGGCGGGAAAGGTATTTTCAAACCATGTTCGCCAACGTTGATGATCGATGCGGCGAAAGAAAGGGCCGGAAGCCGTATTGTGAAAAAAAGCCGGCTTCCGGGGCCAGAAAAAAGGAGGATCGGATGGACCGGACGAAGTCAGGGAGGTCCTCCGGCCTGGGGAAGCGACAGGGCCTTGCGATACTCGGGCGACAGGCTGAAGGTGGACGGCGGAAAGGAGACTTCCGAAACGTTCTGCACGACCGAGCTTTCCTTCTGGTAGGCGGGGACCTTGGAGGCATCGTAAAGACCGATGGCGTTCAGGATCCGGATGATGAAGCCCTTCTTGTAACGGGTGTCCCGGGAGATCGACAGGTAGAAGGAGGAAGGATTACCGTTCAGCTTCATTTTCGCCCCTCCCATGGCCAGAAGATGACGCCGGAAATCCTGCAGGGACTTGAATCCCTTGACGTCGGCCGATGCACAGACGACGGTTTTCTGGTCACCGTTGATCATCCCCACGACGCTGCCACGGAAACGGTGCTGATACGTTTCGGGGGTGCAGCTGTATCCGGCGACGGTCCGGGTTTCCCGCCCGATCGTATGGACGTCCCCCGGGTTGCTGCCGGCGTGTTGCCCGATCAGGTCGGAGAAGCCCTGATAGGACAGAATTTTTTTGATCGACTGCACCTGGTAGGTCCGGGTCCTGGTATCGACCGCATAGACTTTGCCGAGGTCGAGGCGCCACAGGATCAGGTTCACCCCCTTGTTGTCCGGCTGGTCGATCCGAAGCGCCACGGGTGTGGCCGAATAGGTCAGACGATGGGACTGGGCCGGCTGGCCGGTCTGTTCGGTGCGGATCTCGACAGTCCATTTCAGTCCCCGGTCCAGCCCTGCGGACGGTTTTGGCGACAAAGTGCCGGCAAAAGAACGGATTGGGCGGTTACAGGGCGAAAGCAGGAAGGGTGCGAGAAGAAGCGCGACGAAAAGGACCCGGAAAAGGGGTCCCCTGGGAAATGGCATTGATTTCATGCGGAAGATATCCTCATGTGAAACCGTGATCGTGATGTTTGATGTGAAATCCGGACAAAGATTTTTTATCTTACCTCATCGGACCGGATTTGGCGAACCGGCCTTGCCGAATTCCCGGAGGGATTCCGCAAGGATATCTCCCATGAGAGTCAGGTCGTCCACGCCGATCGAGAGGGGCGGGATGAGATAAAGCGTGTTTGTCAGGGGACGGACGATCAGTCCAAGAGATTGGGCTTTTCGCTCGATTCCGGTCATCGTTTCCCGGCTGGCGGGAATCTTCCGGGATCCGTCGGCAAAGACGTCCAGGGCGAAGACGAGCCCGATCGAACGGATGTTTCCCACGAAAGGCAGGTTGGCCAAGTTTCTTTCGAGGACTTCGAAGACGGTTCTTTTCCCGCCAATAGCCGAAATATGGCACCCTTCCTCCAGGGTCCCGAGGGTCGCCCGCGCGGCCGCCACTGCCAGAGGGTTGGCGGTATAGCTGTGTCCGTGGTAGAAAATTCCGGGGTCTTCCCGGAGACGCCGATACGTTTCCTCGCTGAACAGGGTGATGGCCAGAGGAAGATATCCCCCTGTCAGTCCTTTCCCCGCGCAGAGAAAATCGGGAACGACCTTTTCAAGTTGGCAGGCAAAGAGGGCCCCGGTCCGTCCAAATCCGGTCGCCACTTCGTCCAGGATCAGGGGAATTTCCTCTTCCCGGGCCGCCTGTGCGATGCGGGTCAGGTATCCTTCGGGCCAGACGATCATGCCGCCGGCGGCCTGGAGTCGGGGTTCGAGGATGACGGCGGCCAGTTCCGGCGCATGTTCGCGGACCGTCCGGACGGCCACGTCGGCGCAGTCGATCGAACAGCGATCCCGGGAGAGGCCGAGCGGGCAGGAGAAGCAGTCAGGAGCAGGTGCTTTCAGCGATTCCTGCGAAAGGGGATAGAAGGGAGCGTGAAAGCGGTCGATACCTCCGATGCCGACGGCTCCCAGGGTGTCGCCGTGATAGGCTCGTTCCAGGGAGAAGAAGCGGCGTGCGCCAGGATGTGTTTTTCTCCGGAGAAGAAAGGCCAGTTTCAGAGCGATTTCAACGGATGTCGATCCATTGTCGGAATAGAAGACGCGCTTGAGGTTTCCCGGGGCGAGACGCGCCAGGTCTTCCGCCAGCCGGATTCCCCCTTCGTGGGTAAGTCCCAGGAAAGTGGTGTGGGCGATCTTTTCCAACTGCTCCCGTATGGCCCGGTCGATAGCCGGATGGCGGTGGCCCAGAAGATTGACCCAGAGGGACGAGGTTCCATCCAGATAGGCATTTCCCCGATCGTCGAAGATCCGGGCCCCCTCTCCACCGGCAATGATCATCGGGGTGCCGGTTTCCCATTCGGCAATGGGCGTAAAGGGATGCAGGATCCACTGCTTGTCCAGCGAGCCGAGATCCATCGGCGCATCAGAACGAGTGAAAGACGCGGTTTTTTGTCCCGGATCTCCGGGAGAGCCGGTTTGCATAAGGCGGTCTCCATGACAACGTTTCAGTCTTCTGGCCAATCTCCAGGGCAACCGGCAGACGGGCGGACCGGAAATCCGGTTGGCAGCCTCCAGCCGGATCCCATTTTCCCCGAAAAGATACGGGAAGGATTTGTGCTGGTCCTGTCGGGAGGGGTGATCCGGGGAGCGGGCCATCTCGGTTTTCTGGCGGCGTGCCGGGAATACAACCTCCCGGTTCGGGGAGTGGTGGGAACCAGTGCGGGAGCCATTGCCGGAGCCGTCTTCCAGTCCGGGAAGTTTAGCATAGAAGACGCGCAAAAACGACTGAAAACCTTGAGGCCATGGGATATGTTCCGGCTTCGTCCACGCATGGGAGGGTTTCTTGATTCCGGACATACGGCGGATTTGCTGGGAGAGATCATCGGACCCGATACGACGTTTTCCGATCTTCGCGGGCCTCTGGCCGTGGCGGCGGTCTCTCTGGAAACCCGGAATCTCGTCCTTCTGCAGCACGGGCCGGTCGCCCGGTCGGTTGCGGCCTCCAGCGCCCTGCCGCCATTTTTCAGCCCACTCCGTCTTGGCGGGATCCCTTATGTGGACGGAGGACTTCTCTCCGTCTTGCCGGTCATGGCGGCGCGCACGCTCTACCCGGAAGCGCCCCTGGTCGCCGTCAATGTGAACGACCGGGAAGACAGGCAGACGGTACCGGGGGTCTCTGCCTGGCTCGAATACGGACCCTCCCGGGGGACCGGTCGACCGATTTCATGGAACATGTTTTTTCATCCCTTTTTGTCTTTGGGAATGGAACTTCTGTGGATCACCCGGATGGAGTCGTCTTTTTCCGACTGGTATGTGGGCATTTCCGCCGGACGCTATTCTTTGCTGGACCGGGGAAATCTGGACCGGATCTTCCGATTGGGTTATGATTCCGGAGTAAGGTTTTCCTCGAATTTTCGCCCGTTTTTATGATTCCGCCGGAGTGAAAATGTCCTCCGGCTCCATTCCGACATATCTGAAAGTCAGGAGCAGGATGTCCTCCTTGCCGCAAATTCGTATCAGGACGATGGGACCCGGAATGGCGCTTCCTCCCGGAGGGACTTCCCGTCTCCTTCCGGAACAGACCCTGAAGGGATTGCGCCTTCTGCTTTCGGGCCTTTTTTTTGTCTGTCTGTTCGACCTGCCTTTTTCCGAAGCGCTGAAAGAAATTTCCCTGACGGCCGGCTTCCTTCTCGGAACCGTTCTTGTCCTGGGGAAAGGGATGGCGCAGGACTTCTTCCGGGTCGCCTTCCGGACCGGATGGCCCGTCTTTCTCTTTGCCGGGGTGTCCCTCGCGTCCGGTCTTCATTCGATCAACCGCATGGAGGGGTTGCGGGGGTTCTGGGGCGATTACGAGAATCTGATGGCGTTTCTGTTTTTCGGAATTGGTGTCGCTCTTTGGGACAAAAGGGAAAAGGCCCGCGCATGGACGACGGCGGCACTTCTTCTGGGAACGGTTTTCGGGGCTTCGGTCGGCATCGCGCGGATGGTGCTGGAGCATCGGCCCTTTCTGGGAATGATGAATCTCGGCGACAAGAACTCCACGGCCCAATTCCTTTCGCTTTTGATGGTGATCGTGCTTTTCTTTTATCTGGACGGGTCCGGACGGGGACAGGTGTCGCGCTTTCCGGGACTGGCTCTTTCGGCTCTTCCGGCGTTGTCCGTTCTCCTTTTTCTGACGCGCAGCCGCACCTTTCTGGTTGCCGTTCCTCTGGCATTTTTGGTCATGATCGTCTTCATGAAGGCCTGGAAGACCCTGTTTGTCCTTTTGGGAATCCTGGGCCTTGGCGCCATTGCCGCGATAGTGAGTCCGGTCATGCGATGGGAGATCCTGTCCCTTCACAGGCCGACGGCCGACGGATCCTTTACGAGCCGATACCCCACATGGGAAGGCGCCATCCGGATGTGGAAGGCCCATCCGTTTCTGGGGGTCGGTCCGGACAATTTCCATATGTCGAACATTCATGCCCTCTATCACTTGCCGGATTATGCCGCTCACGGGCATAATCTGTTCTTCAACCTCCTCGGAGAGTATGGTTCTCTGGGGGTGGCCGCTTTTGTCCTCTGGATCGCCGTCTGGATCCGTTCGGTCGGGACCGGAATTCGCGAAAACCGTCTCGGAAACAGCCATGTCGCCCTTCTTTCCGGTGTTCTGGTCCTCCTGCTGGTTGGCGGTATCACCCATCCGATGTGGGGCGGATCGACCTCCCTGATGCTGATGCTCGCCATGGTCCTCTCCCTTCGCCCTCTTTTTCCGGCCTTGTGTGCAGAAAAGCCCGCACGGTCTTCCGAGAGTGACGAAGCTCCCGGAAAACCGCAGCTTGTCCCGAACCAACCCGAAGGAGTTCGATGAACCGCTCGATGATTACCCAGCTGTTGTTCCTGGTCATAACGGCCGTGGCGGGGATCTATGTCTTTACCGTGATCCGGGGAGAGGCCTGGCCCGTGGGACTGGGGATCGGAATGGCGGTCGGCGGATTTGCCATCCTGGTCCAGTACCTTTTCGGGCGTTTCTCCCTCCGGATCGTTCTGGGAGGACTTGTGGGGCTGTATGGCGGCCTGATTGCCGGTGGCCTGCTGACCTATTCCACGGGAACCCTGTTTCACATGACTCTCGACCAGACGGCTCCGATGGATATTTTTATCGGCCTGATCATGGGGTATTTCGGGATGGTGACCGGCATCCGGGCCGGAAGGGAGTTCCAGCACGCGGGTTCGATCCTGTCCTTCTGGCTTGAAGGGTACCGGGCGATTCCGCCCAAGATTCTGGACACCAGCGTCATCATCGACGGGCGCATCGCGGATATCTGCTCGACGGGGTTTCTGGAAGGGGTGTTCTATCTTCCCCAGTTCGTGATCCTGGAGCTTCAGTACATCGCCGATTCCCCCGACAGCATGAAAAGGGCCCGGGGACGACGGGGGCTCGACGTCCTGCAAAGGATGCGCACCATGTCCCAGATCAAGGTCCATATCACCGACGAGGATTTTCCGCACATCAAGGACGTGGACGCGAAACTCGTGGCTCTTGCGCGCCGGATGAAGGCCCGGATCATCACGAACGATCTGAATCTGAACAAGGTGGCGGAGCTTCAGGGAGTCCGTGTGCTGAACATCAATGATCTGGCGAATGCCGTCAAACCCGTTGTCCTCCCGGGAGAAGTCATGCGGATTTATCTCGTGAAGGAAGGGAAGGAACACGGTCAGGCCATCGCCTATCTGGATGACGGAACGATGATTGTCGTGGACAATGCCCGGAAATCCATCGGGAAAAACGTGGACGTGGTCGTGACCTCCGTTTTGCAGACGTCGGCCGGACGGATGATTTTCGGAAAACTCAAGGAAGACGGAGACCTTCTTCGGGACAGGACCGCCGATGCCCCGATTGGAGAGGGGACATCGCTTTGAGCTCTTTTGGCGGCCGGACGGTCGCAGTCGTGATGGCGGCCGGCGGAAAGGGAACCCGCATGGGAGGGGAGCGACCCAAGCAATTTCTTTTGCTGGGTGGAAAACCCCTCTTTGTCCATGCACTTCTGGTCTGCCTGGCCCACACCTCCATCGGCCGGGTTCTCCTGGGCGTTCCCCGGGAGTTTCTGGAGGTAAGCCGGAGATTGCTCGAACAGTTTGTTCCAGTCGAAAAAGGGTTGGAGCGGGTCCATATCTATGAAGGAGGCCGGCGCCGTCAGGACACGGTGGCCCTGGGTGTCCGGCTCCTGGAATCTTTTCCGGACATCCGCTCGGTCATGGTCCATGATGCCGCCCGCCCGTTTCTGTCCGGAGAAATCCTCGACCGTGCGGCCGGAGCCCTTCAGGAAGGAAAGGCTTTCGGAGTGGGGATACCGGTCAGCGACACCCTGTGGGAGAAGGAGGGGATTTCGGATGGGATGCCGATCTCCGGTATCGTCGGCCGGGAAAGGGTTGTCCGCGCCCAGACCCCCCAGGGAAGTCCGCTCTCGCTCTTTCTGGAGGCTCTCGAGCGGGCCGGGAGATCGGGCGATCCGGATTTCACGGATGAAGCCGGTCTCCTTCTCTGGGCCGGTTATCCGGTCGAAATCGTTCAGGGGGAAGAGAATAACCGCAAGATCACTACGCCCGAAGACCTGGCGTGGGCGGAAGAGCACATTCTGTTTGGAAAGGGGATCCGGTCGGTGCAACAGGATAATCCTTCTCCTCTGATCCCTGGTCCTCGCTGGCCAAGGGTCGGACAAGGGATAGACGTCCATCCGTTTGAGGACGGGAGGGAACTTTGGCTCGGAGGTGTCCGGATCCCCCATCCGCGAGGTCTTGCTGGACACTCCGATGCCGATGCCGTCATCCACGCGCTTTGCGATGCCTTGCTGGGTGCCGTGGGGGAGGGGGACATCGGACGTCACTTTCCTCCGTCCGACGAACGCTTCCGGGGCCAGCGGAGCCTGTTCTTTCTGGAAGCCATCGTCGGAATGCTGCACCAGAAAGGGTACGCCCCTTTCCAGGCGGATTTGACAATCGTGGCGGAGCGACCGAAAATTTCTCCTCATGCGGAGAAAATGCGGGTGGTGCTGGCGCAGGCCCTCGGGGTTTCCCCCCAGGACATCAGCATCAAGGCCACAACGAGCGAAAAGCTGGGATTTACCGGACGGGAGGAAGGATTGATGGCATTGGCCGTGGCGACGGTCGTCCCGACAGGAGACGGAAGGGAGGAAGTGCGCTCCCATGCATGAACCCCTGTCCGATCTCTCCTCCAGACGCGGTTTCGTACCGATGAGGAAGGCGCTGGTGCGCGATTTTCAGGCCATTTTTGAACGGGATCCGGCATCGCGCTCCCGACTCGAGGTGTTCCTGACCTATCCCGGCTTTCATGCCATCGTTCTTCACCGGGTCGCCCATCTTTTTCATCTCGGAGGGTGGAAGCTAGTCGCTCGCCTGATTTCCGCCTTCTCCCGCTTTCTGACCGGGATCGAGATCCATCCGGGGGCCCGGATCGGTCCGGGTTTTTTCATTGATCACGGGATGGGAGTGGTCATCGGGGAGACAACCGAAATCGGGGAAGATGTCACTCTTTTTCAGGGAGTGAGCCTCGGAGGAAACGGCAAAGATCGCGGACAGAAGCGCCATCCGACGCTCGGAAACCACGTCCTGGTCGGAGCCGGAGCCAAAATTCTGGGGAACATCCGGATCGGGGAAGGCGTCCGTGTAGGGTCCAACGCCGTGGTCCTCCAGTCCATCCCGGCGCACTGCACGGTCGTGGGAATCCCCGGGAGGGTGGTCCGTACGAAGGAAAAAGGCTATCCGGAGACCTTTCTCGATCATCAGGACATGCCGGATCCTTTTCTTGAGCGGATTGAAAGCTTGGAGAAAATCATCTCGGACCTGCGGGAAGAACTCGATTCGGCCAGAAACAGCCGGATCAAGCACTAGGACACTCCCGGACATTGGACAACTTTCTGCAGACTCTCGATTTTGCCCTTTACCGCGACGTTCTTTTTGCTCCCCATCCGGACTGGCTGAATACCGGCATGCTTTATATCACCAATCCACGAAACTTCTTTCTGGCGATCGGTGTGGCGGCCGCGTTCCTTGGGGTCCGATTCGGTCTGAAAGGACGATTCCTCCTTCTGTGCGCCGCCCTGAGCGTGGCGATCACGGACCCGCTTTCGAGCCGTGTCCTGAAGGCCCTGTTTCAACGGCAGCGTCCCTGTCATCTGGTCCAGACCCCTCATCTTCTGGACGGTTGTTCGAATTCTTGGTCTTTTCCCTCCTCCCATGCCGTCAACATTTTTTCCGAAGCCACCGTCATCGCCCTGATTTATCCGAAGGCGGGTCCATGGGCTTATCTCTTTGCCATGGCGGTCGGCGTCTCCCGGGTCTACATCGGAGTCCATTATCCTTTTGATGTTCTCGGAGGGGCTATGATCGGAACGACGGTGGGTTTTCTGATCGTGAAGGCAGCCGGAAAAATTCCTGTATTTCGGGGAGTCGTTTGAAGACCTCTCTCTCGCCGGAAAACAGGCCGAAGCGGTCTCATTTCCTGAACGGACCGGCCGGCATAGCACTTCTGATCGGTCTTCCCACCGTCCTGAGATTTTTTCTGGTAGGCCGCTTCGATCTGGGAAACGACGAGGCGCATTATTATATGTACGCGGCTCATCCGGATTTCAGTTTCTTCGACCACCCGCTCATGATCGGCCTTCTGATTTCCCGGGGGATGGAGTGGTGGGGACACAGCGAGTTTGGCGTCCGGTTTTTCGCGCCGGTTCTCTTTCTCCTCTCCTCTCTGATCTTCTCCCTGATCGCCTGGAGGCTTTTCCCCTCCTGGAATTATGTGCTGACCGTTCTGGTGCTCCTGAATGCTGTTCCGCTCTTCGGGCTTCTCGGTTCGACACTGATGTTGCCGGACGATCCGTTGTCCGTTTTCTGGCTCTTGTATCTTCTGGTTTTCCTGGAAGCCGTCCGGGTTCTTCCCGGTGCCACCCCTCTCGGGAGAGCCGGAGTATGGGGTCTTCTCGGAGCCATCTTCGGTCTCGCCCTCCTGTCGAAGTACAATGCAGTTCTTTTGCCTGTGATCACATTCGGTATCCTTTTGCGGGAAAAGACACTCCGGCCGATGCTCTGCGAACCGGGACCTTGGGCGGGACTGGTCCTTGGTTTCGTGATCGCCTGGCCGCTCTTCTACTGGAACTGGCTGCATCACGGAGCCTCCTTTCTCTTTCAGGTCCGCCACGGGATGGGGGGCTTTTCTTTCAATTGGGTTTCTTTTTATCAGATGGTTCTGGGACAAGTCGGATATGTATCCCCCATCCTGTGGGGGATGATTCTCGTCAGTTTTTTTATTTATGCCCGTTCCCTCCGCCGATCGGCCCGACCGGAGGAAAGGCTCCCGGAACGGATCGTGCTGTGGTTTTCCCTGGTCCCCCTTGTTTTTTTCAATTCCGTGGGGATTTTTCACCCGATTCTTCCGCATTGGCCAGCACTTGGATACATGTCCGGCCTCCTTCTCCTGGGGGCTGTCTACCGGAGGTCTGGGCCCGGGTCTTTCCGGCGATGGACTCGGGCGGGTGTCGTTCTGGGCATCGGAATGACGATGCTGGTTCTCCTGCAGGTCACGACGAATTTTTTCGTTCTCCCCGAAAAGGTTCCCGACAAGGTTCTCCTGACGGGTTCCTTTCCGTATTTACGGGCCCGATACCGGCCGGTTCCCCGATGGGTGGACATCACGAACGATCTCTTCGGATTCAAGCGTCTTGCCCGCCATCTTCAACGGGAAGGGGATACGGATTCCGGGAAATGGGCGTTCTACGATTCCGATCATTTCAACACGGCCGACGAACTGGCCTTTTACCTTCATGCGCCCGGAAGGACCCTGTGTCTCGAACCGGGGACTTCGCAGTTCGATTTCTGGACGTCCCCTTCCCAATTTTTGGGAAAGAACGGTATCTTTGTTTCAACGGACAAATATCCGACCGATCCCCGGACGCTCTATCCGGACGGGACCTTCCGGAAAATCGTTCCGGAGCCACCGTATGCCGTTTACCGGCGGGGTCATCTCGCCCGGATCTTCTACGTCTATCGGATGACCGGACTTGTGCACCTGCCCTGGCAGAAAGGAGAAAATCCCCCATGAACGGCGATACGGCCGCGATTCCTTCAGGTCCCCCTCCGGACAAACTGATCGACTTTCAGGCGGGAAACGGGCTTCCCGTTTTTCCGGTGGCACTGGATTGCCGGTATTACATCGGCGACCGGCCATGCCGGTTTCAGAGGGACTGTCCGGGTTGCCCTCATTATTCGCCTCAGGGGGACCGTATCCTGATCCTGAAAACGGGTGCCCTGGGCGATGTCCTGAGGACGACGATCCTTCTGGGGGGGATCAAGCGACAGTTTCCGGACAGCCATATCACCTGGGTCACGGCCCCTTCGGCCGTTCCGCTTGTACCGCGATCTTTTGTGGACCGCGTCTGGCCCGTCTCCTCCGAAACGCTGGCCCGGTTGCAGGTCGAATCGTTCGATCTTGTGCTTTCTCTGGACAAGGAACCGGAAGTGGCCGCCCTGGCCATGCTGGCAAAGGCCCGGGAGAAGCGGGGCATGGGAGTGGACGAAAGAGGAGCCGTATTTCCCCTGAACCGGGAAATGGCGTATTATTTTCGCCTCGGCCTTGACAACCATCTCAAATTTCATGTCAATCGAAGGACTTATCCCGATTTGCTTGCCGAAGCGATCCGAATTCCTTATGATCCCGCTCTGGACGATTATCATCTGGATATTTCCGAAAAGGACCGGGAAGAGGCTCGTCGCATTCTGATCCAGCAGGGTCTCGAACCCGGTCGGCCTGTTGTGGGTATCAATTCGGGGGCTGGCGGTGTCTTTGTCAACAAGGACTGGACATTTTTTGGCTACCTGGATCTGATCCGGGAACTCGACCGGGAAAAAATCCCCGTCGTTCTTCTGGGGGGAGATCGGGAATCCCGGCGCGTCTCGGAACTCCACCGGACGCTGAAGAGTTCCTATGTCAAGGATGTGGGCACACAGCACTCTCTCGGGGTGTTTGCCGCCCTGGCCGAACGATGCCGGGTGATCGTGACGGGAGATACCCTGGGTATGCACGTGGGGCTTGCGGTGGGATCCCGGGTCATTGCCATCTTCGGTTCGACCCAACCCCACGAAATCGAGATGTTCGGCCGGGGAGAAAAAGTCGTCACTCCGATCGAGTGCGCTCCCTGTTACCGGCGTTCCTGCGACATCCATCCGTCCTGCATGGAACGGATTCGTCCCGAAACCGTCATGGACGCTGTTCGCCGTCAGCTCGATCTGTCGGTCAGCGCCCGAACCTGAGAGGCCCTCTTTTGTCCCATTCGTCTTTCGATTCTTCCCGGCGTCCATCCGAATTCTCCGGTCCGGCCGAACGGCCAGCCGCCCCCCTGGATCTTCTGATGCTGGTTCCGACCTATAACGAGTCGGAAAACATTCTGGGTCTCATCGAACGGATTCTGGCGCTGTCTCCGAACTGGGGCGTTCTGGTGGTGGATGACCATTCTCCGGACAGGACGTGGGAGCTGGTCGAATCGTTCCAGAAAAAACGGGCGGCGCATGTCTACCTCCTGCATCGTTATGTCGACAGGGGACGGGGAAGGTCGGGGATCGACGGTTATCGGAAAGCCCTGGAAATGGGTGTGCCCATGATCGGAGAGATGGACGCGGACGGCTCACATGCGCCGGAAGACTTGCCGGCGATGGTGGCCCGGATGCCGGGGTGCGACGGCGTGGTCGGCTCCCGGCTTGTTCCCGGAGGACGCGAGGAAGGACGTCCGTTGTCCCGGACGGTCATCACCCGGCTCGCCAATCTCTATATTCATCTGGTGCTCGGGATCCCTCTGAAGGACATCACTTCGGGATACCGGATCTTCCGGCGGGAAATCCTGCAGGAAGTTCCGTGGGACCATCTTGTCAGCCAAGGGCCTTCCGTCCTGCAGGAAATCCTCTACATCGTCATCCGGAGGGGTGGGAAGATTGCGGAAGTTCCCATCACCTTCCGGGATCGGGTCCTGGGCGTTTCAACTCTCAATCACCGGATCCTCCGGGACAGCCTGGGAAAAATCCTCCGGTTCCGGCAGGTCTATCGAAACCTGGGTCCGTCCGGATCGGGACAGCCGCGTTGACGGGGCTGTGGAAGCGGCCGGCGGGGAACCTTGCTTTCCTCGTCGTCCTGGTTTCGACGGCGATTCATGTGCTTCTCGCTTTCGGCACGGAACTCGTAGCGGATGAAGCCTATTACTGGACGTGGGCCCTGCGTCCGGCGACGGGATATTTCGACCACCCTCCGCTGACAGCCTGGATCCTGTGGCTTACGACGCATCTCTTCGGCGTGAATCGTCTTTCCATCCGGATCCTGCCGATCCTCTCCGGAGTCCTCCTGTCGTGGATCCTGTTCCAGATGGCCAAGTCCCTTTTCCGGGATCGCTGGGCCGGATTCTGGGCTGTCGTTCTTCTGAACGCCAACATATTGTTTTCCGCCGGCGGATTTCTCATGACTCCCGACACCCCTCAGGTCATACTTTACGCCCTGACCCTCTGGGCGTTCATCCGGGGGGTGACCGAGGAGAAAAAGGGGTTTGTCGTCCTGGCGGGCGTTTTCCTGGGACTCGGCCTTCTCGCCAAGTACACGATGGTCCTGCTGCCGCCTCTTCTGTTCCTTTTTCTCCTGTTGTCGGAACCCTACCGTCCCTGGCTCCGAAGACCCGTTCTCTGGTTCTCTCTCGTCCTCTCCCTGGTTCTCTTCCTGCCGGACGTTTTCTGGAATCGCTCGCACCATTGGGTGTCGTTTCTCTTTCAGTGGCATCACGGGATGCAGGCGCACCAGGACACGCCGCTGGCCACCTTTCTCGACTACCTCGGTGGACAGATTCTGGTGGTTACCCCGGGATTCTATCTGCTGGTCGTCTGGGCGGGAGTCGTAACCTTTTCACGCGCTTTCCGGGAAAAGGATCCTCCCGTTCTTTTCTTGTGGCTGACCTCCTATCCGGTCCTTCTCTTTTTTGCCTATTCGAGCTTGAAGGCCAAGGTGGAGGCGAACTGGCCGGTCGAAGGATATCTTTCGGCCTTCGTGCTGACCGCCGCCGTCCTTTCGGAAAGACTTGACAAGAGCCCGGTTCTGAGGCGCTGGACAGTGGGGAGTGTCGCTCTCGGAGCGTTCATGATTGTGGTTGTCACAATCCAGGCTCTCTATCCTCTCCTTCCGATCAACCCCCGTCTCGACGGAACGGGACGACTGCACGGTATGCGGCAGATGGACGAAAAAATCCGCTCCCTCTCGGCACGCCTTCCCCCCGACGAGCTCCCCCGGGCGTGGGTCGTGGACGGTTACCAGAACGCTTCGGAGCTCAAGTTTCAGGAGTACGGCCGCCTGCCGGTCTTCCACATTCATCCGCGACGGCAATTCCGGACGGATGCACTGACGCCGGATGAAGCCCGTTCCCTGGCCGGAAAACCGGTTCTCCTGATCCAGAACGGCCCGCATGGAGGCTTTTTCCGGGAACTGGGAGACCGGTGGGGTCCGATCCGGTATCTTGGCACCGTCGACGTTCCGAGGCGATGGGCCCGTTCCAGGGTTCCCGTCTATCAGGTGGACGTCTATCTGATCCGTCCTTTCCGGGACGGTTTTGTCCCGTAGGGATTTTGTGTCACAATTTCACGATCGAACGATTTCGTTTTCACTCCCTCACCACATTAGTCTTGTCAGGAGAAAAAAATGGGTTCTTCCAGCCGTAGGGCTCTTGTGAGCGTATCGGACAAAACCGGCCTTGCCTCCCTGGGAAAGCGCCTTGCCTCCCTGGGATTTGAAATCCTTTCAACCGGGGGTACCGCCCGTTTTCTCCGGGACAACGGAGTGATGGTTACCGACGTGTCGACCGTGACAGGTTTTCCGGAAATCATGGACGGGCGAGTCAAGACACTCCATCCCAAAATCCATGGGGCCCTTCTGGGCCGGAGGGAAAATCCCGATCATCGTCGGGCGATGGAAACGCACGGGATTCAGCCGATCGATTTCGTGTTCGTCAACCTTTACCCTTTTTCCGAAACGGTTCAAAAACCCGGCGTGAAAGTGGAGGAAGCCATCGAACAGATCGATATCGGAGGTCCCTCGATGATCCGTTCGGCGGCAAAGAACCATGAGTCGGTCACCATCGTGACGGATCCTGCGGACTACGACCGTGTTCTCTCCCTTCTGGAAACCGGGTCGGAAATTCCCTTGTCCCTTCGACGGGAACTTGCGGTCAAGGCATTTCGTTCGACCTCCACCTACGATCGCCTGATCGTGTCGTATTTTGAAGGCCTGTCGGATTCCTCGAAGGATGAGGTCCAGCCGTTCCCGGACCGTCTCGGGGTCAGTCTGGAGAGACAGCAGTCGCTCCGGTACGGAGAGAACCCCCACCAGAAAGCCGCCCTCTACCGCTATGCCGGCCGGCCGGAAGAGGGCGTCGCCGGCGCCCGCAAAATCTGGGGCAAGGAAATGTCCTACAACAACTATCTGGACACGGACGCGGCCTGGAAACTGGTCCACGAATTCTCCGAACCCGCCGTTGTCATTGTCAAGCACAACAACCCTTGCGGTGCGGCTCTGGGAGCGTCGGTTCTCGAAGCCTACCAGAAGGCCCGGGACACGGATCCGGTGTCTTCGTTCGGAGGGGTGGTCGCGGTCAACCGGGCTGTCGACCCGGATTGCGCCCGGGAAATGGCCCGGATCTTCCTGGAGGTGGTCGTCGCTCCCGGGTTCACCGCTGAGGCGAAAGAGATCCTGACCCGGAAGAAAGATATCCGTCTCCTGGAGATTCCGGAGAACCAAGGAGGGGAAGAGCGTTTCGAGATCCGGACGATTTCCGGCGGGGTCCTGGTCCAGTCTCCCGACACCACGGTCGCTCCAGATCTCTCTCTGTTGAAGATCGCGGGGGAGATTCAGCCAACCCCCGCGCAGATCCGGGATGCCCTGTTCGCGTTCGCCGTCGGAAAACACGTGAAGTCGAACGCGATCATCCTGGCAAGAGACGGACTGACCGTGGGCATCGGGGCCGGACAGATGAGCCGGGTGGATTCGGTCCGGCTTTCGGGGATGAAGGCGACCCGGCCCACCGCCGGATCCGTTCTGGCCTCGGATGCATTTTTTCCGTTTCGCGACGGGATCGACGAAGCAGCGAAGCTCGGGGTGTCCGGCATCATCCAGCCCGGCGGTTCCATCCGGGACGAAGAAGTCTTGGCCGCGGTCCGCGAACACAAGATGTTCATGATTCTGACGGGCGTCCGTCATTTCCGGCATTAACCGAAGGAGAGAACCTCAGGATGGCTGGATCGCGAAAACGCATACTGGTCGTCGGTTCGGGGGCACGAGAACATGCTCTGGCCGATGGGATCCGCCGGGATCCGGGAGGACCCGAGGTCATCGTCACTCCGGGGAATCCGGGGATGGCAGCAGAGTTTCGGGTTGTTCCGTCTCTTCCGGAGGATCCGGCGGACGGAGCCGCCCGAATTGCAACCTTCGAGCCCGATCTCGTCGTGATCGGCCCGGAAAAGCCATTGGCCACCGGGCTGTCCGATGCCCTTCGGGAAAAGGGAGTCCTGGTCCTGGGGCCGTCGGCTTCAGCCGCCCGGATCGAATCTTCCAAACTGTTCGCCAAGGAAAGGATGGGGGAGGCGGGCATCCCGACGGCGGATTTTCATGTGACCCCCGATGCCGGGTCGGTCCGCGAGGCCGTCCGGTCCTTCGGATATCCCGCCGTTCTGAAAGCGGACGGGCTCGCCCAGGGGAAGGGGGTCTTTGTTCTCCAGTCTCCGGCCGATCTGGAAGAGGCGCTGGAAAAAATATTCGATCGCCGGGAGCTGGGCGAAGCCCAGACGAAGGTCTTTGTCGAAAAAGGACTCTCCGGACCGGAAATCTCTTTTATCGTGCTGACCGACGGAACACGCTTTCTGCCTTTTCCGGAGGCACGGGACTACAAGAGGATCGGGGACGGAAACCGGGGACCCAACACCGGAGGAATGGGGGCCGTCACGCCGCTTTCCGGATGGACCCCGAAAGACCAGGAGGAAGCCTGCAACCTGATCGAACGGGCGTTGTGGGGGATGAGACGGCATGGCACGCCCTTTCAGGGATTCCTGTACGCCGGTTTCATGAAAACTCCGGATGGCCTGAAGGTCCTGGAGTTCAACGCCCGGTTCGGGGACCCGGAGGCGCAGGTCCTCGTGCCGGCTGCAGGCGACTCTCTTCTGACTCTTCTGGAATCGGCGGCCGGCGGGGCGCTCGAACAACAGAGTCCGCTTTCCAGAACTCCGCGTGTGGCCGTGGTTCTGGCGGCCAAAGGGTATCCGGAAAATCCGGTTTCCGGTAGCGTCCTGTACGGTCTCGACAAAGCCCGGGAACAGGAAAGGACACGGCTTTATCTGGCAGGTGTCGCTGAAAGGGACGGACAGCTTGTCACCTCCGGAGGCCGGATCCTGTCGGTGGCGTCGGAAGGGGATACGGTCGGAAAAGCGCGCGAAAAGGCCTATCGGACGATCGCCCTGATCGGGCTCGACGGAGGGCAGTTCCGGACGGATATCGGCCTCGAGGAAGCGGAGAGGTGACCCTTTTCCCCCCGTTAAAAGATTCTTCGGGGTGGTCCGGACTGAAGACACTCTTGCGGGGAGGGGGCGTCATCGCTCTTCCCGTCGAATACGCATATGCCTTATCGGAAGCCCCCGAATGGGATGCCTCGTTCGTCTTTCGTTCCGAAAAGAATCGGAGGCTTTTTGCGATCAAGGCGCGGTCTCCGGAAAAACCCATCCTGTACCTCGCCGGTTCCCTGGCGATGGTCGGGCGCTTTGCCCGGATGCCGGAGACGCGGAGGGCCCGTCTTTTTTTGTCCCGTTGGCCGGGATTCCTGACTCTGGTCCTTCCCGCCCGGCCTCTGGCCATTCATCTGGGAATGGCCAAAAACGGAGGCGTGGCGTTCCGGATTCCTTCGGATCCTGTCCTTCGCCGGTTTCTGCTGCATCTGGGGACCCCCCTTTCGGGAACGAGCCTGAATCTTTCCGGAAAGCCCCCCCTGAAGTCACCCGGGGAAATAGGCCGGGAATTCCCCTTTCTCGACGGGGTGGTCGATGGAGGCGTCCGGCCGGGAAAACCCGTTTCGACTGTGATCGACGTCACAAAATTTCCGCCGAAAATTGTTCGACCGGGGATCCTGAAGCTTTGAAAAACGGGTTTTCCCTGCTATCAATCGTTCATTTTTGTGAGGACCCGCCGATCCGCAACTTTTGTTGACACTCCATGACCTAATTGTTATGATCCGGAACCGTGCAAGCCTGAATTCAGGGCTGGTCAGTCAAACCGACTCAGAAAAATTCGAGTCAAAGGAGGTGATTCAAGCGATGGAGACTAAAAATCGGTCTTTCAAGACAATGGTGGCAGTGGCGTTTGGTGGATTTATGATGGGTATTTCGGCACTGGCACTTCCCGTCTCCGGGGCATTTGCCGACCAGGCTGCCGCACCGGCAGCTCCGGCCGCAAAAGCCGCACCGGCCAAGAAAGCCGCCAAGAAGCCCATGAAGAAGCACATGCGCATGGGCAAGGCCAAGCCTTCCATGTTCGTCATGAAAGTGCAGAAGGCCCTCGTCGCCAAGGGTGCCAAGATCAAGGCAGATGGTTTCTTTGGTCCGATGACCCGGAAAGCCATCATGGCATTCCAGAAGACCCACAAGCTGAAGGCGACAGGTCACGTCAATGCCGCCACGAAGAAAGCTCTGGGACTTTAATTTACCAGATTTAAAAAAAGGGGCCCCCGGGCCCCTTTTTTTTTGTCTTTTTCATGATCCGGATTCAGACGGGCTCCCTGAAAGGGATCGGCATTCCCTACCAACCGCGCAAAGGGCTTCGCCCAACGACGCAGAAGGTGCGGGAATCCGTGGCCAATATCCTGAAAACGGACTGGGCCGGCGCTTTTGTGGCCGACCTGTTTGCCGGAACGGGCGCTTATGGCCTGGAGGCCCTTTCAAATGGCGCCGGAAAACTTCTTTGGGTCGAAAAGGACGAAACCCTTGTCCGAGGACTCGAGCGTTTTCTGGCGGAACGTTTTGGGGAACGTTTTCCGGACTTTTCTGTCCGGAAGGGAGACGTGCTGAAATTCCTGGAGTCGTATAGGGATGGCGCGGCGGACATTGTGATCCTGGACCCTCCGTACCGCTTCCCGCATTTGCGGCAACTCTTGTCCGGACTTTGGCAGAGTGTTATAGTGGGACCTGATACAATTGTGGTTTTTGAGCACCATCACAAGGACGACTTCGCAACTGAAGCGGCTGGAAGAGAGGAGTGCAGACTACTTAAAATGTATGCCTACGGCGAAAGCCACGTGGCGTTGCTCAGACGAAATCGCGCGTGAACAAGAAGAAAGCGGTCTATCCGGGAACCTTCGATCCGGTGACCTTCGGTCATCTGGACATGCTGAACAGGGCGCTCACGATCTTTGACGAGATCCTGATTGCGGTAGCCGAAAACCCACGAAAATCTCCTCTTTTTTCCCTCGAAGAACGAATCGAACTGATACGGCAGGTTGCCCCCGCTCCCCCCCCGGCAGTGCGTGTCGTAGGATTCCACTCCCTTCTGGTCGACTTTGTCCGAAAGAACGATTGTCAGGTCATTCTCCGCGGCGTGCGGGCCGTGTCCGACTTCGACTACGAACTCCGGATGGCCCTGATAAACCAGACCCTCGCCCGGGACATCGAAACCGTTTTCCTGATGCCCAGCGAAAAATACATGTTCATCACGTCCACCATGATCAGGGAAATCTCCGAACTTGGCGGCGATCTTGCCATGCTGGTGCCGCCGACGGTCGAGGAAGCCCTCAAGAAAAAATTTTTCCGGAGTGATACGCAATGAGCCAACCGCCAAAATTTACCCTTTCCAACCGCCTTTCCCGTCTGAAACCCTCTCCGACACTCCAGCTGGCGGCCCGCGCGCGGGAGCTCAAGGAACAGGGGATTGACGTCCTCGACTTTTCCGGCGGTGAACCGGATTTCCGGACGCCGGAAGAAGTGGGAGAAGCCGCGATAAAAGCCATTCGGGACGGATTCACGAAATATACGGCGGTCGGCGGTATCGCCGAGCTCAAGGAAGCGATCATCGCAAAATTCGAGCGTGACCAGAAGATTTCTTACACCCCCAAGGATATTGTCGTCTCCTGCGGGGCGAAACATTCCCTCTTCCAGATCTTTCAGGCCATCATCAATCCGGGAGACCAGGTGCTTCTCCCCAGCCCGGCCTGGGTTTCCTACCCCGACCAGATTTATCTGAACGGCGGAGAACCCGTTTTTGTTCCCTGCCGGGAAGAGGACGGTTTCCGTCTGACTCCCGAAGCCGTCGAAGCGGCCATCACTCCCCGCACCCGGATTCTGGTCCTGAACTCCCCCAACAATCCGACGGGAGCGGTCATCAGTCCGCGCGCACTGGAAGGCATCGGGGAAATCGCACTCAAGCACAATCTCCTGGTCATTTCCGACGAAATCTATGAAAAGATCGTCTACGACAATCACCGGGCGATTTCGATCGCGACGCTGGATCCTCGGCTGAAGGATTCCACTATTATCGTCAACGGCGTCTCCAAGACCTATTCGATGACCGGCTGGCGGATCGGTTATGCCGCCGGTCCCCGGGAGATCCTGCAGGCGATGGACAGCATCCAGAGCCAGACGACATCCAACCCGACTTCCATCTCCCAGAAGGCGGCCGCCTTCGCGCTTTCGTCCGGCGACCGGTTTTTCCTGCCGATGCTTTCCGCTTACGCGAAACGCCGGGAAGCGGTCGTCGAAGCCCTGAACAGCGTTCCGGGGATTACCTGCAAAAAGCCCGACGGAGCATTCTACGCTTTCCTGAACATTTCCGGACTGCTCGGAAAATCCTACCGGGGTCACCCTCTTCTGAATGTTTATGAATTGGCCGAGTTCTTTCTCGATGTGTCCAAGGTGACGATCGTTCCGGGGGCACCTTTTGGAAACGACCACCATATGCGCATGTCGTTTGCGGCTTCCTTGTCCGTTCTCCAGGCTGGCATCGAGCGTATCCGGGAGGCCGTTTCCCGACTGGACTAGACCGGGAAACGCCTTTTTTTCTTGCGCGGGTCGGGATGTGTAGATTAGGATAGTAGGGGAAAAGAAACGGGGGACATCTACCCCGTCAACAATTCCGTTGGGGGTCTCTCATGCCGATCTACGAATATCAGTGTCACGCCTGCAACAAGATCTACGAAAAAATTCAGAAATTTTCCGATCCGGTCCAGACCGTGTGCGAGGTGTGTGGCGGCCCGGTTGTGAAACTTCTCGGAAAGCCGGCATTGCAGTTCAAGGGAAGCGGTTTTTACATTACCGACTACGTCCGAAAGGGAAACTCCGGCGAATCGTCTTCGACGGAAGGAACCAAAAAGTCGGGCGAAACTTCCTCTCCTTCTCCCGCTCCCGCGGCGGCGCCGGCACCTTCTTCGGCTCCGGCTGCATCCTCTTCCGGCGAGTCCAAGAGCGCCTGAGTTTTGCAATCCGCGTTCCGGGGTTTCTTGTTATGTCTCTTCTGCCGGGACGGAATCCTCCGTCCCGGTTCCATTGGGTCCGACAAGTCCGTCCTTCAGATGGATGACGCGGTCGGCGAGGTCCGCGAGATGCGTGTTATGCGTGGCGAGAACGACCGTCATTCCTTCTTCCCGGTTCAGCTCTTTCAGGAGTGAAAAAACCTCCAGACTCGTGTGGGTATCCAGGTTTCCTGTCGGTTCGTCGGCAAGAACGAGGCCGGGTTCCTGAAGCAGGGCCCGCGCAATCGCCACGCGCTGCTGTTCCCCTCCGGAAAGTTCCGAGGGCCGATGCATCAGCCGGTGTCCGAGTCCCATGCGTTCGAGAAGGGAGCGTGCTCTTTCCTGTGCCCTGTTCTCCGGGCCACCCTGAATCCAGGAAGGGACCAGGACATTTTCGAGAGCCGTAAACTCGGGCAGCAGATGATGGAACTGAAACACAAATCCGACGGACCGGTTCCGGAATGAGGCCCGGACATGTTCGGGCCGGTCTTCGAGGTTCTCGTTTCCGACCAGAACGGTTCCTCCGGAAGACCGGTCGACCGTTCCGAGGATATGAAGAAGTGTACTTTTGCCCGCCCCGGATTCTCCCGTCAGCGCAACCAGCTCCCCCGGCCGGATCTCCAGGGAAATTCCTTTCAGGACCGCCACTTCCCCCGTTCCCATCGGATAGCTTTTCTTCAGGTCGCGTGTGACGACCGAAAGCCCCCGGATCACTCGTACCTCAAGGACTGGATCGGGTCGAGCCGGGCTGCCCTGGAAGAGGGGTAGAGAGTCGCCACGAAGCTGATTCCGATGGCCGACAGGGAAACGGACAGGATGTCGCTCGCCCGGATGATGACCGGAATGTGGCTTACGAAGTAGACATCGTTCGGCAAACGATAAAAATGCTCGAGCAGGAAGGTGATCAGGTATCCGATGGGCAGGCCGGCCGCTGTGCCGACCAGGCCGATCAGGAGGCCGTCGATCATGAAAATGTTCCGGATCTGTCTTTGGGTTGCGCCCATCGTCTTCAGAATGGCGATCTCTTTTCCCTTGTCCATGACGATCATTGTCAGGGTACTGACGATGTTGAAGGACGCGACGAGAACGATCAGGACCAGAATGATGAACATGACGGTCTTTTCCAGGAACAGGGCCGAAAAAAGATTCCGGTTCATCTGGAGCCAGGAACGGGGCCAATAAGGATACCCCAGCCGGGTGGCCATCTCCCGGGCGATCCGGGAAGCCTGCATGATGTGCGAAACCTGGATTTCGAGACCGCTGACGGACCCCTTGGGCATCCCCAGGAACCGGGCGGATTCGGGAAGGGAGAGAAGGGCGAGGGTGTTATCGTATTCGTAGAGTCCGGATTTGAAGATGCCGACCACGGCGAAATGGCGGATTTTTGGCACCATGCCGAAGGCGGACATTGTCCCGTTCGGACTGATCACATCGACGGTGTCTCCGATGTCGACGTTCAGACGGTCAGCAAGATCTTCTCCGAGAATGACTCCTGGTCGACGGGCAACGGCCGGACGATCCAGATCGCTCAATTTGCCGCGCACCATGTAGCGGGCGAGACGCGTGACCTTGTCTTCTTCCTGGGGTGATATGCCCCGGAGAACGGCTCCGGAGACCGTTTTCCCCTCGGAAAGCATGGCCTGTCCCAGGATGAACGGGGCCACGTGGACGACGCCCGGAATCTTCCGGACCTCCCGGATGATGTCCTCCGGATGGTCCACGGGAGCTCCGCGGCCGTCCGTCAGGACGATATGGGAGTTCACGCCCAGGATCTTGGAGCGGAGTTTGTGCTGGAAGCCTGTCATGACTGCCAGTGTTGCCATGAGGGCCGCGACGCCGACGGTGACGCCGCTGACCGAAATGATCGTCTGAAGGGAAAGAGCCCGGGAACGCCGGTTCGAGCGCAAGTACCGGATGGCGACTGTCCATTCGAACCGTCCTGGAATCACTGGGGTCTCATCTGGGGGAAGAGCAGGACGTCCCGGATCGAGTGCTGGTTGGTGAGAAGCATCACCAGCCGGTCAATGCCGATTCCTTCGCCCGACGTCGGCGGGAGTCCGATCTCCAGGGCCCGGATGTAGTCCAGATCGGGTGGAGGTGCCTCGAGGTCTCCCGAGTTCCGGGATTCCAGCTGGGAGAGGAATCTCTTCAACTGCTCGTCCGGATCATTCAGTTCCATGAACCCGTTGGCGATCTCCACGCCGGCGACGAACAACTCGAAGCGGTCGGTAATTTCGGGATCTTCCCGGGAAGATCGGGCGAGCGGCGAGATGGATTTGGGATACCCGGTGACGAAGGTCGGCTGGATCAGGATTTTTTCGATCTCTTCTTCGAACAGGAGATTCTGGAGATCCGCGATGTAGGGCTTTCCGGCGCGCCGGGGCGGCATTTCCAGTCCCTTCTTCCGGATCAGGGAGATCAGCCGGTCTTCATCGAAGAGTCCGGAGCGGTCGAGTCCGGTGGTTTTTGAGAGCGCATCGAAATAAGACAAACGGCGGTAGGGGCCGGCAAAATCCAGAACGTGGTCGCCGTAAGAAAAAGAGGTTTTTCCGTGAATTTCGAGGGCCAGCCGTTCGAAGAGGGTTTCCGTGAGATGCATCAGATCTTCCGGCGCGTGGTAGGCCATGTAGAATTCCATCATGGTGAACTCGGGGTTGTGCCGGGGACTGAATCCCTCGTTCCGGAAGTTCCGGTTGATTTCGAATACCTTGTCGAATCCCCCCACCACCAGACGTTTCAGGTAGAGCTCCGGGGCGATCCGCAAAAACAGGTCGACGTCGAGCGCGTTGTGGTGGGTGACGAACGGCCGGGCCAGGGCTCCTCCGGGTGAAGGGTGCATCATGGGGGTTTCCACTTCCATGAACCCCTTGTCTTCCATAAAATGCCGGATCGATCCGAGGATTCTGGCCCGCCGGACGAAAACGTCCCGGGCTTCGGGGTTGACGATCAGATCAATGTAACGCTGGCGATAACGTTGTTCGATGTCCGTCAGACCGTGCCATTTTTCCGGCAGGGGATGAACCGATTTGGCAAGAAAAGTGACAGAAGACGCATCAGATCGG
>JAKAYA010000028.1 GCA_021826965.1 Nitrospirota bacterium
TAGTAGCCGCCGACAAGGGGCGAAGGGCTGAAGGAATTGGAGGGAATGCCCCTCGACTCTCTGGATCGGAAAGTCTCAGATGTTCGCATAGGCGAAACTCGCCAATGGCCTGGAGGGTGAAGCCCGACAGGTACTGGCAGTGAGAAAACGATTCGGGCGGGTCGAGAACAAGCAGACTCAGGCGGTGCGCCGGGCAAACTCAGAACGCATCGACCTCAACAATTCCAACCGCCTTGGTGCGGACCCGCATGCCAGGTGGTGTGGGAGGGGTCCGGCGTAATGTCGGCCCCTATCCCGATTTGAATCCTTTTTGCCCGAATATTTCCATATGCAAGGAACTCAATCCAAATATCCAAGCAACTCGGTATAATGCCTTTGATTTCGTAACGGAATCTCCTTAAATTTCTTTCGTATCCTGATTTTGTTCGCAGGTTTTCGATCCCGATCATAAATTGTTTTTGGCGACCTAGATGTTTATGGAGGATTTGGTATATTTTTCTCTCTATAGGCGGAAGACCAAAAAAATCCCTCGGTAAATGGATTATCCGATTCGATTGGATATGAATCCTTGTCCAATCTGCGAGGCGAATGGCGACCATCCCAGAATCCAATTCGCTACGTTTCCCAAACTTCCAATCAGTAATAATTCCTCCCCCCTGAACGAGCTTCTTTTCCGTTCCGTACTTAATTGTGCTTACGACTTGGAGGCCTTTCATCCGCTTGAGTCCATCTTCAACGGATCTGGACCTTTCCCCGGTGATTTCCTTATCTCTTTTTTCGATCCACTGTAAATATTCTAAAATGTGGAATTCGACCCACTCCGGGACCAAACCCGTTCTTTCAAATTCATCCTTTGATAATCGTACTGCAAAAAGATACAATACAACGGCTCATCCCAAGCAGTGGGGTGACCGAGAACGGAAGGGATCAGTTCTATTTTTATGTCCTTATATTCAAAGATCCTGACGGATGAATCTTTTTTTCGATCTAATTTAAAGAAAGGGAATTCTGCGAATATTATTTCTGTTACCGGCAACGGATAATATTCCTCCAAGAATATCCTCTTCGAGCGAAGTTCTTCTTCGATTTCCTCACGGTGTTCATCCTTGTTGTCGATAGAATTATTGTGGCATCCCCACACGATTTTTTGGGTTTTCTCGGATCGAAAAACATCAAACGAATCATACCCGCAGGAAGGACAAAATCCACGTACCTTTCCTCCTGTCCTCCTGCAGTTTTCCTCGCCTCAATAATTCGGAATAATCGTCTTACATTGTTTTCGACATCATCTTTTGTGGTTATTTGAATTTTTGAGGGGGTCATCTGGCACCCCCTTCCTGCCCGGAAACAGGGGTTTTCGGCTTGTTTTTTGAGCCGCGGGGCCGGCCGCGCTTCTTCTCTTCGATTACACCATTGGTGTAATTTTCGATGGAAGTTGCCGGTATTTCTGGATTTTCAGACTGATTGTGTGGAAAAAGGTAGGAGATCAGATCCTCCAGGAGGATATACTGCCGGCCGTTTCCTGGGCGTCTTCTAAACGGGATGCCCCTGTCGCGGCGGTACATCGCTTCACGACCAACACCGATAATCCTTGCGGCTTCTTGGATTTGGACTGTTTGACGGGGGAAAAAGTAGGCCCGGAGGGCTTCGGGGCCGGAAAAGCGGAAATTCTCAGGCGGGTTTGTCCAACGGAAGGCTTGAGCCGGCATGACGGTACTCCCCTAATAACCACGGTAACGTGGAAAGTTAGGAGAGTACCGGAGAGGACGAAAGTCCGGGTTCGGTTCCACAACGTATTATCGTTGCTATACCGTGACTTGGGGATTTCTCCCCCAAGCCGTCTGATCCGCCGGGACAACCCCGCGACCATGACTCCAAAACAAAAAAATTAACTGGAGCAAGAGAAGTTACCTTGCCTTCCGCTCTCAACGGGGCAACCATCCCAATCGCTTGGGTCCGAGTATTCCGGCCGACTCTCACCTTATAAATATTGAGCTCCTGACAACCTGTCAACACTCTTTATCGCCGTGGTGTAATAAAGAAATACAGAATATCACAAAGTGGCTTAAAATAGTGATCCCCCGTGGTGTAGCTTGGTGTAATTTTGGTGTAATGAGATGGAAAAAATGAGTCCAAACGAGGTCACAAAAGGTCACATGAGGAAACGTCAAAGATGCTGTTTTTTGGCTCTGGTATTTGGTTTTAAAGGGAAATAAGTTGGTGCGCCCGGGGCGAATCGAACGCCCAACCCACAGCTTAGAAGGCTGTTGCTCTGTCCGATTGAGCTACAGGCGCATTCCGGTGTTGCTTAGTGACACATGATCATGCTGAAGGCATGCCGAACGGGATGAATCGTGTCATGAACAAGCGGCATGGGGGCGAAGAGGAGCAAATACAGTGTCGCGGGAACCCACAGAGCGAAGAGCAGTGCGACAAGAATCCGGACCCAGGAAGATGAACGGGTATCAATACCGATTCCGGCGGGATTGGCTGAAGCGATTTTTTGTGCGGTCATGTCTATCCTTTCATCCGGCAAGCTCCCCGGGGTTTCCGGGGAGGCACCGGTGGTTCTTCCACGGGTCAGTGAGAAGGACATCCCTGGTTGGTAGGAGTGTCGTCCGACGAGACCACTCTTTCGACCAGACCTTGCTGTAACAGGTAAGACTCAACTTCTTCTCCGCTCACATCCGCAAGCATCAAGCCGTTGATCTCGACGCACGGAGAGAGACGCTGGTGCGATTTCGTCACCATTTCCATATAGGCGACAGGATTCGAAATGATATCGATGTCTTCGAAAGGGAGACTATATTTTCTCAGGACCGCCCGGACCCCGTTGGACCAACCGCACGTCGGTTTCAGGTAGGCCTTGACCTGGACGGATTCTTTTGTTTGGGACATGACAACCTCCTTCATGGAATGTTCAGGGAATTGTACCCGAACAGCAGGACCCGACTCAAGGCTTCCGGCCGGAATCGGACGATTCCGGTCCCGGAACACATGATTCGGAATGAATTTTCGTTCAGTTTTTTTAGTGTGCATGATAAGATCCGGAACATGTTTCCATCCCCAACGGCGGGTTTCCGTGGCGAATCGCCAAGGGTGACCTTCGTGCAGGAACCTTCAAAAAGGAAACGGGATTTCTTGTGGACAAGTGGTTCGCCGTGGTCGGCGTCTTCGGATACATCGGTCTTCTGATCGGCTACATCCTGGCGGTGACCTATCTCTCTCCCGAAAAAAGGCGCTTGTTCCATGGTCTCTTTGCGTCCATGTCCATCTTTATCCTGGGCGGTGTGCTCCTCCAGTCTGTCGGCATAATCACCGATGTCCATTTCGTGGAAAGCGTCCTCAGCTCGATGGGGATCACCGCCGTCCTGATGCTGGGACTCTATCTCTACCTCCGGCAAAGGAGGAAGAGCCCGGAAAAGCCTTTCCAGCCGATAGTCTCACGCCCTTCCCTGTCCGGCCGTCCGGACAGAACGCCCGTCCAGCCGACGGAAATTCCCGAGCCCGAAGAAGGACAACCCTTTCTGGATTCGTCTTCGCTTGAAAACATTTTCCGGAAAGGATTTTCCGTTCTTTTGTATGGACCTACCGGTTCGGGGAAAACATACGGTGTCATTTTCGAGCATCTGGGAAAACTGGAGAAACGGGGGGAACGGGATGGCATCGTCCTGATCCCCTGTTCCGACGGGATGGAAGATTACGACCTCCTGTCCAAGCCGATGCCGGTCGGTCCCCGGGACAAGGTCCGGATCCTCCTGGAGCTCGAAAAGGAGTTCCCGGACCTCGACCAGTCCGCCCTGTCCCGGATCATGGGAGACTGGACCCGTGTGGAAGGTCCTCTTCGGGAGGTTTTCCGGCGTGCCCAGAAGGGTGAACGCCTCGGGGTGGTCTTCGACGAACTCAACCGCGCATCGCGTTCGGCCCGAAACCTGATCCTGAAAGCGATGGATCCGGTCATGGGACATTACGAACTGCACGATTTCACCAGCGGAGAAGTCCTGAGGGTTCCCCTTGAGCGGATCCAGTTCTGTGCGACCTGCAATCTGGGGGCATCCTACAGTCAGACCCACGATCTGGACGAGTCCCTTCTGGACCGTTTCCAGTCCGTGCTTTTCGTGGATTACAACACGGGGCTCGAAGAACGGATCCTCGAAGGAGAGGGGCTGCCTCCTTCGAGGGTCTCCCAGCTGATGTCCGTGGCAGGAGCGCTCAGGGATGCCTACCGGATGGGACACCTGAACGCGCCGTTGTCGACGAGACATCTGAAAAACTGGGGTCGCGCGGTCGCCGGCGGAGGGGATCCCCAGGCGACTGCGCGCATGCTCTGGGTGGACCGTTTGATTGCCCACGACCGTCACGGCTATCCGGACGAGGAACAGGTGATGGGGGTACTGGAGATCCTGTCCTCCACCTTTTCCGGAACCTCCGGAGTTCCGGAAGATCCTGCCTCCCGCCTGTCCCAAGGAGAATGACCATGGCTTCGGCCATCGACCCCGGGCTGACCCGGAAGCTTCGCGGGATGGAACGCCGGTTCGCCATTCTTTCCCATTATGGTCAGCAGGGACCGGGGAACGGACTGTCGATTGAATTCCGGTCCGATCGCGATCAAATCGGCATCGATTCCAGGCGTCGGCGGTTGGTGATCGGGTTGCGCCCTTTCATCGACGACCCGCAGATGGACGAAGTGGTTCCGGTCGTTGTCGAAATGGCTTTGGATCAGGCCCGCTGGCAAGCCCTTCCGTTCGATCCGGAGAGGTACGGATGTCCCGAACCGCTTTTTCTTCTCCTGGAGCAGGGGAAGACCCTTCGTCGCATGGATTCGGGATCCTCTGCCCGTCTTTCTTCCCGCATCGGCCTGTATGCGCGTCTGAAATCCCGCCGGATCGAAGAGTCGGACGTCTTTCGGAGAGGCAGGACATTCATTTTTGACCCCTATCATCTGGGAGAGAGAGTCCTTCTCGGATTGTCGGGAGGGGCGGTCAATTTCCCCGAGAAGCTCTATCCAATGCGTTCCTTTCTCCTGAAGCCCCTGTCCGGTTTTGCCCGGCCGGGGTCCTACCAGAAATTCCTGGCGGGCTGGGGAGCTCTCTTCCGGGAAGGGGACCCGTCGGAGGGGTTCGAGACGACGGCTCGGCGAGGGGCTCTCTTTCGGGAAGAATGGAGCAAGCTGTTCGACCGGCATGTCCGTCCCACAGGCTCCCTGGCCCAGTCGCTGGGAGACCTTCCGGATTCTCTTCCCGGAAATCCGGCTCCGCGGAACTTCCGGGAAACTTCCGGTCAAGGCCCTCAGCCCACCCGGAAGGAACGTTCCCGCCCGAACCGGGAAGAGGGTGCGTCCGGAAAGAAGACCGGCGGAGACGGTCTGGGGCTGGAGGAGGAATTCTCCGCGGATCTCAGGGGACCGGAAATCCCGTACTTCGAACCCTCGTCCGACGCAGACGCCGTTTTCGACTGGAACGAACGGATGGTTCGTCAGGAAGTGGACAGTTTGCTGCGTTTTCTGAAGATCGGTCTGCCGGAGGAGGTGGAAGACGGACTGGTCGGCCGTCTTGTTGCCCGGAAGCTTTCGGAACCGACGTTCAAGGTTCTGCGCCGGCCGCTGGATCCCCGAAGGCCGAGGGACTTGCGCCTTCTGGCGATCATGGACTGTTCGCTCTCGATGACAGGTGCGCCTCATTATTATGGATCCCACCTGATCCGTCTGATCGAGTCCGCTCGCATCGCACGCGTTCTGGATGTCGTGGCCTGTTCGACGCGATATGCATTCCGGTTGGACCCCGTCCACCTCAATTTTCTTTTTCCCGACGAGACGGACGGATTCTATACGCTGATTCCTTTTCTGGAGACCATCAGCGGAAACTACGACCTGGCCGTCGTCCTGACGGATTGCCAGAACAGCGAACGTTCTCTTGCAGCCCTGGGGAAGCTGCGGCGAAGTATTCCGACGGTAGGGTGCTATGTCCTCCCGGAGGATCTGGGAGAACTGGCCCATGTGTCGTTCGAACGGATCGTGGAAGACGGTCGCCGGGTTTTTCCGAGAGCGTTCATCCATTCCCGTTCGTTTCACGGTTTGGGTCGGCGGCTTGCCCTGTATCTGAACGCCGCCCGGGGGACCATGTAGAGTTTCGGGCGTGACCGAACAAGAAAGGTTTACGGATTCCGGGGGGAATTACGATGAAAGCATGGCGTTTCACTTTTTTGATTTCGGCCGTCCTGTCCTTGTCCGGGACTCTGTTCGCCGCGGAACCGTTTTCCTACAGCGCGGACCAGACAACAACGATCCGGAGCGGCGGGGAAACCTCGGTGACGCGGTCGCGTGTTTTTGTGTCGGGGGAGAACCTCCGCGAGGAGATCGCAGGAGGTGCCGGTGTTCCGATGACCGTCATGATTGTGCGGATGGACCAGTCCAGGGCCTGGTCTCTCGATGCATCACGGAAGATCGCCCTCTCAATCCCGTTCCGGATGACTCCATCCCAAAGGATGCTCGCGGGATCCGGAAAAAGGCTTCCGCCCCCTTCGGGTACCGACCGGATCGACGGTGTGCTTTGCGATCGGATCGATCTCGTGGAGAACGGCCGTCCGGCCGGGACCGAGTGGCGAAACCACAAGACCGGTTTTCCGGTCCGGTACCGGTCCGCCAACGGCCAGGTGACGACGGAGCTGTCGAACTTCCGGCCTGGTGCCCAGCCGGCGAACCTTTTTGTGGTCCCGCCGGATTATCGTGTTTTCGATATGAAGGGAATCGGAGGACTTCTGGGACACGCCCTCGGGAAGATGGCGCCTTCGCTACCCTGATCCGGAAAGGAAGATTTTCCGGAACTTCTCGATCTTGGGCCGGATGACCAGTTGGCAGTATGGCTGGCCGGTGTTTCGGGCATAGTAGCCCTGGTGGTATTCCTCTGCCGGGTAGAACACTCCGGCGGGAGAGAGAGCGGTCACGATCCGGCGCCCCGTGAATGCCTCGGTCCCGGACAGTTTCCCGATGATGTCCCGGGCGACTTTTTCCTGTTCCGGGGAGTGCCAGAAGATTTCCGAGCGGTACTGTGTCCCGATGTCGGCTCCCTGACGGTTCAGCGTCGTCGGATCGTGAATGGTGAAGAAAATGTCGAGGAGACCGCCGAAAGTCACCCGGAGCGGATCGAAGAGGATGCGGACGGCTTCGGCGTGGCCGGTGGATCCCGTACACACGTCCCTGTAGGAGGGGGCGGGAACGGTTCCGCCGGTATAGCCGGACTCCACCGTCCGGACTCCTTCGACATCCCGGAAAATCGCATCCAGACACCAGAAACATCCTCCGGCCAGTGTGGCCGTCTGGATCTGTCGATCCCTGTCTTTTCCTGGATCCTTCGTTTCCATTTTCCGGCCCTCCATCGTCGTACGGGGATCAGGTTCACAGTCTCCGGACTCTGTCTCTTTTGCCCGGGGCAGGGCTTGAACAGGAAAATCCCGACGGCCAGCCCACTCCGAAGTCCGTCCGGCAGGACGGAAAGAAGAGAGATCCGGCCGTTGCGGTCAAACCGGTCGCCCCCTGTCGCCGACAGAAAAAGCGGAATTGCTGTTCGATGAAGGAAGGCGAAAGGATAAAAGCATGGTACGACAAACCGTTCTGTCATTCAAACCATCGGATCCCGCCGGCAGAAGCCCTGTTTCTCTTTGAGGATACGACCCGTAGCCGGTTTTGCCATGGGAGCGCAGGAGCGAAAGCCGGCAAGAGATTTTTCGCAACGGTGAGATCCGGACAGAGGCCTCTCGCTCTGTGTCAGGGAAGACCGGTCCTGTTTTTCAAAAGATCCGTTCTGCACTCTGTTGTTTTTCTCGGGACCGTTTCCGTCCGGAATGATCCGTCTTCCGATTCTCCCGTTTCCGGACGATAAGAGGAAAGAGAAGCATCTGTCCCGTCTGTTCAGGCGCAATCGACCGGTGCGGGACGTGAAAACCTGTCCCCGCCGGCGACTTCTTGTTTCCCGGGACCGTCCGGACAGGTTACAATCCTGAAACCGGATCACCTCTCACATTTGAATTTGAAACCGGATCATCGCGACCCGGGAGACCCTCTCGCACCTGACGCCGAAGGAGTCGATATTCGGAATGAGCGGTCATTATAGCTCCTGGCTGGTAGGCCCTGTCCGTTTTCATCGCGGTCATCGCATCCTATACGGCCTTCAGTTTCGCCAGCCGCATCACCTCCACATCGGGAAAGAGACGTTACCTCTGGCTGGCCGGCGGCTCCGTCTCCATGGGTGTCGGCATCTGGTCCATGCATTTCATCGGGATGCTGGCTTACCGGTTGCCGGTCCCGGTGACATACGACGTCGGGACCACGCTGGTGTCGCTTTTGATCGCGATCGTCGTCACCGGTTTTGCCCTCTGGATGGCCAGCCTCCGACAGATGGGAATCCGGCGTCTGCTGTTTGCCGGAACCATCATGGGAGTCGGTGTCGCATCGATGCATTACACCGGCATGTTGGCGATGCGGATGACAATCCGGTATGACCATTTTCTGTTTGTTTCGTCGATTCTGATCGCGGTCATTGCTTCCACGGCGGCGTTGAAAATCGTCTTCAATCTCCGGTCGGATGTTGTTTCTGCGGATGTCCCGAAAAAATTTCTGAGCGCGCTGATCATGGGGGCCGCCATCTCCGGAATGCACTACACGGGGATGGCGGCTGCCCGGCTTCCGGCCGAGATGTCCGGATCCCCATTGCCGAACGCCTCGGATGCGTGGCTTGCGGTGACGATCGGGCTGACATCTTTCCTGATTCTGTCGATCGCGCTTATTTTATCGCTGGTCGATTCCCATCTGGCAACACGGACGGCGGGGCTCGTCGGATCTTTGAAGGCGGCAAACGAGAAGCTCCATTACATGGCATTGCACGATAGCCTGACACATTTGCCAAACAGGATTCTCCTGGAGGATCGGGTCGAACAAGCCATCCGTCATGCCCGTTCTTCCAGCAGCGAATTTTCGCTCCTTTTTCTCGACGTTGACCGATTCAAGCCGATCAACGACGCGATGGGACATCATGTCGGCGACAAGGTCCTCCAGGAAGTGGCGACACGCCTTTTGGATGTGGCGGGTCCGGAAGATACGGTCGCCCGTATCGGAGGAGACGAATTCATCGTTGTGCTGCCCGCCCGGAAGGAACTCGGAAAAGTGCATGAAACGGCGAGAAAAATCCGGGATGCGGTCGAACGAAAAATAGAAGTGGGGGAGCAGTCCCTGTCCGTTTCGGCGAGCATCGGCATCAGTCTGTTTCCGCATGACGGCACGTCGTTCAGGGCGTTGCTCGGAAACGCCGATAGCGCCATGTATCATGCGAAAAGCAAGGGTCCGGGGCAGATCCAGTTTTACTCGGGCGAAATGAACGACAGTACTGCGATGCGAATCGAAATGGAGAACGATCTGCGGCGTGGAATCGAAAGCGAGGAGTTCGTCCTGTATTACCAGCCGAAGGTCACACTGGCTACGGGAGAGGTCGAGTCGGTGGAAGCCCTGGTCCGCTGGAACCATCCTGTCAAAGGGGTTCTGCCTCCCCAGTCTTTCATCCCCCGGGCGGAAGAGACGGGGTTGATCATTCCGCTCGGTCGCTGGATCATCGGACAAGCCTGCCGGGAGGCGGTGATCTGGCAACGGGCGGGGTTTCCCCGATTGCGGGTGGCGGTGAACCTGTCGGCCCTGCAGTTCATCAATCAAGACCTGATGAAAGAGATCCTTTCGGCATTGGAAAGTTCGGGATTGTCCCCGGAATGTCTGGAACTCGAGATCACCGAAACCTTGCTGATGCAGGATCCGGAAGGAGCCATGCGCACGCTGTCCGGCATCCGGAAAAAAGGGGTTCACATCGCGATCGACGATTTCGGGACCGGGTATTCAAGCTTTTCCTACCTGAAAAAGTTCCCTCTCGACCGTCTGAAGATCGACCGTTCCTTTATCACGGATATCTGCGACAATCCCAACGACGCGGCGATCGTCCGGACGATCATTGCACTGGGCCATAATCTGAACCTGAAGGTCGTTGCCGAAGGCGTCGAAAACCGGGAGCAGCTCGACATGCTGAAAGCGATGGAATGCGATGCCTACCAGGGTTTTCTGAACTCCCGGCCTCTTCCCCCGGCGGAACTCGCCGACCGTCTGAAAATGGATCAGGGAACAATCGATTTCCCCGGAAACCGTTAGTCCGCAATCGAAAGACCCGCTTTGTGGAAGAGTGCTCCGAAACGTATGATGTGCTCTGTTTGAAAGACATTCTCTGGTTTTCCATCCGGTCCGTAATGCTTTCTTCTGGTTTTTTTCGGCATGGAAAACGGCTTTTCTTTTTTTCCCGCATTTGTCGGTCTGTGATCTTTGAACCTCCCCTCCCTGAAGGACTGATCTTTACGGCGTTTTTCTGGTAAAGGAATGCCGGAACGGGTCGCGAGCTGTTTTTGATCGGACCGCCGAGGCATCAGGCTTTCCTGCATGAAAGGACTATCGGTGAAAATCTGGGTCGATGCGGATGCGTGTCCGAAACCGGTCAAGGAAATTCTTTTTCGGACTGCCGAACGAAACGGGATCAAGGTCATCCTGGTGGCCAACCAGCGTCTTCGGCTTCCCCGTTCCCCCCACGTCGGATCGATCCAGGTTCCCGCGGGGTTCGACATGGCCGACCGGGAGATCGCGCGTCTTGGGCAATCGGGAGATCTGGTCATCAGCGCCGACATTCCTCTTGCGGCCCAGATGGTGGAAAAAGGGTGCCTGGTCTTGTCTCCGAGAGGCGATGTCTTCGATGCGTCGAACATTGTCGAAGCCTTGCGTTCGCGGAATTTCCTGGACGAGATTCGGGGATCGGGTATCGAAACGGGAGGTCCGGCTCCGTATATGCCGGCCGACCGGGAGCGGTTTTCCAACATGCTGGGCCGGATACTCGCCGGGAAATATTCCCCCGAAGACGGGAACTGGACCTGATGCATCTCTTGTTCAAAAACCGAAATTGATTTTTAAAAGGCCCTCGCAAGAGGGGTAAAGAGAGGGACCCTTTCTTTTTGAAGAGAAGGTTTCCTCCCGTGGGCTCCGCCGCGGAAGCGCTGGGACTGTCCGGGTCCGTCTCCCGCGAGGACCATATCCGGACCCGGATGGGACAGGATCCCCGGATGGAGGAAAGCCTGGTCCAGGGGGGCCGGAAAGGAGCGGCGCTACGCCTGGGACCTGACCTTTTCCGCTCCGAAGAGCGTGTCCATCGCGTGGGCCATCAGGGACGATGCGACCCGAAAAGGGATCGAGTTCGCCCAGGCCCGAGGCATGAAGGAGTTGGGGTTCCAGGTGGAGAAGGACCGGGACTTCTTTCGGCTTTCGGGGATCCCCCGGAACAGGAAGAGGAGTTTCCCAAACGCCGGTGGGGGAGACCGAAGCCGCGCTCCGGGAAAAGGGTCTTTCCGGCGTTTTTCCGGTAAAACGGCCGTCACAAGTGGAGCGGGGGGATCCATGCGGTCATGCAGGATTCGCACTACGGCGATGCCATAACCCGATATGCGGAAGGAGATCACATGCCTTCAACGCCGCGCCGTCGATAGGCGGGCCGAATGTGGTCGCAAGCTGCTGCGGTTTTCGGGGCTTCGGCCAGCTCTGCAAAAGCCGCTGTCAGCGTGTTCGAGTAGCGGTGCGCTTGCTCGATGCCCCATTGCCCGGCCGTGTACGTCCAAATTTCTTCCAGGTCGCGCTCGGCGGCAGGTGTGAGGCGGTATTCAGCCCTGCGCGAGCTGCATCCGCTGCTTGAATCCGGCCGGGTCGAAACATTGTGACTCGCCGCTCTTTTCGCCTTCGATCAACGCTTGCCGGACGCGCTCGATTCCGGCGGTGCGTTCCTGCTCTCGGCGGATGAGCTCGCTGTCGTTCGTGTAGTTGCCGCTGTCGATCTGGGATTTAACCCAGGCGTCTTGTTGGTCGGTCCGCGTGATGGTTTTGCGCACGGTCGCCATGTGTCGCCCTCCAGGATTGATCGCCAAGAAAGCGCTAAAAATCATATTGCTGGTGCATTTTTCCACAAAACTGCATCACTGCCAAGCATTCAGGACCACGTCAAAGTCTCTGGAAGCGATCATCAGTCCCCTGAAGACCGATCACCGGATAAACCGCTCCCGACAAGGGAGATTGGCGGGGGATCACCGGAACGTCTCCTGGCAGCGATCGTCTGACAAGATTGAGGGGACCGATCCCGGCCCTTCTCCACTAAATATTGGTGGTTATGGAATTTGTGTCCTGAAAATGAGGTGCGGAATATCCGACCGGAAAAGCCTTCTCATTCGGCGATTTTTCTCGAAGAGCCTCTCTCGCGGGTTCAAGACTCCGGCGGATGCGTCTCGCGGGCCAGTTCCCGGGCCTCCCGCACCACCCCGCTATCCGCGCCTTCCGGAAGGCTTGCCAGAAGCTCCCGAAGCGTCTTTCCGGCCGCCTTTCGATCGATCGTCGCGAGAGCCATTGCGGCCTGGATTCCGTACCAGACGGCTCCGGATCGCTGCGCCTCCCCGATGGCGCTCTCGAACAGGACCCGGGCCTCTTCCCGGTTCCTTCGGGAATCCATCGCCAGAAGCGCCCGCCCTTCGAGGGTCAGAAGGTGGGGATCGAAGAGGCGGGCTCCCGTCCGCCGGGACTCGGCCCGGCCGAACCGCGCCAGCCCGACGACCTTCTCCCAGAGCTCAGCCCGGAACGCGGTGCCGGCGTGGACGGAGATGTAGATCGTTCCGACTCCCGGAATCATCGCCCGAACCGCCTTTTCCGCCGCCTCGGCCTGGGCCTCCGACTCCTTCGTCCCCTCGCTCCAGGCGAGCGCCAGACGGCAGAACTCCGCCCACACGTGCAAACCGCAGGACTCGGCCAGAAGAAGGGTCTCCCGGGCGAATGTCTCCGTCCCCTCCGCATCTTCCTGCACCCAGGCCGCACAAATCTTGTGGACGCCGATGTAGACCCGCGACTTCGGGAAGCGGTCGCACTCCTCCCGGCGCTCCCCTTCCGAAAGGAACGACAAAGAGTCTTTCGTCCGGCCCACGAGCTGGCCGGCGAACCCCAGAAAGGAAAAGAGGAGGACGGCGGGAGGCTCCGAGAAGGCCTCGACGGCCCCCTGGCCGTCCCACCGGATCGACCGGACCTGGGGAAGCAGATCCAGTAGCGTGTCGTACGACCGGGCGATCTGCCCGTTATAGAAAAGGGCGACTCCCCGCATGCAGGCCATCCACAGGCGGATCTCGGTGGAAGAGCCCGCGGCCCGCTCCAGGGCTTCGGGCTCCCCGAGCCTCTCGAGAAATCGCGATGGTCCGTGGATGCCGACCATCACGGCGTCGAGCATGAGATCGAAGAGCTTCCGGACCTCCGGATTCCCGCTTGCGGAGATTTCCGACAGCTTTCCGAGCAGGGCGTCGACCCGGGCCGACCCGTGTCCCCAGACGTAGAGGCCGACCCGGATCATCCGTCGCAGGATCCGGACGGCCGTCGCGGGAGCGTCTTGCCCTCCGGTCCCCTCGACCAGAAGATCGAGCGCATGCCCGTAATGGGAGAGGGCGATCTCGTAGGCTCCGATCCCTTCCGCGCGCGAGCCCCCCCGGACGAAGAGCGGAAGGGCCTCCTCCGGAAGATCGGCCTCCAGGAGGTGCTCGGCCAGAACCTCCGGGGCGCTCTCCGCGCGCTCGGGAAAATCCTCCCGCAGCGTCCGGGCAATGGACCGGTGGATCCCGCGGCGGACCGAGGCCGGAAGGGACTGGAGCACCGCCTCCCGCAGGAGGTCGTGGCGGAACCGGTAGACCGGGGAGGGAGGGGGGCGGTCCAGCTCGAGGATCTCGCGGTCCGCGAGCTCCCGGACCCACGCCTCGGCGATCCGGCTTCCGAGGGGGAGTCGGGCATGCCTCTCCGTCGCCCGCAGGAGGATCTGTTCGTCGAGACTTTGTCCGAGGCAGGCCGCGACCTTGGCCATCGGAAGGCTCTCTTCCAGGGCATCGATCCGGGAGGTCAGGAGATCGCGCAAGGTCGGAGGCACTCCCGAGCCGCCTTCCCGGGCGAGGGCTCCCGACAGGACGAGCTCGCGCAGATACAGGGGAACCCCCTCGCCCCGGTCGATCCCTTCCCGGACGGACTCCTCCACGAGAGGCGCCCGGGAGAGGCTTTCGATCATCCGCCGGCTCTCCTCCCGGGAAAGCCCCGCGAGCCGTATCGTCTCGTCCGGAGGCGGGAGACCCGCCTCGCGGAGGCTCTCCTCCCGTCGCGCTGCGACGACGACCAGGACCGGACGGTTCGAAAGAGCCTCGAGGGCCTTCCGGAAAAGATCGAGGGTCGCGAGGTCCATCCAGGGAAGATCGTCGATCGCCAGGAGAAACGGCCTTTCGGAGCGGCGCACGAGGATCGACAGGAAGAGGGATTCGATTTCCTCTTTCGGACGCTCCGGCGGGGAGAGATCCTCCCACACGGCCTTGGGAGCGTCGAGAAGATGCAGGAGCGCCGGGAGGTTCTTCCTCACGGGCTGTCCGGTGGACAGAAGATACCGCTCCAGCCGGTAACGGTATTCCGAAGGGGAGAGGTTCTCCTCGAGACCCACGCCCCCCGAAAGAAATTGGACCAGGGAGGCGTAGGGGCTCTCCCGGTGCTCCGGAAGACAGAAAACCTGCCGCACCATGCCCTCCTCCTGGCCGTCGGCATGGATGCGTTCGGCCAGTCCTTCGAGGAGGGCCGACTTCCCGATGCCCGCCTCACCCGTAAGCCAGAGGGTCCGCAGAACCTTCCCGGTCTTCGCTGCGTTCCAGAGCGCCCACATCCGGGACTGCTCCCTCCGGCGTCCGAAGAGGGGCATGGCCCGGTGAGATCCGAACGGGCGGTCTTCCCGGATCCGGTAGAGGAGGCGCTCCGGACCGTCCGCCCCCTCCAAAAGGGTCCCGGACTGGGCGACGACGTACCACCGGTCCACCCGGCAGGCCGTCTCGTAGGTTGCCGCGATCTCCCCGGGCGTCCCGTGGCGGGCGACCCGGTTCGTCTCGCGGACCCGGTCCCCCAGCGGGTCCGGATCCGCGCCCTCCCGGTCGGAGATCCCTTCTCCCGTATGAAGTCCCAGGCGGACCGCGCTCCCCCGGAAGCGGGGATCGGAAGCGACTGCGGCGCGGAGCGCGTGCGCCGTCCCGACCGCTCTCCGCGCTTCGTCCTCCCGGGCCCGCGGAAACCCGAAGACCGCCAGGAAGGCTCCTTCGGATCCGGCGAGCGGTCTCCCCCCCTCCGAAAGGACACGCTTCTCCATCTCCTCCCGGAAGGACTCCCGGAGGCCGACGGCCTCTTCGGGCTCCAGCCCGGCGGGAGGCGACAGAAGGACGGACAGAAAGGTCGCCTGGCGGATCTCCCACTCCGGAAGCGACACGGAAAAGGCTCGTCCGGGAGACGCCGTCTCCCGGACGAGCACCCTCTCGAGCTCCGCCTGGCGCCGGGCGAGTTCCTCTCGGAAGGTCCTCGCCCAATGTCCGTACTCTCCCATCCCCTCGAAGGAGACCTCCTCGAGAAAGATCCGTCGTCCCATCTCCCTCTGTGCCTCCATCCTCTTGCGGCAGGCGGCGCAGTCTCCGGGGGAATGCCGGACGGCGCATCCTTCGGGAGGGTCGTCCCGCAGGTACCGCCGGAGGTCGACCGGCTCCGAAGCCCAGGGGGTCTGCCGGTCGATCCACCCCACCGTCCGGGGCGTCTTCTCGAGGGAGAACCCCTTCCCGAGCCGGCGTTCCAGATAGTGCAGGTTGGTGGAGAGGTTGGCGCGGGCGGAGGCGGGAGATTTTTCGGACCACAGGAGCCTCGCCAGCTCGTCGCGCTCCCGGGGCCCCGGATTGGCGGCCAGGTAGGACAGGAGAGCCAGCGGTCTGTCGAATCGCCCTCCGGCGACCCGCACCCCGCCCCGGAGGACCTCCGGCGGTCCCAGAAAGATGTAGGCGAGCGGAGGTGCGTCGGAAGGCGAACGATTCACAAGCTTTCCCCTAAAAGCTGTCGGAACACCGCGGCGGGAGGGATCCGAGGCCAGGTCTTAAAGAGCTTTAAGACCTGACGATTGCACGAGAATACAAAAAATGGAGATAAAGTGAAACAGAAAAAAATATGAGCCGACACGGATGGAGACGGAACGCGGGGCGGAGAGCCCCGGACGGTCGGGACCCCGGAAACGGACCGGCACGAGGAGGTCAATAATGATGCAGACACGGACGGAACGACGGACGGCGAAGAACGGAGCGCGCAGGAGAGGGCTCCGGATTTTTTCCTGGAAGGAGAAGCTGGTGGCGCTGGTGCTCGTTGCTACCGTGCCGCTGGCGACGATGCCCTCCATGGCCTTCGCCCTTCCCCACGGAGGCCGGGTGACGAAGGGGCAGGCGACCCTGTCCTACGGCACGAACAGGCTCCTGATCAACCAGTCGACCGCCCAAGCCTCCTTTTCCTGGACGGGGTTCCACGTGGGATCGGCCCAAACGGTGCGATACCGGACCCCGGGGTCCCGGTCGGTCTCGATGAACTTCATCGGGGGAACCAGTCCGGCAACGATCGACGGGAAGGTGACCTCGAACGGCATTCTCACTTTCATGGACGCGAACGGGCTCGTCTTTGGATCCGGATCGACGGTCTCGGCATCGGGGATCCGGGCGTATGGCGCGGCCGCTCCCGGAGGAACCCCCACCGGTCCCGTGACGAACGAAGGGGTGCTCTCCGCCGGCCCGAACGGGCAGGTGGTGCTGGTGGGAACGGATGTCACGAACACCGGGACGATCGACGCTCCCTCGGGGCAGGTGATCCTCGCGGCGGGGAGCACGGTGACGGTCAGCCAAACACCAAGCTCGTCGCTCTCCGTGGCGGCAACGGGCGGGGGAACCGTTCTTGATTCCGGGGTCATCAAGTCGGAAAACCTCGACGGGACGCCGGGTGCGATCACGCTCGAGGCGGGGATGGGGTCGGGGACGACGACGCTGGCGAAAACCGCCGTCCTCGACGCATCCGCTCCGAACGGAGGCAACGGGGGACATGTCACGGTGGACGGAGGATTTCTCGTTCTCGACAACGCCACACCCATCGATGTTTCGGCTCCTTACGGACAGAAGGGATCCGTCGTTCTCGATCCTCCCTCCGGCAATCCCATCGACATCGGAACGGCCTCCTGCCTCGCATATATCGACCGGAACCAGTCCGCCTACCTCTCCGACACGATCGATCTGACCGCCAACATCAACCTGGGGGGATCCTCCTGGACTCCCCTGGGGAACGGCTCCTCCTCCTCGAACGACTTCACCGGCACCTTCGACGGGAACGGGCATACCGTGAGTGGTTATACGATCACGGCGACAAACAGCAACGGAACGGGCTTCATCGGCGTCCTGGGATCGGGGGGGAAGGTCGAGAACCTGGGGGTGGCGGGCACCGTCAACGGGGGAAGTTACAACTATGTCGGCGGGGTCGTCGGGGGAAACATCAGCGGTCAGGTAGTGGCCTCCTACAACACGGGGAGCGTCAGCGGGGACTACTACGTCGGCGGGGTCGTGGGATACAACCACGGCGGCACGGTGGAGTCTTCCTACAACACGGGGAGCGTCAGAGGAAACTGTACTATCGGGGGAGTCGTCGGGAGCAACTACATCCGCGGCACGGTGGAAACTTCCTACAACACCGGGAGCGTCAGCGGAACAACGGGGAATTTCTCCGACATCGGCGGGGTCGCGGGGCTCAACTACGGCACGGTGGAAACTTCCTACAACACCGGAAGCATCAACGGAGCGGGAGGAAGCGACATCGGCGGGGTCGTCGGGTACAACGGCGGCGCGGTGAAAACTTCCTACAACACCGGGAGCGTCAGCAACGGAAACCTTATTGTCGGGGGAGTCGTCGGGTACAACAGCGGCAGCAACGGCGGCACGGTGGACTATTCCTACAACACCGGAAGCGTCAGAGGAAACTGTACTATCGGGGGAGTCGTCGGGAAAAACTCCGGCTCCGTGGACTATTCCTACAACACCGGAAGCGTCAGCAGCCTCATCACCAACAATACCGCCGGTGGCGTCGTTGGGGTCAGCAGCAACGGCGGCACTTATACCTCCGATTACTGGAACTGCTCCACTACCATCCATTCCTCCAATAGCACGGGAGTAGGGAACAGCAACACCACGGTCTCCGGAGTTTCGTCCCTAGCATACAATGCATTTAATACTAAAACCAATTTCAGTGGCTGGACAAGCACGAACAACTCGGGTTTTAACTCCTGGAACAGCACCACAGGCTCTTTCTCCTCCAGCGCGACCACGGACCCCTGGTTCATGGGATCTATCACGGCCTACAATGGATCGTCTCCCACAACGGTGACCGGACCAATTCTCGTCCCCGACCTGCCTAGCGACACGATCACGGCGGGAGGAACATCCGTCTATAACGGAAGCGCCGTCGCGCACCCTTACACACAGAGCCTCACCATGGGCGGCTCCGCCCTGACCTCCGGGATCTCCACCGCATCGGTGGGCCCGACCACCGGCTCCTACTCGCTGACGCCTTCCGTCACGCTTTCCGCCCCGACCACCCAGACGAGCGTGGGAAGCTTCATCGCGGTTTCGGGAACCTGGACCATCACGAAAGCTACGCTCACCGTGACGGCCAACGCGGCGTCGATGACCGCCGGATCGCCGGTTCCGACCCTTTCGGGCATGGTGACGGGATTCGCTCCCGGACAGACCCTCTCGGGCGACGGGAGCGTTTCGTGGGGCACGATAGGAACCTCGGGAAGCCCGGCCGGCACCTACGCCATCAATGGAACCTTGACTCTCTCGAGCCCCTATTCGGGGGACTACACGATCGTTCAGGCTCCCGGGAACGCCACGGCGCTTTCGATCAAGGCCGCCACCGCCCCCGGATCCGGGACCCTCTTCGGGTCCGGATCCCTCTTCTTCGACATCGGCGGGACCGTGGAGGACATCCCTCCGCCCGCGTTCGCCTTCAGTGGCATGGAAGCCGTCACAGGGATCGGACAGAAGTCGAACCCGACAGAGACGGGAGGCGGGGACTACGGTCCGGACGTCCTCGACGTATCGGATCTGTCCCGCTAACCGCGAAGGAGTTCCCAAAGAGTCCCTGACGCGCCTCCCCGGAATACAGGGAAGCCGGACAAGGTCGTCGGAAGCTCCCGAAGGGACCGGAAATGCGTTTTCCTCCGGTACAGGCGCCATCATCGAGACATCCGACCTGCCGAAGTAGGGGAGGACGGACACGAAACAACGGTCCCGGTCTGTTTCGGGACGAAGAACGAAGGAGAGAACACTGCACGTTTTTGGAAAGAGGCCCTTTCTTCTTGCGGCCGGGATCTTCCTGTTCACCGCACTGTCACAACCGGCCCATGGGGCGCCCTACCCCCTTCCCTTCGACCCCTTCGTGGCGGGGGAGAGCTTCGGGTGCAAACACCTTATCGTCCCGGGAGCGGAGATTTTGCCCCGCGACCCGGTGATCGACGCCCGCACCCTTCCGGGATGGCGCGAGGTTCCCATGAATGACGGCAAGAACCGGACGATCGAGAGCCTGGTGATCAAGGGCTCGCGGATCGTCTGGAAGAAGGGTGCGGACGGAAAGCCTGCGGGTCCGCCGCTGGTCCTGATCCCGGCCGGAGGGCTGGTCTACGACGCGACCCCACTCGACACCCATCTTCCGGTGGGGGACCGGGGGGTGCTCTTCGGGAAAACCGCCGTCCTCGAGAAAAAAGAGTTGGCGGAGGAGACCTGCCGGAACTTTTCCGTCCTGGCGGGCCGGAGCTTTCCCGTGGGGGACAGCGTGATCACCTACCTCATGCCGGGACCCAAAGGCGGGCCCCTGGTCCTGTGGCGGACGGTGGACGGGGTCTCGGTCCGTCCCCATCCCCTGGACCTCTATCCGGCAGGGAAGGTGCCCACCAAGACCCCCACCCGCATCTTCGGGGTCACCACCCATGCCGGCCAGATCGCGGAGTTCCAGAGCTTCTCCGCCCCGTACATCCAGAAAGAAATCTGGAGGATCGGCGGAAAGGAGCGCACCGTCAGTGCGAATGCCCTCTGGTTCCCCCATTTCCGGATCGTGCCGGTCTCCTGCCCCATCGGCCACCACATCGGGCTCATGGTGACCAACGACGTGCCGATCCTTCTCGATCCCGAGCATCCCATGAACCTGTTCGACGGGTACCTGACGATCCGGCTCGTGCGTGTGGAATCAAAATCGGGAAAGGTCCGCTTCTCCCTGAACGGCCGGTCCTATACGGGAACCCGGGGAATCGACGGACTCTTCGGAAGAGGCCGGGCGATTACGGGCATCCGGCACACCCTCGACACCCTCAAAAAACTCGAAGGAGGCACATGAGATCCCCAATCCGAGAAAGACGCAAGACGCGCGCGGAAAGCATTCTCCCGTTCCTGGCGGGACTGCTGCTGGTCCTTCCCCCCCTTTCCGCCCGGGCGGCGGGGAGCGCGCAGGAGGTTTCCGCCAATGGCCCCGCCGCCTTTCCCGGGATCGTCGCCCCGGCTCCGGGGACGGCCGCGGCGCCTTCTCCCCGAGTCAAAACCGCGTGGTTCCGCCACGGCAAGCGCCTGACCCTGGAGGTCTCCCATCCCGTCCGGGCCGTCCTGGGCTATGTGGCCCGCCGGGTCTTTCCCGCGCCGGGGCCGCTTCTTGCGGAACGGATCCGCACCGCCGTCGACCGACTCCGGAAGGAAGCCCCGGAACTGCATATCGTCGGGACAAAAGCCTTCCGGTCCGGCCGGGCGGTCCGGGTGGTCGTCCTGGACCGGAAGACGCTGAACCGCCTGGCCCGGCAGGTCTCCGATGCGGTGCAGAAGACCGCGGTCTCCGAGCGGATCCGGAAGGTCGCCCTGTCGGGGGTTCCGACCGGGGACGTCACCTTCGTGACGAAGAACCTCGGGGTGGGCCCCGGCGCTCCGGTCTCCGACCAGCCGCTTTCCGACAACCTCTACGCCCTCTCCCAGCTGCCGGGCTATGCCCGGGCCGACGCTCTTCTGGTGCCGACGGGACTTCCGGGGGAGGAGGACCTGGTGGTGAAGACGACCCCCTCCTCGACGCTTGCCGGCTCCCAGATCGAGATCGACAACTACGGGTACGCCCCGGCGGGCGCGGTCATGCTAAACGGCACCCTCGACATCAACGACGCGCTCTTCGCCGGTGACCAGTGGACGGTTTCAGCCTCGACCAGCTTCTTCGGGATGAATTCCGGGACGCTCTCCTATTCGGCTCCGCTCGATCTTGAAAACCGTCTGGGCGTCGACATGAACGCCCTCGACTACCGTCTCGGACTGGGCTACTCCCCTTACGGCCACGGGGCGACGGTGAGCCAGCTCGTGGCCCTGGGGCTCTCGGGGAGCAACTACAGCGTCGACGGCTGGGGACGGCACAGCTTCGTCCAGACCTCCACGGCGAGTCTCGCGATCAAAGGAATGGTCTTTCTGAAGGAGTTCCAGGACACCTACTCCCCCACCGTCCAGAACGACCGGAGCGTGGTGGGGGGGACGGTGGAGCTGTCGGGGGCCAGGACCGCGGGCAATCTTTCCGCGTCGATCGACATCGCGGACACGGAGTACGGCCTCTCCCAGGGAAGCGGGTCGAGCGCCGCCAACCCCTTCTACTCCGATACGCAGGGGCTCCAGAACTACTGGACGGGAAACGGCGGCCTGCGAGTCGCGCTCTCCCCCGTCTACGCCGTCTATCTCTCGACGGTGGACCAGCAGTACATCGGGGGAGGAGTACTCGACCCCATGCTCCAGGCGGTGCTGGGGGGAATGTCGAACGTGCGGGCGCTGCCCACCGCGGCTCTCTTCGGAAACGACCTCTATTCCGGAAGCCTCTCCGTCCTGCGGACCGACGCGGTAAAGGGGGGGAGCCTGGTCTCCTCCCTCTTCTTCGACGTGGGGCAGGTGACGGGGGTCGGATTCCAGTACAGCGCCATGGGGCCGGGGGTGGAGGAGTCCTGGACGGGACGCCACCTCTTCGGGAAGGTCGATCTGGCCGTTCCGGTCGGTCCGCTTCCGACGGCGGCCCTGGGAAATCAGGTCGTGGCGCTCACCGGCGGGAACGTCCAGCAAGGCGGTCTCCCCCTCCAGCTGTGGCTGTCGGCGGGGTGGCGATATTGAGAAGAAGGGGAATCGAGGGCAAAAAGACGAAACAAGGACGCGAACGAATCCCGAAAAAGACCCACGCGACGGTCGGGAGGCGGCGATGACGGCGAACACGAAGAAGAGCAAAAACCTCCGGACTTTTTCCTGGAAGGAGAAGCTGGTGGCGCTGGTGCTCGTTGCTACCGTGCCGCTGGCGACGATGCCCTCCATGGCCTTCGCCCTTCCCCACGGAGGCCGGGTGACGAAGGGGCAGGCGACCCTGTCCTACGGCACGAACAGGCTCCTGATCAACCAGTCGACCGCCCAAGCCTCCTTTTCCTGGACGGGGTTCCACGTGGGATCGGCCCAAACGGTGCGATACCGGACCCCGGGGTCCCGGTCGGTCTCGATGAACTTCATCGGGGGAACCAGTCCGGCAACGATCGACGGGAAGGTGACCTCGAACGGCATTCTCACTTTCATGGACGCGAACGGGCTCGTCTTTGGATCCGGATCGACGGTCTCGGCATCGGGGATCCGGGCGTATGGCGCGGCCGCTCCCGGAGGAACCCCCACCGGTCCCGTGACGAACGAAGGGGTGCTCTCCGCCGGCCCGAACGGGCAGGTGGTGCTGGTGGGAACGGATGTCACGAACACCGGGACGATCGACGCTCCCTCGGGGCAGGTGATCCTCGCGGCGGGGAGCACGGTGACGGTCAGCCAAACACCAAGCTCGTCGCTCTCCGTGGCGGCAACGGGCGGGGGAACCGTTCTTGATTCCGGGGTCATCAAGGCGGAAAACCTCGATGGGACGCCGGGTGCGATCACGCTCGAGGCGGGGATGGGGTCGGGGACGACCACGCTCACCCGAAGTGCCGTCCTCGACGCCTCGGCACCCAGTGGCGGGAACGGGGGACGCATCTTGATCGACGGCAGCGGGGTCGTCATGAACAATACGATGCCAGTCAATGTGTCTTCCGCGCAGGGAACCCCCGGGACGGTCAGCATCGACCCGAACTATCTGATCAGCGGCTCGACGTTCGACGCCTGCGATGCGGCGGGGCTTGAACACCTTGACACCCACCAGTCGCACTACTTGGCGAACACCGTCAATCTGATGGCAAACGCGAATCTCGCCACAGGCTCCACCAACTATCCCTGGAAGCCCCTGGGGAACTGCACCACCCCCTTCACCGGCACCTTCAACGGGAACGGGCATACCGTGAGTGGTTATACGATCACGGCGACAAACATCAACGGAACGGGCTTCATCGGATCTCTGGGGGGAGGAGGCACGGTCAAAAACCTGGGGGTGGCGGGCACGGTCAACGGGGGGAGTTACATCTATGTCGGTGGGGTCGTCGGGCTCAACAACGGCGGTACGGTAGAAACCTCCTACAACACGGGAGCCGTCAGCGGATCCACCGATGTCGGCGGGGTCGCCGGGGAAAACACTTCCTATACAGCAGTTGGTGGTAAAACTTACCTCGGTATCGAGAACTCCTCCTACAACACGGGGCTCGTCAGCGGATCCACCGATGTCGGCGGGGTCGTCGGGGGAAACATCAGCGGTCAGGTAGTGGCCTCCTACAACACGGGGCTCGTCAGCGGAACAGGAACCACCTCCTTTGTCGGCGGGGTCGTCGGGGAAAACGGCAACGGTGGAATCGTGGAATACTCCTACAACACGGGGAGCGTCACCGGAGTTGCTGGGGTGGGGGGTGTTGTTGGGAGCAACTTATATAACGCGCAGGTCCAATATTCCTACAACACAGGAAGAGTCAGCGGATCCACCGATGTCGGCGGGGTCGTCGGGTCCAACAATAACGGTTCCAGCGGTTCCGGCGGAGCCGGCGGCGTAGCAGGGTGCAACTACTTTCTGAGCTCAACGGCGACATACGCAATAGGAAACATCACGAGCGCTAGTGGAACATATGGAACAAACGTGGCTCTTTCGTCCTTCTCCACGACGACACCGACGACAACCTTCGCCAACTGGAGTAGTCAGTTCAATACTTGGAGTTCGAGTTCTGGAAGTTTCAAGTACGGTACCACTAGTCATCCTTGGTTCGAGGGAACGGTTGTTTCTGGAAGCGGAACGATGACCGCCCCTATGCTCGTTTCGGATCTGTCTGTTGCGACCGTGACAGAAAACAGCGGCTCTTCCGTCTATAACGGATCGACGGTTACCACCAATTATACCGCTACCTATACCATGGGGGGGAGTTCCCTGCCCTCCGGGATCAGTGTTTCGACCTCGCCCTCTTCCGTCGGACCAAGCGCGGGGAGCTATACGGCCACTCCTTCAATATCCGGGACAATCTCGTTACCTTCCACGCAGACGAGCATTGGTTCCGTTTCGGCGGTTTCGGGAACCTGGACGATCACCCCGGCGCCGCTCACGGTGACCGGAACGTCGGCGCAGTCCCGTACCTACAACGGAACGGACACCGTCTTGCTCTCGGGGGCGACCCTGAGCGGGACTATCTACGGAACAGCTCCCGGGCTGTCGAACGATACGACCGGCACTCTCGGGAACTCCGGAAACGCGGGAACCGATTCCGTGACGACGGCGATGACGCTGACGGGTTCCGGAGCAGGCAACTACGCCCTGACCCAGCCGACAATCTCCGTCGACATCACCCCGGCGCCGCTCACGGTGACCGGAACGTCGGCGAAGTCCCGTACCTACAACGGAACGGACACCGTCTCGCTCACGGGGGCGACCCTGAGCGGGAACCGCTTCGGAAACAGCATCAGCCTGGCCAGCGACACGTCGGGAAAGCTGTCGAACTCCGGAAACGCGGGAACCGATTCCGTGACGACGGCGATGACGCTCTCGGGTACCGGGGCGTCTAACTTTACCCTGACCCAGCCGACAATCTCCGTCGACATCACCCCGGCGCCCCTTTCCTTCACCGGAAGCCTCTCGAACCCGACGATGACCTACGACGGCGGGACGAGCGTCGCATTGACCCCCTCGAACTCCACCGCGACCCTTTCCGGGTTCGTCCCGGGCCAGGGGGCGACATACACGGGGGGCATGGGAACCTTCTCCTCGTCCTCCGCCGGAACGCACACCGTGACCGCGACCCTCACGGCCGCCGACTTCTCCGGAAGCGGAACCGGAGGGTTCTCGTGGTCGAACTACTCCCTTCCGTCCATGACGCTTTCGGGAACAGGAACCATCCTCCCGGCCAATGTCTCGTCGGGGACCGGCGGAGGATCCGGTGGCGCAGGAGGTGGCGGTTTTTCGAATCTGGCGGTTCCCCCGCCCATCGAGAATCTTGTTGAGAACATGAATCAGAGCCCATCGACACCCCCGCTTGCGGTGTCTTCCGCTTCCGGAGGAAACGTGATGTCCTCCGGCGGAACCGGAGACGGGATCCTCGATGTATCCGATCTTCCGTAGTAGGGGAGGACGGAAACGAAACAACGGACCCGGCCTGTTTCGGGACGAAAAACGAAAGAGAGAACGAACAACGATGCAGGTAGTGACGAATCCGGGCACGGCTGGAGAGGGAATCCGTTCGTGCCGACCCACACTATTTCCCCCGCCATGTGCGGACCTGTTCAAATTTATGATGCGTAAAATTTCTGGGAAAGGGATCCATTATATTCGCCGACTCTGAAAGAGGCTGAGACACGATGCGGGAAGGAGATTCGGAAGGTCCAAGAGAACCGGTGGGAGGAACAAATAGAATCATGATTTCGGGATGTATCGAGAAATAGCTGAGAGCTGTTGAGCAAGACTCTTCTGAAGAGCTTTATCACTTGGCCAGCGCAGGATATTAGCGTGATTCGGATTCCCTTCGATCTGATTTGGGATTACCTCAAGGTTTTGTCGTCGGACCTGAGCCGTTTGAATATCTGCTCTCCCATAAAGTGTAGCCTTCCTGGAATTGGCCACTCTTTCGCCGATCGACCAAAGTTCAGTACTTGAGAGATTTTTAGGTCGAGAATGGCGCGTTACGGAAAGTTCTTCGTATGGATGAGGAATAAATGCATCTGGCTTTACCGTTTTGTCAGAATTTCGAATCCATTTACTGAAAATGATGAATCTGGCCAGATATTCATCAGAACCCACTGGAATATTGAAGAGTTTTTCAAGAGTTTCTTCCTTAAGAACTGGATGAATATCGGAATCTTTTTTATAGAAAAACGAAAAGATCGCGAGTGTTCCAAGCGCAATTTATTTTGGCTATGTTGCCGTTTCATGTTGTAGCTCATAGCGACCAGCTGATACAGTCAACCACAGAGCGGAGTTGAGATGCTCTCCAAATGTCTCGATCATGCGACGCCAGCCCAGGTAGTGGTCCAGA
>JAKAYA010000067.1 GCA_021826965.1 Nitrospirota bacterium
ACAACCCCAGCGGACGAGTCATATCCACCCGGTTTTCCACCCGGACCGAAAGCCGGTCGATGGCCACCCCTTTCTGCGTCGCGACCATCATGTAGGTCGACGCGAAACAGGAAGCCAGACCGAAAAGACAATACTGGAGAGGATTGGGGGCACTTCCCGAACCTCCCATGGGAGTCGGGTTGTCCATCGAGAGGGTCGCCTCCCCCCTCTCGATGGGAATCCGGGATCTGAACTGGGGGGCTCCCTCCTCCAGGATACATTCTCCTTCGACGGAAAATTCCTTGACCGCTTTCTCCGGTTCTTTCGAAAACATTTCGATAGTTTTTCCCAATGCTTTTTCGTTGATGTGATTCATCGGATCCTCCCTTTGCCGACAGACCGCCTGCCGGTTTCCGGAAACGGCTTTCCGGGCCCATGGGCCCCGTTCCCGTTCTTGAAAAACCGGTCCATTCTCTTTCACATTTTTACTTTTTTTTGGAAGGGACAAACACCGGTGCCGGTGTCCAAGACCCAATTCCCAAGCCCCGGTCCTGAGGGGACAGCCCTCCATTGTCCCCTCGGGAGGGGCGCCTGAAAAGCACCGGTACCGGCGCCGGACCGGTGCCAGGAAACGGCACGCACGCTGGATTTCCTCCCACCCCCACAGGGTGCGTGCTGTGTTAAGTCCTGAAGAGGGGTTCGGGGAGTATCCCCGAGGCCTCTTTCCTGGCTGGACTCGAGTCCCTTAAAAGAGAGACGATTCTCTTTCCTTCTCCCCTCCTCCACCTTTTCATGGTGTGGGAAGCCAGCCCGTCCGAAGCGCAGTTGCCGGGACGATAGACCAGTCCCCTGGCGGACGGAACCCTCAAAGTTCCGGGAGCCGGTGCGGAAGGCGGCAAGCGGAGCAGGGCGAGTTGAAACCGGGGGGGAGATATGAAAACCAAAGATTGGAAAAATGACGGGGTGTTAGTCTCTAACGGGAACGCCGGTCCCTGATCATCTCTGCGACTTCCCTGGCAGAAAGTCCCATCTTTCTGGCCAGGGCCTCGACGTCTTTCCAGTTCCAGGGTGCGGACTTTTCCATCAGGGCATCGAAATGCTTGATGGAAACGTTCCCCAGCACAAGGTCGAACAAGAGGGGGCCAGGAACAAGGAGGGGCGGTGCATCTTCATCAGAAGCTATTCCTTTTGCTTTCCAATGGCCTCCTGGAATCAGGGAAGGACGGATCCACACCGGAACGACATGTTATGGCATCGTCAATGGCGAATCTTCTGTCTTAAGTGGGGCATCCTTCCCGTATGCCGATGGAATGCACGATATCTCAAGAAAAAAGGCGAGTCTTACGTTTCCTTTTTCAACAGTTTTTGTCTGGGTCGGGAGGCATCCTTCGGAGCCAGGTAACTGTCTCCCTCCAGCATGATGCAGTCGGCTCCTTGGCGGAGCCGGTCGATAGTGGCGGCTCCCGGCGATTGGGGAAAGCCTCGCCCCATTCCTCGAAGTGTAGCTACAAAGGCACGGGCGAGGGGATCCGGTCGTGAGGAGGGCGTCCTGTTGAAGGCCGCCCGCTGATGAATCTGATCTTCGACCCAGAGAACCTCAAGAATCGAGGTCACCTTATTTTTACTCCTCGGTCGGGAGGAGCAAGGCAGCGTTCACGCCTAGGAAAGAGATTGGACTGAATCCGTCTCCAGATCGCGCTTATTTCCATCGGAACTCCTGGGAAGGGGGTGGGAAGTATGATGGAAATATTATCGCATAACGAATGAGTTGTTCCCTCAATTGACACCGTGAAAAAGTCTCTCTTGCCTTAAAGCCGACTCTAAGGTTTATCCTGATCTTAGGAAAAGATTTTCCGACGACTTTTCGGAGCGTCCGATAGAAAGGATTTCTTCCTCTTTTTCGGAGAAATCCGTCATTCAGTTTGAAAAGATGATCCTTGGAGAGGAGTCCCGAATGAATACCGCATATCATTCCGTTTCTGGATCGTGGAGCGAAGAACCTTCCAAACTCCCGGACCGTCGGAGAATCCGTGTACATATTGGAGGATTACACTGTTCGCTGTGCACGGGAACTCTCGAAAAAGCCTTGGGGAAACGGACCGGTGTCCACAAGGTTGCGGTAAGTCTGACGCATGAACAAGCCCTTGTGGAATTCGATCCCACGATGGCCGATGCCGGTGATCTGCTCCGGACCTTCACCGACCTGGGCTACACGATTTCCGATCCCCGCGCGTTCCGTCCGCTCGATGAGGAGGAGAAGGTTTTGGTCATCGAGCGCAACCGGTTCCTGACTTCACTGGCGATGAGCATCGTCGCCATGGGGTTTGTCGGTTATCCGGTCAGCAGCCCCTGGTTTCCCCTGTGTGTATTTTCCCTGACCAGCCTTGTCCTTTTTTCGTTTGTCGTGTTGCGAAGCTTTGGTCTGCGTCAAGCCTTGACGGGTTCGGCGTTTCTCTCCCTTTTAGGTGCCGGAATTTATATCCTGAAGTTGCGAGGGTTCTTCGGTCCGGCTCTTCCTTGGTTGACCGGAGTCCTCGCCCTGTTCGCAATTTTCGTTATCGGGCGGCATATTGTACGCATGGCCTTCAAGGCTCTTCTGAGAGGCATCCTCAACCAGCATGTGCTGGTTGAGGCGGGAGCCTTTGCGGGGCTTGCAGGAGGCTTGTTCGGCCTGGCCTTCCATCCACAGAACTATCCTACGGAAGCCTTTTTTGCGGTCTCCGTCATGGTGCTCAGTTACCACATCTTTTCCGAATGGCTGTCGCTGGTCGTAAAGACCCGCAGCTCTCAGGCAGTCCGTAAGCTCTTGGAACTGGAGCCTGAGGTGGTATCCCTTGTAAAAGAGGGAAAAGAAGAAGAAGTTCCTTTGGAAAACGTGAAGGTCGGAGACTTGGCGCGCATCCGTCCAGGGGGAAGGATACCGGTTGACGGTCAAGTCGAATCAGGGGAATCAGATGTGGATGAATCACTTCTCACCGGTGAGCCGTTGCCCGTCGAAAAGCATTCGGGAGATCGGGTTGTCAGTGGATCCCTCAACGGGAATGGCACGCTTCTTGTCAGAGTCACGGCGGTGGGGGAGGACAGCTTTCTTCGGCAGGTGATCCGAAGTGTCGAAGAAGCCCGGGCTCTGAAACCCGGTGTATTGCATCTCGTGGATCGCGTATTGCGCGTGTATGCGCCTACCGTCTTGCTTATGGCGGCGTTTGCCACTCTTTTCTGGCTTTTTGCCCCCCAGATCTGGGGATCTCCCGCCGATTTGCAGAGAGCCATGTTTGCCGGTCTGAGCGTGCTTGTGATGGGCTACCCCTGTGCCGTGGGGATTTCCGTACCCCTTTCGATTGTGCGAGGAGCCGGCGACGCGGCGGAACGTGGAATCCTGATGCGCACCGGAGAAGCCTTTCAAACCTTGCGGCTTGTAGCCCACGTTGTCTTCGACAAAACCGGGACACTCACGGAAGGCCGCCCCGCCTTGCGGCAGATCCTCGCCGTAGCATGTCCGGAAGAAGAACTGCTTGCCCTTGCGGCAGCCGTCGAGACACCTTCGGAACATCCCCTCGCCCGGGCAGTCGTGCAGGAAGCTTTGAAGCGCGGGATGACTCCCGGCGAAGTCACGGGGTTCGAAGCCGTTGCGGGTCAAGGCGTCAGGGCTCGGCTTGCGCACAAGAATTTTACAGTCGGAAGTCCGAACTTTCTTGAGAAGGAAGGGATCGATTGCTCCGTCCAAACCAGGAATGTCAATGAACTCGAGTCGCAGGGACTGACCGTTGTCGGGATCGCTCGCGACGGGAATCTTCTCGGTTTCCTGGCGCTTGGGGATGCCTTGAGGTCCGATGCAGCCGGAACGGTGGGACGACTGCACGAACTCGGCATCAGGACAAGCCTGGTCAGCGGCGATAACGAAAAAGCGGCGCGTTATTTCGCCCGGGCCGCCGGTATCGAAGACGTGCACGCGCATGTCCTGCCGGCCGATAAGGCGGTGCTGATCCGGCGATTTCAAAAGGATTCCCGTGTGGCGATGGTCGGAGACGGGATCAATGACGCCCCCGCCTTGATGCAGGCCGATGTTGGCATTGCTTTCGGGAGCGGAGCGGACATCGCGATCGAATCCGCCGATGTCATTATTCTGAACCAACGTCTGGGCTCCGTTCTCGATGCTTTTACGGTCAGCCGGTATAGTTATCGGAAAATTGTACAAAATATCTCCCTTGCATTTCTGTTCAACGGCCTGGGGATTCCTGTAGCCATGACGGGATGGCTTGATCCCGTTTGGGGCATGGTCGCCATGGCGGTGAGCGTGACCGCAATCTTCATGAATTCCCTCTGGAGTCGGGGTAGTTATTTCTTTGAAGCCATCAAAACGGTCGGACGGCCGCCGCAGGTGCAAACCGCAACGGGACCGCAGATCCAAGAGTCTTGACTGAAAGGAGATCTCGCATATGTTTCAATCGATCACTTTTGAAATCATCGGTAGTCAGCGGCTGACCTGTTCAGGCTGCGAGGGACGGGTCGAACACCTTCTCAAGGCTCTGGAAGGCGTGGAGCAGGTCCGTGCGCAAGCCGATACTCAACGTGTCGAGATCTTGTTTGACAGGGCCAAACTGGAGGCTACTGCGATCGCGGAACGCTTGATTCAGGCGGGCTATGAGACCAGAGCGGAAAGTTGAATTTCGCATCAGACCACTGATTGGGGGAAGCCGGGGAGTAAAGTGTAGGGATAAAAGACCGATGTGCCCATATGGAAGTATTAGGGAGGTGAGTTCGTGAATAACCAGAATTGCGAACAAACCGCCGTATCGAGCCTATATTCCAAAAATTTGAAGAAGAGAGCCATCGGCTGGAAGGAACTGTTACGCACGGCCGGGGCAGCGCAGTTGGTGATGACCACAGCAAACGAATGTTGTGGACCTCTTCAGGTACCATTCACTGTTCAACGATAAAGGATGATGACAAAAGGAGACAGGCTATGTTTACGATCGGAAAGCTTGCCGCAAAAACCGGGGTCCGTCCGGATACGATCCGCTATTACGAATCGGAAGGACTCATGAACCCGGCTGACCGCAATGAAAGCGGCTACCGGGTCTACGACGCAGAAACGATCCGTAGTGTTCTCTTTATCCGGCAGGCCAAAGAATGTGGATTCACCTTGGAAGAAATTCGGAATCTTCTCCTTCTTCGCCATCAGAAATCCGCTATGGCCAAGGAGATCCAGCAGCGAGTGCTCGAAAAGAAAGTGGCATTGGATCGACGGATCAAAACGATGAGGAGTATGTCCCGGACACTCGGCCGCCTTGCAGACCTGTGCTGTGAGAGGGATCAGCCCGCGGACGAGTGTCCCATTCTGCTGGCTTTCGAAGAACCTTCTCAGCTTTTTGGCGGTGCGAAAGGGGGGGAGAGCGGTAAACATAGACTTTATGGGTCCGAGCCCAATCATGCTGATAAAAGTTCCGACTCTCACCTTCGACCAGAGGAGGATCCATGCCTGCCTACTCAGCGCACATGACTCAGTCCGTTACATTATCCATTTCCGATCCACCTATGGGTCATCGGCTTCAGTCTTTTCTTGATCACCATGCTGCACTTTTTCATGGGATGGGGATCGGAATCCTGGGACTCGCGTTGGTCGCGGGAATGATCGGGTGTTTTCTGTGTCCGTTCACTCTGCCGACCGCGGTCGGGCTGGCGGGAGTTTCCGGCGCGAAGAGAGCGGAGGGTTTCAAAACGGCTCTGCTTCTCCCGAGCGCTTTTTCTGTCGGATTGATCGGGGCACTGACCGCTTTCGGAATTTTGGCAGGCGAAATCGGGCATCGTTTTTCAAAGGAATTTCGACCCTATTGGCCACTAGTATTGGCCCTGATAGCCGTTTCTGCGGCAGTTGTCCTTATTCGGAGAAATCCGACGGAACATGCAGAATCGTGCGAGAATGCGTTCCTAGGTCGGAAGGGAATAGGAGGCGCCTTGGTGGCGGGAGCCGTTTTCAGTATGGGAACCCCCCTTGCGGGACTTTTACTTGTCCTGTCGGTCGCATCGTCCGAGGAAAGCCCCACATATGCAACATTGGTCGCATTCATGTTTGCCGTAGGACGTGCCCTTCCCTTCTGGTTAGCTGGAACCTTTTCCGGCCTGTTCGTTCCAAAATCTTGTTCTCGTATCAAGACATCCCGGATTCGCAATGTAACGGTTTTTTTTCTGTTTGGTGTGGCAGCTTACTATCTTTTCCTGTCGCGGTCTCTCTTTTAGGTGGTCGACATATTATCCGACACATCTGAAGCCCTCCAGCATAGAACGACCACCGGCCTGTTCTTGGGGGGCAAGGAGAACAGTCAGGGGGCGGTCGAATACGGGAAAGGATAAAAGTTGGCTCTGTTCCCCTTTGATATTGAGGTTGGGAGGCGAACGATAAATTGTCCCCCTTTGGGAAGCATAATGTGTCACTTTTCTGACCTTTTCCTAAGGATAAAATCACTTCTTGAGGATTTTCTTGAAGACTATCATGTCACTTTTCCTTATTTTGGAAGGATAACGTGTCATCTTTCGGAAGCCTTGAGTTTGATTCCGTATTAAACAACCGAGGTACTGTCGGAACAGATCGGTCGAAAAACCTCCGTCCCAGGTTTGGGGGACCTGAAGAGTCAAGGGGCCCACCTGTGTCATCAGTTGACATTTCCGGTCCCCGTTCCGATATCCGGTCCGATTTCACAAATCTTCAAATCGTCATTCACCGTCATCGAATCCCTGACTGTTTCTGGCTCCATCTGATACTGAAACTCTCTT
>JAKAYA010000029.1 GCA_021826965.1 Nitrospirota bacterium
CGCGTTCTGTTGGTGCATTACATCCGGCGGGCGTGTGACTTTTTCCGGCCTGTTCACCAGGAAACCGGCGGCACAGACGGATTCGTCTCCATTGAAGTGAACCCTCTCCTGGCCCACAAGACGGAAGAGACCATCGCCGAGGCCCGGCTTCTCTACCGGTTGGTGGACCGTCCGAACCTGATGGTCAAGGTGCCGGGGACACCCGAAGGGATGCCGGCCATCGAGGCACTGACGGCGATTGGAATGTCCATCAACGTCACGCTTCTGTTCTCGCCCCGCGCTTATCAGGAAGCCGCGGAAGCCTATATTCGCGGACTGGAAGCCTTCGTGGCCGGGGGAGGGAATCCGTCTCGCGTCCACAGTGTGGCCAGTGTTTTCGTGAGCCGCATCGATACGTTGGTGGACAAAAAGATTCAGGGCCTTCAGGCGCAGGGCGGAGATGTCCAGAAATCCGCCGAAGCTCTTCTGGGACGCGCCGGTATCGAAAACAGCCGGATTATTTACGGGATTTTCCAGGATCTGTTTCATTCCAGCCGTTTCTCCGAAATGCTGGGGAAGGGAGGGCATGTCCAGCGACCTCTCTGGGCTTCGACCGGGACGAAGAATCCGGCCTATTCCGACGTACTTTACATCGACTCCCTGATCGCTCCGGAAACCGTCAACACGGTGCCGGAATCCACGCTGAACTTCTACCTTGATCACGGTTCGACCCAGGTGGCCATCGATCCGTCCCCACAATCCTCTGCCCCTGATCCCCGCGAGACGTTCCGGAGACTGGAAGCCCTTGGCATCCGGATGGACGACGTGTTCGGACAGCTTGTGACAGAAGGAGTGAAAGCCTTCGACCAGTCTTTCGTAACCCTGACGGGGGTGCTGGAAGAAAAAGCCCGTTCTCTGACGGGAACTCCAGACAAGTCGTTTGCCGTTACCTTCGGGGAAGGGAAGCTTGAAGCGGGAACCGCGGATCGGAAGACCGCGTGGCAGCGGGAAAGACTCTTCGAACGACTTCTGGAAGAGGACGGCTCCCTGTATCCGGGAGATCCCCGTTCGAACGCAAAAGCCATGGGATTTCTGTCCGATGCCGAACGACTTCTGAAAAGACGGGAAGAGTTCCTGTCGATAGCGGAAGAGATCCGCACGAAGGAAGTTCGGACCGTTCTCTGGCTGGGTATGGGAGGATCGATTCTTTCGAGCTTCGCCCTCTCGGAATCCTTTCCGGATGCCAGGGTCCGGCTCCTGGGAGCGGACACCACGGATCCGGAAACTCTCGTGCGCCTTGCGGAAGATGCCGGTCTCGGCGGTGAAGGAGGGCCTCCGCCTTCCTTGCGAATCGTCGTGGCTTCCCAGTCCGGCTCCACGCTGGAAGTTTCAAGCCTTTACGCCTATGTCCGCGCCCTTTTGGAAAAGAAGGGGGTTTCCGGACCGGGAAAGTATTTCTGGGCTTTGACCGATCCGGGATCCCCCCTGGACACGCTTGCTGCTTCGGAAAAGTTTGGTCGGATCATCCATGGGACTCCGGGCATTCCGGGACGTTTTTCGGCTCTATCCGTCCCGGTGTTTCTTGCCGCTTCCGTCCTGACGGGGGCCAAGGGCCTGGAACTGGCCTTCAATGCCAGTCGCTCCGCGCTTTCCGATCTTGAGAAAGCCGGTTACGACGGACGGGGCGTGCAATTGGGGACGCTTCTGGCAGCGGCCGGTCGCTCGGGACGAGACAAGGTTCTTCTGTCCGGTCCTCCGATGCTTTGCGGCTGGTTCGAGCAGCTTTTGGCCGAAGGAACCGGCAAGGCCGGCACCGGTTGGGTCCCGGCGGGACATGGAAACGCGGATGTCCGTGAAAGTGGAGAAAAAACGTTCGACCGTCTTTTTGTCGAGATCGGGTTCCCGGAGTCTCCGGACATGGAGGCTCTGTCCCGGATCTCCCATTTCGAATCGACCGGAGAGTCTTGTTTTTCCATGACGGTGAAATCGCCGGAGGACATTTATTCCTTTTTCCTCGATGCCATGATGGGGGTCGCGATGGCGGCTTACGATCGGGGCGTCAATCCTTTTGAGGCTCCGGACGTGGGCCTTTCGAAGGAAAAGACCCGGGAGATCCTGGAGAGATTCTCCCTTGTGGGGGGCCGGGTCTGGGAAGAACCGCTTCCGAAGACATTCCGGAAACCTGTTTTCGAGAAAGAGGACATCGCCCTTTTTGCCGAAGGGTTCTCTCCCTCAAAAGGGGGGTCGGGCGATGTATCCGATGCCGTTTCCCTTCTCCTGGAGGGTCTTCTTCAGGCCCGGAAAAAATCTCCCTATCTGGTGTTGCAGTCCTGGCTTCCGGTTTATGGAAGCTTCGAAGACCGTCTTATGGATTGGGGAAAAGTGCTGTCCCGAAAATTCTCTCTTCCGGTGATGGTCGTCCGGGGACCGGCCTTTTTGCATATGGTCGGGCAGGTGTTCAAGGGAGGGCCGGATGAAGGACTCTTTCTGCAGCTGTCGGCAAAGGACATGACGGACTTGCCGATCCCGGGGAAACCCTACGGGTTTGCGACGCTGTTCCGCTCACAACAGCTTGGGGACTTTCTGGCCATGGCCCAGCTGGGCCGGCCCGTGGGGGAAATCCGGTTTGCGGGTCGCCCCGAAGCGGAACGGTTTCTCGATGGGGTTTTGAAGAAGTAGAGCATCGGGACAGGGATGAAAAACGTTTTTTGACATGTAGGACGGAGCCGGACGCGAGGGAGAGGAGAAGGGCGTGTTGATCGGAATGATCGGGCTTGGCCGGTCGGGCGCAGGTCTTGTTCGTCGTCTTCTCGAAAAGGGACACCAGGTGGCCGGATACGATCCGGTCGCCCATGTCCGCCAGGATCTTGCGAAGGCCGGCATGGTGCCGGCGGAAAACCTTCCGGCGCTGATAGGTCTTCTTCGTTCTCCAAAGGGAAACGAGACGGTCCGGATTTGGCTTTCGATCCCTTCCGGGCCACCGGTTGACGACAGTCTTCGTCAGGTGCTCCCTCTTCTCTCCAGGGGGGACATGATCGTCGATACCGGAATCTCCCGTTTCAGTGATACCCTTCGGCGCGCAAAGATTCTCGCACAGACGGGGGCTTTCCTTCTTGACGCAGGCATCACGACGTGGGAAGGAAAAGTCTGTTCGTTGGTGGTGGGCGGTGAAAAAGAGTGCATCGACGATCTCGGGCCCGTGTTCGACTCTCTGGCTCCGGGGGGAGGTTATCTTCATACGGGACCCGTCGGATCCGGCCATTTCGTGAAAATGGTCAGTCGGGGGATCGAATCTGCTTTTCTCCAGGCCATGGGGGAGGGATTCGAGATCTTGAGACAAGGGCCTTTCGATCTCGACTTGGGTGCTGTGGCCCGCATCTGGTCGGGAGGGACTGTTGCGGGCTCCCGATGGCTGGAAATCCTGTCCGGTGTTTTCGGGGAGGATCCCTCTCTCTCATCCCATCGGGGGTATTCGGATGACCAGGAAGAAGTGCGGTGGACGGCAGAAACGGCCATCGAATGCGGGGTGTTTTCTCCGCTTTTGACGCTGGCGCTGATGGAGGGGCGGGCCTCTCGGCAGGGGGAGATTTTTTCACACAAACTGGTCGCAGCACTCCGGAATGCGTCCGGCGGTCATCGCGTTATGTCCGAACCCGGTTCTCCGGCCTGAACATCCTGTCCGCACATTTCTCTTCCCGGGCCGGTGGCCAAAAGGATAACCGGCTTCATGCTGACCGGCAACCGCTTTCGCGCGTATCCCACGGCTGTCCAGGAACAGATCCTTCTCCAATCGCAAAGGCCCGAATGCCTTCGCGTATCCTCAGAGAAAGAGGAGCTTTCGCTCGTGAGAGCGGAAATCTCCGCTACAGCGTGAGCTGAGTGGAGAGAAAGTTCATGCTGTCCATCCGCTAGAGGAGAGATCGAGATATGGATCTGAAGGTTGCACCGCCGCTGACACTCGTCATTTTTGGTGCGTCGGGGGATTTGACCCGTCGAAAACTCTTGCCGTCACTCTATGATCTCTGGGCCGACGGCCTGATGAACCCCGAGACAGAAATCGTGGGAGTGGCCCGTCGGGTCAAGAGTCATGGAGAGTTTCGCGAAGAGATTTCCGAAGGCATCCACTCCTACTCCCGGTCGGGCGGAAAGGACGAGGAAAAGTTTCATACATTTCTGTCACGGGTTTTTTACCAGTCGGGTGACTTCGAAGATCCTTCGACCTACGATACCTTGCGGGCGGCATTGCGGGATGAGGGGCGGTTGGCCCGGACCAGGGGGAATGTCATTTTCTATCTGGCGACGCCTCCGAGTTATTTCATTCCCATCATCCGCCAGATCGGGGATCACGAACTGGCGGGAACCCCTGGCGGTGGACCGGAAGTCCTTCCATTTACAAGGATCGTTATCGAAAAACCGTTTGGTCGGGACCTCTCCAGCGCCCGGGAGCTGAACAGAGAGCTGCTGACGGTTTTTCAGGAAGAACAGGTCTATCGTATCGACCACTATCTCGGCAAGGAAACAGTTCAGAATATTCTTGTCTTTCGTCTTGCCAATCCGATCTTCGGAGAGCTCTGGAGCAATATCCATGTCTCCCGCGTGGAGATCCGCGTCATGGAAAGCCTGGGAATGGAAGGGCGGGGGGGATATTTCGAAGAGGCAGGCATACTTCGGGACATGATCCAGAGCCATTTGCTGCAGCTTCTTTCCCTGACGGCCATGGAGCCGCCGGTAGCCTTCGAAGCCCAGGCGATCCGTGATGAGAAGGTCAAGGTTCTTCGTTCCCTGAAGCCATATTCCCGCGAGGAAATACCGGCGAACATTCTTCGGGGCCAATATGTCCAGGGTGTTTTCGAGGGGACACCCGTACCGGGGTACCGGGAAGAGGCGAAAGTTTCTCCGGGTTCCCGGGTCGAAACGTTTGCGGCCCTTCGTCTTGAAATCCAGAACTGGCGATGGGCCGGTGTTCCGTTTTATCTTGTCGCGGGAAAGCGGCTCAAGAAGAAATCCACCGAAGTCACCCTTTTTTTCAAGGCGCATCCTTTTGCTATTTTCCGTCTGGCTCAATGCGAAGACAACATTCCGAATTCCCTGACGATCCGGATCCAGCCCAACGAAGGCGTGTCAATCCGCTTCGGACTCAAGAGGCCTTCATCGGGTCTGCATATCGATCCGGCCGAGATGGATTTTTCTTATCAGGAAGTCTATCGGGACCACCCGCCCGACGCTTACGAACGGTTGCTGCACGACGCGATGGTCGGAGACTCGACCCTCTTTGCCCGCAACGATGAGGTGGAGCGGGCGTGGGCCTATATCACCCCTTTCCTTTCCGATCCTCCCACGGCTCGCGTTCCTGTTTTCTATGAAGCGGGCTCGGACGGGCCGGAAGAACTCTCCACCTTTTTGGGCAGGCCCTGATCCCGTACGATGCGTGGAAGGAACCGGATTTTTCATTTAAGCGACCTTTTCCCCCGGAGCCGGATCTGTTGCCCATGGATCGTGCTTTTTCTGTTCCTGGTTGTCTCCGGATGTGCCCATTTTTCAACGGGGTCCTCGGCGTCAGACATCTGGCGTTCGACGTCGAGGGAACCTGTCTGGATCCGGCATGATCTTCCACCCCAAAACGGGTTCGTCTATCTGAAATCCTCGGCGACTTCCAGGACAAGCCTCGCGGATGCCCGCAACAAAGCGAAGGGGGCCCTGGCCGACATGCTTGTCGGACGATTTCTTTCTATGGGTTTTCATTTTACGGATCGATCGCGGGAAAGCTACCGACAAAGGATTCTGGAGTCGATTGCCCTCCAGGAAAAATCTTTGTCCGTGGTGGATTCCTGGGAAACGAAGACGTTGCCGGATCCGCGGAATCCTTTTCTGATCGAACGTCATGCATGGATTCTCGTCCGGGCGGCTTCGGATTATGTGGAGTCTTTCCGCCAAAAGCTCGAAACGAGCGACCGGGAGCGTTTTGACCGGATTCGGAGAAGGCATCGGGAGATTTATCAGAGGCTGAGGGGAGACGACGGTACGAAGATTCTTCTGCTGCTTGCACGAAACCGGCGGGCTTTCCGCTCGATTCATGCATTGAAGACCTTGTCTCCGGATGATCGGAAGCGTTTTGACCGATATCTGAAAAACGAATTTGTCCTCTGGGATCAGTTTATGGGATCTGCGACAGTCCGGTCGTTGGATTTCGGGAGACGTCCCCTGAGGATCTCTTCCCCCTTTGAAGGTCCGACGGTTTTTTCTCTGGACGCGGCCTTCAGGATGGCGGGGAGAGAGTATCCTTTACAGAATTTTAAGCCTGTTATGTTTCTTCAACCGGTTCTTTCGCTTCTTCCCTTTCCGCCTCCTCCGATCCTGTGGAGAGGGACGGATGTATCCTCCAGTCCCTACAGGCTCCTTTCCCTTTATTGGTCGGCGGATCTTGGGTGGTACGACCGGTATAAGGAGAAAAACAGACTTGTATACCACTGCACCCCGACATCTGCTTACGGGAAAAGCCTCTGCCAGGTCCGTCGATGGCCGCTTCCGGTAAAATCCGCGATCCTGAAGGTCGGACTTGAACCCCTGAAGAAGGACGGGGAAAGTCCCCTGAGAAAGTATGTTGCGGAGAAAGTCCATGGCCGTTTTCCCGTCTGGTTTCCGGGACCAAGGGGAAGTCACCCGCTGGAGGTTCAGGTCCTTCGGGATTCGGGCGAACCTTTGAATGGTGCCCGTGTTGAAGGGCAGATCCGGTTTGTACGCGATTTGGAGCGGGATTTGTCCAGTGATGGTTTTTGGGTCGTTCATTCCGACACCGGGCCAAAATCTCGTGGACCGGCTTTTCGGCATTCGCACCAGCGCTTTCGTCTGATACTCCATTGGAGTTTCCTGGGCGAGCGATCGAAAAAACTGGGAGCCACTTCCCTTGTTATCCGTCAGATTGTCTGGAACGCTTCGGTGTCAAACTTCAGGGGGGAAACTCTTTGGGGGACCCGCGGAAAGGTTTCCGGAGCGGGTGTCGGGCCAACAGAAGCCATGAACGAAGCTCTGGCCGGTTTGCGGAAAACGGTGGCAAAGAAACTGTCCGCTCTCTTGTGGAGACGCCCGACCGAATTGCCGGACGATCGTTTCTCTGTCATGCGGATGTCTCTTTTGGACGGAAGGTCGTTTTGTGGAGAGGATGAGTCGCCTTGAAGGTCGATGTCGCGATCGTGGGTGCCGGTGCCGGCGGACTGACACTGGCAATCATCTTGGGAAGGGCGGGATTGCGGGTTCTGTTGCTCGATTCGCGCAAGGAAATCGGCCCGGTCGGGAGAGGTGAACTGATCCAGCCCCTCGGACTTGAAATTCTGGATGAGCTGGGACTTCTGGAGTCTCTCTTTTCTCTCCCCCACATCCGGAACACCGAATTTGCCTTCCTGGACGGCAGGGGGCGCCCCCTCATGTGTTCCAGATATGCCTTCGGCGACGAGCGTTTTCCGTTTTCCGTGTCACTGGAACCTCACCATATGGACCGGATGTTACTGGATTGTCTTGGTGGCCTTTCCAACGTGGAAATCCGGTTCGGTGCATCTTATTCCGAACACCATTTGTCCGAAGAAGGGGCAGATCTCTGGTGGTCTGAAGGCGGTCGCATGTACCAGACGCAAACGGCTGTTCTGGTGGGGGATGACGGTCGCCGCTCCAAAGTTCGGGCAGATGCGGGAATCGCTGGCCGAATCAAGACCTATGAGGACTCCTATCTGTCCTGGAGTTTCGACTGTCCCCAGGACGCACCGGAGAGCGTGAAGAGCAGCCTCGGCCGATATTTTATCGGTCCCGGAAAAATTTTCTTCCTTTTTGCCGTATCGCCCGTCCGCCGTTTTTTTCTTTACATGCTGGCGCAGCGCGACCGAAAAACCCTTGAGGAAAAGGGGCTTCCGGTATTCTTGAGCGAATTGGACGCATGGGTGCCCGGCCTGGGAGACACTCTCCGTCGGACGGGATTGGGGAAACTGGAGGAAATCCCGGAAATGACGGTCATGAAAGTCGACCTGGATAGATGGTCCCGGGGGCCGGTCGTTCTTGTCGGTGATGCGGCACACGCGATGAACCCGCATGTGGCTCAGGGACGGAACCAGGCGATGGAAGATGCGCGGGTTTTGGGACGAGCCCTCACGAAAGACCTGGCCGCCGGGCCAGTTGGAGTTCTTCGCGCGATCGCAGAGTACGAATCTCTTCGAAGACCGAGGACGATAGACCTGCACAGGCTGGCAGACGAAATGACGTGGATCTGGAATTCATCCAATCCGTTCATTGTATCGTTGAGGGAAAGGGTCTTTCGGGGGATGGACAGGTCCCCTTCCTTGAGCCGCAAGATTGTCCGGACCATCTCGGGACTGTCCTTTGAACCCCTGACGACGCTCGACAAGCTGAAAGCTTTTTGGGCCGGATGACAAGGGTGGGTGAAGGTGGCCGTGACTCCCTTTCTTTGAGGGACGGTCTTCCCCTATAATAAAAGAATTGAAAATGTCCGGGCAAGATTGCAGCCAATCTGCCGGTCCATACGGAAGGCCGGAAGGCCGAAGCGACCGATTCCCGGTGGACGGATCTTTATTATTTTATTGTGATGATGTGAACGACGATTTCAAAAGAGACTTTCGGGGAAGGATGACAGGATTGATGGATGTTCAGATCAAAAAGGGAGACGGAAATCTTCATGCGTTCACGGTGGACCTTTCCGGAGAGGAAATCCGGACCAGAGTCCGGGGGAAAATCCAGGCGGTCAATCCGCGACTGAAGGTGCCGGGGTATCGTCCCGGACACGTTCCCGAATCGATGGTGCGCCGGAACCGGGACCTGATTCGCTCCATCCATCAGGAAGTTCTAGACGACCTTCTCGATTCGGCCTATTCGGAGATCCTGCGGAAATCTTCCGGGACTGTCGTTCATCTGAACCCCGCTCCCGTTTCGCTCGAGACGCAGTCCGAAGAGTCCGGTTTGACAATCGAGGGAGAACTCGAGATTTTTGAGGTTCCTGCCGACCGTTCACCTTTTGGAACCGTCCTTTCTCCGGAAGAAGGCATTTCTGTCGCCGAAGAGGAGATCGTCGCGGAAATCGAGCGTCTCCGGGTCATGATGTCGAACGAATTCCGGGAAGACCTTTCGGAAGAAGAAACTATCCAGCTGGCAGACTTTGTCCGCTTCCGGATTCATTTTGTCCATCCCTCCACAGGAGAAGCCTTCAATTCGGAGCAGGTGTCCGAAGTGGGGGGAGATGGAGTGCCTGAAGCTTTTACTCAGGCCCTTCTTGGAAAAAAACGGGGAGACCGGGTCCAGACGACCTTGCCGCTGAACGTGCCTGTTTCGGGGAAGTCGGGAGGGACGCGGGTGGAAACCCATCCCGCCGAGCTTGAGGTGCTGGACATCCAGCGACGGATTCCTCTCGATACGGAGGAGCTGATCTCCAGGGTTTTTCCGAAAACCGGAGAGGATGAGCCGTCGAAAACCGAGGCAGATCTTCGTTCGGACGTGGAGAAAGGTCTTCTTGGGCAGAAGGTTTTGGGGGTTCTCCGAAAAAAAAGGGAGGAGTTGCGTCGGGAAGTCCTCGCCTCCTGGGGGATTGTGACCCCCGAGAAGCGCATGGCCCGGGAGTATCAGCGTCTGTCCATTTCCTCCGATGCGGACCGGGAGGAATATCGTCAGATATTCCTCTGGCAACTCGTCTTGGACGCGCTGGCAGAAAGGGAGAAAATTGAGCCGGACTGGGAGACGGTGGGGCAGGAGTACCGGGGAATCATGCAATCGAAAGGAGGGACCCCTTCCCGCGAGGTTGACCGGGAGGCCCTTTCGGTGGCCATGCAGGGGGCTCGCCGGATCAAGCTTGAGGAAATGATGCTTCGTGAGTCCCAGTTCGGTGGCCATGAGCTTTTTTTCGATGAGGGTGGCTATCTGGACAAGGTGGGAATGAAAAAGTTTGGAAAGAAGGCAGCGTCCGTTGGCGGGAATGATCATGACCATGATCATGGGACCCACGATCACGGGGACCACGACCATCACGACCACTCTGGTGAAGAAGGCCAGGCGTAAAGAGAAAGCAGGAGGAAGCCAGAGGATGCTGATACCGTACGTAGTGGAACAGACGACCCGGGGTGAACGATCCTACGATATTTACTCCCGGCTTTTGAAAGACAGGATCATTTTTCTTGGGACGGCGATCGACGATATGGTTGCGAATCTCGTGATTGCGCAGCTCCTGTTTCTGGAAGCGGAGGATGCTTCCAAGGACATCAATCTCTACATCAATTCCCCGGGAGGGGTGGTGACGGCCGGATTGGCGATCTATGACACGATGCAGTATATCAAGCCGGATGTGTCCACCATTTGCGTGGGACAGGCTGCGAGCATGGGCGCCGTGCTCCTGGCTGCCGGGGCGGATGGAAAAAGATTTGCCCTTCCGAATGCCCGAATCATGATCCATCAACCATTGGGAGGTGTTCAGGGCCAGGCGACGGAAATCGAAATCCATGCCCGGGAAATCCTGAAGATGCGGGAGCATCTGAACGGAATTTTGGCAAAACATACCAAACAATCTCTTGCCAAGGTCTCCCAGGACACAGACAGGGACTATTTTCTTTCGGCAGAAGACGCCAGGGTGTATGGTCTGGTCGATTCGGTCATTTCGAGCCATCGTGGACCGGTTGGAGTTGTCGTACCGGAATCGTAACGTCGGTGTTGGGAGGGGGGAAGCCAAATGGCGAGTCGAGAACGCAAAGACAAGGGTGATGCGACGGTCCGGTGTTCTTTCTGCGGGAAAACCCGGGAAGACGTTCGGAGGATGGTTTCCGGGCCCGGCGTTTTCATTTGCGACGAATGTGTCGAGCAGTGCTCTTCCATTATTTCCGAAACCTGGGAAGAAGAGCGCGAGACGACGGCAGGGCCGCTGCTGAAACCGGCCGAAATCAACCGAATCCTGGACCAGTACGTCGTGGGGCAGGAAAAGGCCAAGAGGGTTCTGTCGGTCGCCGTTTACAACCACTATAAGCGCATTAACGCGAACCAGATTTCCGACGATGTCGAGCTCCAGAAGGGAAATATCCTGATGATCGGGCCGACGGGTACGGGAAAAACGCTTCTCGCGCAGACGCTCGCCAGAATCCTTGAGGTCCCGTTTGCCATTGCGGACGCTACGACGCTGACCGAAGCCGGCTATGTCGGGGAGGATGTGGAAAACATCATTCTGAAACTCCTTCAGGCGGCCGACTACGATGTCGAAAAGGCCGAGCGGGGGATTGTGTACATCGATGAAATCGACAAGATCAGTCGAAAGTCGGAAAACCCATCGATTACACGCGATGTTTCAGGTGAAGGTGTCCAGCAGGCTCTTCTGAAACTTGTCGAAGGAACGGTGGCGAATGTTCCTCCCCAGGGAGGACGGAAGCATCCGCACCAGGAGTTTATCCAGGTCGATACCTCCAGCATCCTTTTTATTTGCGGTGGCGCTTTTATCGGGCTGGACAACATCATATCCCAGCGCCTGTCGAGCAAAAGCCTCGGATTTGGCGCGGAAATCCGCTCCCCCGAAGACAGAAAGAGAACGGGAGAGCTTCTGGCCAGCGTAAGACCCGATGATCTGCTCAAGTACGGGCTGATCCCGGAATTTGTGGGACGTTTCCCGGTGATGGCGGTCCTGGATGATCTGGACGAAGCGGCTTTTTACAGAATCCTCACAGAACCGAAAAATGCGTTGGTCAAGCAGTTTGAAAAGCTTTTTTCGCTGGAAAAGGTGCGGCTGCGGATGACCGAAGGTGCGCTCAAGGCCATCTCCCACAAGGCGTTTGTGCAGAAAACCGGGGCCAGGGGATTGAGGGCGATTCTGGAAGAGGTCATGCTGGACCTTATGTATGAAATCCCTTCCGTCCAGAATGTTCTGGAGGTTCTGGTAACCGAAGAGACGATCAACAATCACGAGGCTCCCCGGGTGGTCCGTACGGACAGCATCCGCAAGGATACAGACTCTCCTCTTTCGGCCTAAGACCCGGATTTTGATTGGGGTCCGGGAATCTTCCGTGCCTGGAAAAGGAGGGGGGGAATCGGCCTTCCGTCTATGGAGAGCTGGGTCAGCCGAATCCGAAAGGAGTTCGGATATCCCTGGATGTGCGGAAAGGTGAGAATCCCTTCCCTGTCGTATCCCGGAAATAGCCGAGCCCCGGGAAGGTAGGTCATCCGTACCTGTTTGCGGGTTTCGTTCAGCCTTTTCATCGATGCAGGTGCCATGACTGTTCCGAGAAGGCCTGTTGAAAGGGACTCCAGGAGTTCTCCCTGGTCAAAAGGTCTGTAAACATGTTTGTCCGGAAGTTCTAGAAAAAAATCCATGGGTTGAAAGTCGATGTAACTTTTTCCCTTGTTGCGGATCTGAACAAGGATGGTCGTGTAGTCCGCGTCCAGAATGGGATTGAAGTAGGGAGATCCTGGCCGGATAAATCCGATGTGAAAGAGGATGCCGTCGACGGTCCGGTTCTGATTGTCAAACCGGTAGGTAGCGGATTCGTTCTTGAGAGATTTGAGGTAAAAAAGACCTGCCAGTCTGCTGATGGCCGATACACCTACCAGGGCCAGAATCAGGACCAACAGCGCCCACTGTCCCCATTTGCGGGGAAGGCGTATGTTTTTTCTCTCCGGCATTTTTTCCCTTTGTGCAGAGAAGGGGATGGATCCAGAAATTTTTCCGGGATTGTAGCACGGTTTTGAAAGGGTTTGCATATCCGGTCGCGAGTGATGTTTGTTTTTCTGATTCTGGGGATGGTTTTGTCCGGTTGCAACCGGAGTGCACTGCATCCCTCCCGTTTCTCGGGGACAGGTGTTTTTTCAGGCATCGTCGATCCGGAGCATGTTCTCCCCTATGACCGATCCTGGTCTCTTTTTCTTGGAGACCGTCTCGAAGCGGCTTCCGGTTCCCCGAACATTCTGTTTGGGGAGCGTTTTCGCCAAAGAGTTTCCCGTATCGAAGGGACAGCAGATCTTTCTCCCTGCCGGCAAATCCGTTGCGCTCTCGACAGGGCAAAGATGATTGGTGCCCGTTTTTTGCTTGTTGCGATCCTTCGCCGGGAAGGTGAAAAGAGAGGGACGTTGACATTGGACTACTGGACTGTGTCCCCTCCGCGCCTCCTGCAGTCGATGACCCGCGAATTGCCGGATCCTGCTCTCGGGAGCAGGGTGCTGGGAAATTTCTTGACTCGCATGACGAGAGATTTTCTGAGTCCATCCCTTGTTCTTAATGGTACAGGCAACATCGGACCCGACACGGATCCGGGAAGTGCCATTGAGAAATTGCTTGATCGGGGGCAAGTCGATCAGGCCCTGCGTCTGGCGGAAAATCTCAATCGCAGTCTTCCGGAGGAAAAGAGAACGGCCGAGTTCAACCTGGCGTTTCTTCGAACTCTTCGGGCCTCGGGTCTGATGGACGAGGCCCGGAACCTTGTTTCTTCCGTCATGCAGCGGGGATCGATCAATTCCGGTTTTGTTCTGGAAGCCGCAGACATGTATCGTACCCAAAAAGTCTCTTCCGGAGATCTCCGGAATCTTTATTATCAGGGACTGATGCGTTTGCCGGATGCCCGTTATCTTTGGGGAAAGGTGATGGAAGACCGCGTGTGGAGGGGGCATCCCCGACAGGCTCTTTCAATGCTTTCGCAGTATCGAAAAAAACATCCGGGAGAATTGGATGACCGGATGGTCGGTGTTTTTTACGCCGGAAAGGTTTTCGTCGGGGAATCGCAAGAAGCCGACGAATGGTGGCAAAAGAAATACGATTCCCGCAAATACCACAGGACACTTTTGGCCCGCCATGCATGGCTTTACCGGCAGGCGGAGAAAGGACATCTTCATCGGGTTCGTAAAAAAGCTCAGGAATGGATCCGTGCCGGATATCGAAACGAACCGCTCTATCGGGACCTGATGGTAGCCCTGGGAGGTCTGGGGGAGCCTATCGAAGAAGTGAGGGTGGGGCGGGAGGCCATCCGTAGAGGATATGCGACCGACTGGATAAAAAGTCGGGTATTGTCTTTGGAAGCCAAGGGCTATTAGTGTTTTTTCCTGTCATCAATCTTCCCAACTCTCTGACCCTTTTACGGATTTTTTTGACACCTTTTCTGGTAGCGGTCCTTTTGTACGGAAAAAATCGTCTCGCCTTTTGGACTTTTGTCGTCGGCGGAATTTCCGATGCGATGGATGGAGCCATTGCCCGTCTCCTGAATCAGAAAACGATGATGGGAACGATTTTGGATCCGGTTGCCGACAAGATTTTTCTGTCAGCAACCGTTACCGTCATGTCGGTTGTCGGCATCGTTCCTGCTTGGGTTGCGATCGCCCTTGTCAGCCGGGATTTGATCGTTATTTTGGGAGTATTCCTGTTAAAATGGGTAGAAACTCCGATTCCTATACGGCCCCACTTATGGGGAAAGGTTACGACGCTGATCGAGATCCTCTATCTGTTTCTCGTTTTGATGGGGAATGCAGGATATGGGACTCCCGGTCATCTGGAGGCGATTGCAGTCATGACCGTCATCCTGGCGATTCTGTCCGGTGTCTTTTACGTTTATCAGGGAATAAGGTGGTTTCAGACACATACGAAGTGAAGGGGAAGAGGTTATGGCGCAGGGTCTAACGATCAAGGAGATTTTGCCGGGCTCGCTGGCCGAAGAGGCCGGTATTCCGGCAGGTCACAATATTCTTTCCATCAATGGTAATCCTTTGCGGGATCTGATCGACCTCGAGTTTTACCAGGCGGAAGGCGAACTGATTGTCCAGATCGAAAATCCTGCAGGAGAACGAAGAGAACTTTTTCTGGAAAAAGATCCGGATGAACGCCTGGGAATTGTTCTGGACCCCCCTCCCATCCGCCGGTGTCCCAACGACTGCGATTTCTGTTTTGTTGACCAGATGCCCACCGGACAACGCCAGTCCCTCTATATTCGCGACGAAGATTACCGATACAGCTTCCTCTACGGCAATTTCATCACTCTGACAAACTTGTCCGAGAAAGATTATCGAAGGATTCTGGAGCAGCGTCTTTCTCCGCTCTACATTTCGGTGCATGCAACCGACCCGGTCATTCGCAGAAGGCTTTTGAGAAACGAACGGGCGCCGGACATCCTGGATCGTATCGATCATCTGATCGAGGGAGGGATCCGCTTGCACACACAAATCGTGATTACTCCTGGGATCAACGATGGGGAGGTTTTGGACCGTTCGGTAGAAGAGCTCTCCGCACGTTTCCCGGGGGTCTCCTCCCTGGCAATTGTTCCGGTTGGACTGACGGGGCATCGGGAAGGTCTCCCTTCCATTCGCTCCATCGATAAGGAATTTGCACGGCAGATGCTGGGTGTGATCGAAACCTACCAGAAACCCTTCATGAAAAAATGGGACGATCCATTCGTGTTTCCGGCCGATGAGTGGTACGTCATTGCGGAAAAAACCTTTCCGTCTCTCCGGCGATACGGAAGTCTTCCCCAATTGGGGAACGGAGTAGGGATGGTGCCCCTTTTTTATTCGGACTGGAAAAAAAAGCTTCTCTCTTTCCGGAAAAAAGGATTTTTTTCGATTGGAGCAGAAAGGACGGATTCACCCTGGGTGATGGTGACAGGGACGGCATTTTCTCCTTATCTTGAAAAATTGCTGTCGGATCTCGGACAGGTCCTTGCCCCGGGAAATGGATCAATTGAAAGCATTCGCGTAGAAAACAGGCTCTTCGGTCCTTCGGTGACGGTTGCGGGCCTGCTTGCAGGAGAAGACATTGCAAGCGCTGTCATGAAAGCCAATTTTCCTCCCGGAACAAGGATCCTGGTTCCGGATGTCGCTCTTCGGGCGGATTCCGATATCCTGATCGATGACATGTCTTTGAGAGATATTTCCCGGAAGACAGGCTTTCCGGTAATGTCCGTTCCTTCGGATGCGCGGGGGTTCTGGGAATGGATGGAAAGCTTCGAAGTTTCCCAGTCCAAAGGGGATACTGAAAGTTTTCGGGTGGTTGTTTCGTGATGTCTTGTGTTTTGCTTTCGCCGGCAAAAATCAACCTTTCCCTGCGCATCCTGGGAAAAAGGCAGGACGGTTACCATGAACTTCTGACAGAAATGGTGATGATTTCTCTTGGCGACAGAATGGAATTTTTTAGGACAGACAACCTTTGCGATGTTCTTGAAGTCTCTGGCAGGGTGGTCGACGGGAATCCGGACGACAACCTGATTTTGAGAGCGATCAGGCTTTTTCGGGAATCTCGAAAAGACGAGGGAAATCCTTGTTACTGGAAAGTGAAGCTGGAGAAAAATATTCCTGTTGGTGCTGGTCTGGGGGGAGGGTCCTCGAACGCTGCAGCGGCTTTGTGGGGCATGAATGTTCTTTCAGGGAATCGGCTCTCGCGTATGGAGCTTATGGAAATCGGTGCACGGCTTGGAAGTGATGTCCCCTTTTTCTTGGGAGGACCCAGGGCGGTTGCTTCCGGGAGAGGAGAAAAAATTCATCCGTTTCCCCCGCTTCCTGTCAAGACGATCGTGCTTTGGAATCCTCTCGTTCCTTTATCAACTTCCAGGGTTTACGGGGGGCTAGCGGCTTCTCCGACAAATTCGTTGACAGATTTGGAAACACTACCTAAAATAAGTAGTCTTTTGTCTGAAGATGCAGGCGGTAATGACCTTGAACCCGTGGCGATGTCCATTCTGCCTATTATCCGGAAGGTGAAAGACGCATTGCTGGTAGATGGGGCCGGTTTTTCCCAGATGAGTGGTTCGGGCCCGACTGTTTTCGGAATTTTTGACGATCCCGGACGGGCAAAGTCTGCCTGTCAGGACCTTCAGGAACAATTCGGAGGATGGACGGGGGTTTTTGAAACACTTTCCGCTTCACCATTTGTCAGCGAGTAATTTACTGGGGCGTCGACAAGCGGCAAGTCACGAGATTTTGGATCTCGCATTCCCAGGTTCGAATCCTGGCGCCCCAGCCATAGTTATTTCTTGAAAATGCGATTCCTGTGCGGAATCAGAGTTTCCGAAGCGTTGGGAGAATATAGACTTGCGTCCGGTTAAGGTTTTTTCGGGTAATGCCAATATTCCGGTCGCTCTGGAAATTTCCCGGTATCTGGGGATCAGTCTGGGAGAAGCGACTGTTTCCTCCTTTTCAGATGGGGAAATCCGGGTTCGGGTTGATGAAAATGTTCGCGGGTCCGATGTTTTTGTCATTCAGTCGCTTTCCGATCCTGTCAACAACAATCTGATGGAACTTTTGGTCATGCTTGACGCGCTCAAACGTGCGTCGGCCAAAAGGATCACGGCTGTATTGCCCTACTATGCCTACGCACGTCAGGACCGGAAGGATCAGCCACGTGTGCCGATTACCGCAAAGCTTGTGGCCGACCTGATCACGACAGCCGGTGCAACAAGAGTGCTGACACTCGATCTTCACACGGGCCAGCTGCAGGGATTCTTCAATATACCGGTTGACCATCTGCACGGGACGCCGATTTTGATCGAACCCCTGCGCAAACTGGCGCAAGGGGACGAAAAACTTGTTCTTCTTTCCCCGGATGCCGGAGGGGTGGAAAGGACAAGGGCTTTTGCAAAACGTTTACAGGTCCCTCTGGCAATTATCGACAAGAGACGCGAAGGGCCGAATCAGTCTCAGGTCATGAACATTATCGGCGACGTCGTCGGTCGCACGGCCATTATTCTCGACGATATGATTGATACGGCGGGAACGATCACGCACGGTGCCGGAGCAGCCATAGACGCAGGTGCAAGACGCGTGATTGCGGTCGCGACACATGCGGTTCTCTCGGGACCGGCGCTTGAGCGCCTTAACAAGTCCATGCTGGACGAAATCATTGTAACGAATTCGATTCCCTTGCGGGGAAAAGAAGAAATCTGTCCGAAGATTCGTGTCTATTCGGTGGCTCCACTTCTTGGGGAAGCCATTAAACGGATTCATGAAGAAGAATCCGTCAGTTCATTGTTTATTTAAAATCTGTCGGGTCAGGATTTGTTGCCGGACAGGAGCGGGCTCTGAAAACGGGGAAAGGGATGTGCAATGCAAAATGTTGAACTCGATGCGGAATTTCGTGCGTCTAACGGAAAAGGATTCGCTCGTCGTCTTCGGATGGCAGGACAGATTCCGGCAGTTTTGTACAGTCATGGAAAGGCAACTTCCATCTCCTTGACGCTGGCCCATGTCCAAAAGGCTTTTCATTCTCATGCAGGCAGTCACGCGATCTTCCGTTTGAAGCTCTCCGGGACATCTGATGGCAAGGCATCGGCCATGGCGCTTATTCGGGACGTGCAGAGAGATCCTCTCACCGGAAGGGTTATGCATCTCGATTTCTTCGAGCTGTCGGAGAAAGATATGGTTCGGAACAGAGTTCCGGTCGAAATTGTCGGCGAGGTACCTGTTGGCGTCAAGTTGGGTGGCGTTCTGGAACATCATGTCCGGGAGGTGACGGTGGAATGTCTGCCGGCAGCCATGCCGGATCATATCAAACTCGATGCTTCAACCCTCGGCTTGAACGAATCGTTTCATGTGAGTGATCTTGCAGCATTGCCGGGACTCAGAATTCTGGATAGCCCGGATACTGTTCTTGTTCATGTTCTTCCACCGCGCACGGAAGCTCCGGCTGAAACAGTGGAAGTGACCCCGGTGGAAGCTCCGAAAAAATAGAGTTGTCCGGACAATCCGATGGCTATAAAGGCGATTGTCGGTTTGGGAAATCCTGGCCGGGAATATGAACGTACCCGGCATAACGCAGGCAAGATTTTTCTGGACTCCCTGGCTGAGAGAGTAAAAATTCCGCTGAATCAGAAGAAATCCTCGATGCAGTGGGGGGAAGGGGAATGGAAAGGGGAAAAGCTTCTTTTGGTATTTCCCTTGACCTATATGAACCTTTCAGGAAAAGTCGTGCCCTGGCTCCGGATGAAAAATGTCCTCTTGCCGGAAGACCTTCTGGTCATTCTGGACGACATGGATATCCCTCTGGGAACGTTGCGTTATCGGGAAAAAGGAAAATCAGGAGGACAGAAAGGACTCGCTTCCATCATCGAAGCCTTGGGAGGAGATCGTCTGTCGCGGGTTCGGATCGGCATCGGTAGACCGATCAATGGGCAAAATCCTTCGGATTATGTTCTTGGAACGCTTCACCCGGAAGAACGGATCATTCTGGAAAAGTCGCAGCAACCTTTTTTTGACCTGGTTGACCGCTGGCTCTTTTCGAATGGGATAAAAGAATCCTAGTCCCTGAGCTTCTGTGGACGTGAGACAGTATTCACCTTATTGAAGCCCTCGGAGGCTAGCAAACAGCCAAGACTCCAGGGGAGGAAAGTGTATTGGGATTCCAGTGCGGGATCGTCGGTTTGCCGAATGTTGGCAAATCGACCCTTTTTAATGCTTTGACGTCCGGCAACGCCCAGGTGGCGAACTTTCCGTTTTGCACCATCGACCCCCATGTAGGAGTGGTCCCTGTTCCGGACGAGCGACTGAAACGGCTGGAAGATCTTTACCACCCCAAAAAAACCACGCCGACTTTTGTCGAGATTGTCGATATTGCAGGACTCGTTCGGGGAGCCAGCTCCGGTGAAGGGCTGGGGAATCAGTTCCTTGGACATATCCGAAACGTCGATGCCATTATACAGGTGGTCCGCGTTTTTGACGATCCCGACATTATCCATGTTCATGGAGCGGTCGATCCCGTTTCAGATCTTGAGGTCATTGAAACGGAACTGGTCCTTGCGGACCTCGGCTCTGTCGAAACGCGCCTGCAGAAGCTGGATAAATCGGCAAAGAGCGGGGCCAAGGATCTCGCATTCCAGAAGGAGTGCCTGCAACTCATAAAAACTCATCTGGAAAAGGGGTTGCCGGCGCGTCTGCTGGAAGTGGAGGCGGAGCAGACGGAGTTCCGGAATTCTCTGGGCCTTCTGACACAAAAGCCGGTTATGTACGTGGCGAACATGTCAGATGATTCTTCGGATTTCGGGTCAGACATGTATGGGCGTCTCCTGAAAGCGGTGGAGGCAAGGCACGCACCGCTTCTTCCTGTTTCCGCCCGGATTGAGTCGGAAATATCCTCCCTTCCTCCGGAAGAGCGCAGGATTTTTCTTGATGATCTGGGGGTAAAGGAGTCCGGCCTCGAGAGACTTGTCCATATGGGGTACAATATCCTTGATCTTGTCACGTTTCTGACGGCGGGCGAGGATGAGGTGCGGGCTTGGACAGTGCCACAGGGCACGCTGGCTCCTAAGGCTGCCGGAAAAATTCACTCGGACATCGAGCGGGGATTTATTCGGGCAGAAGTGATGAAATTTGGCGACCTGGACCGTCTTGGATCCGAAAAGGCCGTCAAGGAAAAAGGGCTTCTTCGTCTGGAGGGGAAAGAGTACACCATTCAGGACGGAGATGTGGTGTATTTCCGTTTTCACGTGTAGCGGGCTGATGTCCCGGAAAGGTTTCTCATGGCATTTTATGAGTGTGTTTTTCTGATCAAGTCGAATCTTTCGGATGAGGATATTGCTGCAGTCCTCGGAAAGTTCCAGAACCTTGTTGCTTCCCGGGAAGGAACGGTCCATCATGTGCAGAAGATGGGCAAAAGACGTCTGTCTTACGAATTGAAGAAAGAGCGCCGGGCGGAGTATGTGGTCTTCTTTGTCGAGTTTCAGAAATCGGAAGACGTTGCGGAATTCGATCGTCAGGCCCGGCTTGATGAAAGAATTATAAAGACGATGGTTGTACGGAAAGCCAAGCTTGTGCTTCCCGTCACTGAAGGGGCAGGGGAAGAAAAGTCGGACCATTCCAAAGTGACGAAAGAGGGAGAAGCTGTTTGAGTAACTATAACAAAGTCATCCTGATGGGAAACCTGACCCGGGACCCTGAAGTTCGCTTTACCCGTGATGGCTCTCCTGTTGCCTCCTTCACGCTGGCGATCAACAATCGCTATAAGCAGGAAAATGAAACCCGGGAGGATGTATCCTATATCGATGTGGTCACTTTCGGAAAACAGGCGGACCTGGTCAAGAACTATCTGGAAAAGGGATCTCCTGTTTTGATTGAAGGCCGTCTTCAACAGCGTCGATGGGAGCAGGAAGGTCAGAAGCGCAGCAAGGTCGAGGTCGTCACGCAGACAATTACTTTCGTTGGTTCAGGACGTCGATCAGGTTCTTCTTCTGCCAGCGCTCCGGAAGAAGAGTCCGGATTCCAGGGGTTTTCACCGGAAGCCGGGAGCGACGGAGATATTCCATTTTGAGAGTCCTTCCAAGGGAAGACTCTAACATTATCATTATCTGAAGGCTCAGGAGGAAGGTCACGATGAGTTCACCCGCAAGATCATTCCAGCGCAAAAAAGTTTGCAGATTCTGTATTGAAAAACTGGAGATCGATTACAAGGACATCAATACGATGAAAGGCTTTTTGACGGAACGCGGAAAGATTATTCCGCGAAGACTTTCAGGAACATGTTCCCGGCATCAGAGAAGTTTGGCTGCTGCGATAAAACAAGGACGAAACGTCGCCTTTTTTGCGTTTTCCGAGGAAAAGTAGACCTGAAACCCAAATTTCCCTTTGTGCCACTCCTGCTCTCGACTTCCACGTCGGCAGCCTTGTTTGTCGGGATTTTCTTTTTCCCGAGGGCGGGATACTTTGTGGCCATGTTTTCGGGTGTGCCCCTGGCTCTGGCACAGATTGCCTACCATCGCTACCAGTTGGGTGTGGGAGCGATGGTTCTCTCCGGTCTTGTTATTGAACTTCTGACGCGCCATCCTCTTTCCCTGTTGTTGTATATTGCCTGGGCGGGAATGTCAGGTGTCCTCGCCGGTGAGCTCGTTCGCCGGCACAAGGATTTTTCTTCTTCGGTCTTCGCCATATCCCTGCAGATGATCGCCTTTTTTTCCTTCCTGATGGGGTTCTTTTATCTCCGGACGGGAGGAAAGGTTCTGGAAGGATTAAAACAGGAGATGTTTCGATCTTTTGACCAGGTCGTCCACCTCTATCTTCAGAACGCGCCTTCACCGATCCCGGCTGTGGACCAGGCCCTGATTCTGAAAATGGAGCCAGAGCTTTTTTCGTCTTTCTTGACGCTCATACCGGGTGTCTTCGTTGCGACAGTTTTTCTCACGGCCCTGATTCTGATGGGGATGGTCAAGGGGATTCTTTCCCGAAAGAGTGCTGCGGGTTTCGGTTACGGCATCGATCGGTGGGTTCTATGGGATCCATTGATCTTTTTCCTTGTTCTCGCACTGGCTCTGATCGCAATTCCGGTGCATGCTGCCAGGCTTGCCGGGGTCAACCTTTTTTTTAGCCTTTCTATCCTTTATGTGGGACAGGGCGCGGGTGTTATTGTATCGTATGCAAAAAGCCGGAAGTTTGGTCGATTGTTCTGGATTGTGGCGGCAAGCTTTATCCTTTTGCAACCTTTGATCCTATTACTGTTGGGGATTGTCGGAGTTCTGGATGTCTGGGTTGACTTCCGAAAGATCCGTCCGTCGGCAGATGACGAATCCAGAGAAGCCTGAAGCCTGCCTGTCCTCCCGATTGTGGTCAGGCTGCCTTATGGCAGTATGCATTCTCTCTCTGGCAGGCTGCGTAAACTACCACACGTCTCCATGGGGGCATTCATCCGTCTCAGGTGACGAAGGACAAGGTCCGTGGGGCCATTCTTCTTCTGGGGAAGATTTTGTCACTCATGGGCAGGAGACGGGAGTTGCTTCCTGGTACGGCCCAACATTTTACGGTAAAAAGACTGCGAGCGGAGCAATCTTCCGGAAGAATGCCCTGACAGCCGCTCACCGGACACTTCCTCTTGGAACGCGTGTTCATGTGGAAAATCTGGATAATGGCAGGTCGGTGGATGTTGTTATCAACGATCGAGGTCCATTTGTTCGTGGTCGAATCATTGATCTTTCATGGAAGGCAGCTGATGAAATCGGCATGTTGGGCAGAGGGACCGCTCCTGTCCGTCTGACGGTCCTGAATGGCAGACCATTCTCTGCTCCTGTCGAACAGATCGCAGAAGGAACGTTCGAAGTACAGGTAGGCTCCTTTACTTCTTATGACGAAGCGAAGAACTATCTGCAGAAGATGCATCGGTATCCGAATGCCCATATAGTAAAATCTTCTTACCCGGGCGGCTCGATATACAGAGTTCGGGTTGGAAAATTCCAATCAATGTCCCGGGCTCGCAATTATGCCCGGACCCTTCGGTCGGATTTGGGAGAGGCCTTTGTTGTGCGTCAATAGATAGATGCCGGAGTGTTTTCTTCTTACGGCTGTTTTTTTAATTTTAACCACAAAAGGAGAACGTCATGGATGAAGCTATCGTCAAGAAAAAAATCGAGAAACTTGATACCCGTCGCTCGGGACTCAAAAAAAAGAGACAAGAGATTTGTGAAAAGATTGATGAAACGCAACGATCAAAAGATAAGGATCTGAAAAGGATCAAGAAACGTCTTCGCCGGGTTTACCAGAAAAAAGAACGCTTCACCCGTCTTTTGCCGGCTACCAAGGAAGCGGGAAAAGGAGAGGGTTGAGGAATGGCCTCCTGGGAGTACCGGGTATTTGGTGTCAGCCGGGAGCAGGTGGAGAACCAGCTGAACTTCATTGGGGAAGAAGGATGGGAGCTTGTTCAGGTCATTGTCATGAACAATCCGGAAGTTCCTTACCAATGCATTTTTAAGCGTCGCCAGGACGAAATTCCCGTCTGACCATGTTCAGCTTGCGGATCCGGATATTTCTTTTCGAATGTTCCGGTCCGCTTCGTTAAGGGTAGAAATCGTTTTCGGGTCAAGATTTCTTGCCTGTTCAAGAGACAACTGCAGGAGCTTGGTTGTGTTTGAAAGATTCTGCGGGGTCCCCTTGGCGGAAGAGGCTTTTCGAATGTTTTCCAGGGCCGACCGGATTGCCGAGTCGGCCTGTCCGTAGTTTTGGTCCAGGATGTCCCGCACGGCATCTTCAATGGAAGATTCCGCCATGTGGAGATGAAGGGAGCGCTTGACCCTACGGAGAGATTTCATGGCATCTGTTTTTTCTTTATTGAGTTGGGACTGAAGCGTGGTGACCTGATTCTGTATTTTTCCCAGCTTCCGGGAGTTCTGTCCAGACTGTACGACAAGATACCCGACTCCCAGAACGCTCAGTATCAGTATAATGAGAAGCCATCTCATTGGATTGTCCTTTCTCTGGAAGGATTGTCCCGGCAAATACGGGAGAGGGTTCCGTTTGGTTGAAAAACTCCGGAAACTGGAGCCATGATAATCAATGTGCCGGAGGTTTTCCATATGTCCCGGAGCAGAGGGATAAAAGCATGACGAATATCAAAGTGGGGGGACTGCCGATCGATCCATCAGGGTCTGGACATAAGTCCCCGGATTTTCAGGACAAGACTGTCGGCATCGTGAGTCTTGGATGTCCCAAGAACCTGGTGGACACGGAGTCCATGATTCACGCGTTGATCGAAAAGGGATTCCGAGTGATTCCCGAGCTGGAAAAGGCAGAAGTCATCGTGGTCAATACCTGCAGTTTTGTCACGGATGCCCGGAGAGAATCCATCGATACCCTTCTGGAAATGTCCCAGTACAAGGAGAACGGCAAGGCAAAAGTTCTTGTGGGTGCCGGGTGTCTGGTTTCCCGTTATCGAGAAGAGCTCCCAGGTCTTTTGCCTGAGGTAGACATGCTTCTGTCTCCTGCCGAGGAAACTTCAATTGGCGACCGGCTCCTGTCTTCCTCTGTGGTCGGGAACACCTTAACCTCTGCTTCTCTCATAGCGCCTGCGTCCATTCCTTTCCGACGGAAAAGGCTGACTCCGACTCATCGAGCCTATCTGAAGATTTCCGAAGGATGCGATCACACATGTTCCTTTTGCGCAATCCCGCTTTCTCGCGGACTCCAGGTCAGCCGGTCGCGAGAGAGCCTTCTGGAAGAAATCCGGATGATGGCTGATGAAGGTGTTCGGGAAGTTACGCTCATTGCGCAGGATCTTACGCGGTACGGGAGTGATCTGGACGACGAAGACGGGCTTCCCCGTCTTCTGGAAGAGATTGACCGGATTGGCCGGATTCCATGGGTCCGACTGCTGTATGCCTATCCAACTCTGGTGACGGACCGGCTTCTGAAAGTTATCCGGGATTCCTCCACAATCCTGAAGTATCTTGACATACCCTTCCAGCATGTCAGCGGAACGGTCTTGAAAAGAATGAACCGTCCCGGCAACAGGGATTCGACTATGCGTCTTATTGACCGAATTCGTCAGACTATCCCGGAAATCACTTTGCGAACCACTTTCATTGTGGGGTTCCCCGGAGAGACGGAGGAGGAGTTTTCAGAAATTGAACAATTCCTGGAATGGGCCCGTCTGGATCATGTGGGGGTTTTTCCTTTTTCACGTGAGGAAGGGACTCCATCCCATGATATGGATGGGCAGATTCCTGCCCGCGTGAAGACGCAGAGACGAAAGAAACTGATGGGGGTTCAGAAAAGGATTTCTCTGGATAAAAAAATGGACTGGGTCGGAAAAGTCGTGCCTGTCCTGATCGAAGGGCCTTCCGAGCAGTCTCCGCTGGTCTTGTCGGGCAGACTTGAAGGGATGGCTCCGGACGGGATTGATGGGGAAGTCCTTGTTCTCAGCGGAGAGGCAGCTCCCGGAAGTATTGTCCCCTGTCGGGTTAAAAGAGTCCATGCATATGACATCGAAGTCTGGGAAACCTCTGTTTTGGAAGAAGAGTCAACCACCCCGCCCTGAAGGGCGGAGCTTGAAGGGAGGTTCGACAAGCTCGGGTTGACCAGGGAGAGCGGTAGCCAACCCGCTACGTTGTCGGAAAGTTCAAGACCCACCCCGGGATGCTTCCTCAGTTCCGGGCTCTGGAAGTCCCGGTCGCAGACAACCGCGAGGGCAAGGGCGAAACGGGCCGGGACAAAACGCTGTCTGACACCATTCCCGAGGG
>JAKAYA010000068.1 GCA_021826965.1 Nitrospirota bacterium
GGCCGTTGCAGATGTTTCCGGCGACACCCGGGAGGATGCCTCCGGACGGCGACAGGTTCTGGTTTCCGGTTCCCTTGATCTGGGAGAGGTCGAAGGCCACCACGCCGCCGGCGCCCGAATTGGCCACGAACAGAATAGGTCCTGATGAAAGCGCGGTTCCGTTATTGTCCAGAGTATCGATCGACATCCCTTCCGGCGCGGTCAACTGGGTATTCCCGCCCGAAATAGTGATGGTCGGGGGACCGGGTTTGGCGGGATTGAACCCGCAATAGATATAAATGGCGTTGTTCATCCCATCCGCCACCAGGAGAGCGGGGGAAGCAGTGGTCGAAGTGCAGTGGGGAATCGAAACCGGGGAATAGCCATTCAAAGTCGAAATATTATAAGACGCTGGGTAGACCAATAAGCCGTCTGGTCCCTGGAGAGAGGAATTGTTCACATTCAGGGATGTTGGAGGAGACGCCGTTTTCCCGAAATTCGTGAACCCCATGCTGGTGTAGTTTGGAAACAGGAGGACCTGGTGGGTCCCGTAGCTTGTGATCGCCATAAAGGAGTTCAGAGAAGAATTCACGCTTGATCCGGAGCCGTTGGAATAAATCGCGATCCCGAAGGGGAAGTTCAGGTTGGTCGAGTTGGTAGGCGGATCCTGCCCGCATCCCGACAGAAGGACAATCATCCCGAACAAGATCATTTTCCAGGAAAAAGGCTGTCTCCGGTCTTCCGAAGAAAAATAGTGGAATCTTCTCGATTTCATGCGGTAAATATGGGTACTCCGGATGACAGGGTCTGACAGAGCTGTTCCCGTCCGACGATCCCTCCATGGAACCGGACGGACGGCTTGAGGAATTTTCAATCGTTTTAATATCGAAGATAGGCGTCAAAAAGTCAATTCATACAGGCTTCCGATGAAAGGCCTCCGGTCTTCGAGGTCCGCGTTTCCTGCCTTTTTCCCCTTGACAAACGGGGCTTTCCTCTATTAGGTTATAAGATAGATAATTTAATAACCTAATAAGGGGGAGCCATTTCTGATGACCCAGCCGGAAGAAACCAAGACAGCGAAGCATGAACGGATCAAGGGAGAGAAAAATCCCTGGGAAATGCTTCCCGAAATCCTGGAGTACGCCCGTCAGGGCTTCGGCTCTTTTCCCGAAGAAGAGTTCAACGTGCGCCTCCGGTGGTGGGGACTGTATCCCCAGGGGGACGGAGCGGGAACCAAAGGCGGCACGGATCCGTTCTTCATGTTGCGGCTTCGGATTCCCGGCGGAAAACTCTCCTCGCGCCAGTTCCGGCTGATCGGACGTCTGTCCGCCAAACACGCCCGGGGCACGGCCGACATCACGGTCCGGCAGAACATTCAGCTTCACTGGATTCCGGCGGAAGATCTTCCGGACATCTTCGACTCGTTGGCTTCCGAGGGGCTCACCAGCATGGGCGCCTGCGGTGACGACACCCGGAACATCACGACCTGTCCCCTGAGCGGCCTCGACCCCGATCCCCGGAACAATCTTTCGGATCTGGTCGCACAAGCCACTCGTGCGCTGAACGGAAACCCCGTCTTCTACAACCTGCCCCGAAAGTTCAAGATCACCCTCTGCGGATGCGAATCGGAGTGCACCTATCCCGAAATCAACGACGTCGGCATCACCCCGGTTCGTCATCCGGACGGGCGTTCGGGGTTTTCCGTCCAGGTTGGCGGTGGGCTTTCGACCCGGCCGCATTTCGCCGTCCGTCTCCATTTCTTTCTGACGCGGGAGCAGATCGTCCCGCTTCTGGTCGGCGTCGCCAGTCTTTTCCGCGACCAGGAGGTTCTTCGTCAGAAACGGGAGAGGGCCCGGCTGAAGTTTCTGTTTCTGGAACACGGATGGGACCGGGAGCGCTTCGAACGCGAACTGGCGCGCACCCTCGATTTTTCCCCAGAGGCGTGGACGCCGGTCGAAAATGTTCGCCCGCCACAAACCGTTCGGGATCACACCGGGTTCCAGAAACAGGCCGACCTTGATAAATGGAGCCTGGGCATTCCGCTGAATCAGGGAGGGCTGAACCCGGACCTGATCGACAGGATCTCCTGGCTGTCGGAAGAATACGGGAACGACGAGATTCGCCTGACGCCCCAGCAAAATCTTCTGATCCCCGGAATCCCGGGAAAAAACCGGGAGGAGGTGGCGTCGCTTCTGGCAGAATGGGGACTTCCCCTCGACAGGACACATTTTCTGTCCCGGACCGTCTCCTGCACCGGGAAAAGCTTCTGCCGGCTTGCCCTGGTCGAAACGAAAGACTGGTCGAAGACCCTGGCAGAAGACCTCGACCGGCTCTACCCGAACCCGAGGAAGCCCCTGAATATCCATGTCACCGGTTGCCCGAACGACTGCGGACAGCAACGGATCGCCGAAATCGGCCTTCAGGGTGTCCAGTTCAAAGGAAAGGACGGAATCCTCCAGGACGGCTTCGACCTTTTTCTGGGCGGCCAGACCGGCACGCACAAATCCTTCAATTCCCGCACAGGCATTCGCATCTCCCAGGAACAGGCATCGCCTCTTCTGGCCAGACTGGTCGGGATGTATGAGGACTCTCCCGATCCGGAGGAGAGCTTTCGCGATTTCGTGTTCCGTGTCGGGCTCGACACGCTCAAGAATTCGTTGAAAGAGGAAGGAACGATTCCGGGAAGCTGACGAAACTTCAGGAGTGTGACGACCAGTAGAGAACGAAGTAGTAGAGAGCGATCAAAAGGACCAGGATGACCCCCTTGACCCACTTCCCGTACGTCCGGGTGTAGAGCGACACCAGAATCGCCAGACTGACGAAAAGCAGGAGAATTCGCCAGTCGAAACGCGTATACCAGTCGTCACCGGAGGGCGGGGAAGGGGTCATGGTCGGGACGGGAGGGGATATGGCGCCCAAGAAATGTCCGCGGATTTAACGGACATTCATCCGGGAGCGCACTTTTTCCGTCATCTTCAGGATCGGACGGTTCAACCGCTCGTTTTTCTGGGCGATTTTTTCAAGCATGGTCGCAAGAACCGACTGAGGAGCGTTCCGGTCGTAGTCGGGCGCTTCACGGGCCATCAGAATGGCCTTGCGCCGATAGTCGGTCATGGTGTTGTGCAACGGCATCTTATAGTTGTAAATGACTTCCTCGATCATCGGAAGCACTTCCTTCTCCGGATTTTCCGCTGTCCGCACGAACGCTTCCAGCAGCTGGCAGAAAAAGGAATAATGCCGCGCCTCGTCCTTTGAAAGATAGTTCAGAAGCTTTCCGAGCACCGGCTCGGTGACTCTTCTGCCCAGGGCCTGATAGTACATCTGGGTCGCCTTTTCCTGGAGAAGGGTATAGGTGAAAACCTGTACCGGCTCGGAAAATCCGATGGAAAAGGACTTGCGGTTTTCCTCGATCATCCGCTGTTCCAGGATGTCCTCCGAAGGCTCGATCCCGCTTTTGAGCTGATACATCGTCAAAACTTGGGCGTGCTTGTCTTCCTCGAATCCCCAACGAACGATGAACCGGAAAAGTTCTCGGTTGTGTATGGCCTCTTCCGTGGTCGGCGCTTCCTCGATGGGGAACAGTTTCTGGTATTCCTGAAAATAACCGGGAAGGTGGTCTTCGACGTAGGAGACAAAGATGACGGCCCCGCGCTGGCCTTCCGTCAGGAGTTCCGGCTTCAGCTGGTCCCAGGGAAGCCCCGTAAATCTGTTCCAGTTGGCATCGTCGGCAATCAGGTTGAAGGAGCTGACGATCGGCCTGAGGACGGATGTTTGAAGGTGCACAAAAATCCTTTCCAGAATGATTCTCTTTTTTTATCGAGCGATTTTAATTCAGCCTAACCGTTCAATTATAATCATTGTCGCAGAAGAATTCCATAACTTTTCCGCAAGTCGATCGAAAAGCGGAAAAGTTTCCCGATGGGCGGGGAGAGATCAACGCCGGAACGCCTCCGTTTCCAGGTATTCCGGGATTTTCAACCCGCGGAGAACGCATACCGGCAAGACGGAACTCTTCCTGTATAATACAACTTCCGCTCTCTTTCCGGGCAGGTTTTCGTCCGGACATACATATCCATATGGAAGAACACACACGCGAGCGAGGTCTTTCGTTGCATACCCGAAAACATGTTCAGGGTCCCTTGAAAATTCTCTTCCTCTCATCGGAGGTTTCTCCCTATCTGAAAAGCGGTGGCCTCGCCGATGTCGCCGGAGCGTTGCCCGGTGCCCTTCACCGGCTGGCACCGGAAGAGATCGATGTCCGCGTTCTGACGACGGGGTTTGGCGGGATACGGAATTCCCCCGGTATCGCTTTCCAGAAGTCCCTGCTTTTTTCGACCCCGGGGGGAAAGGAGAGGGCTGAGGTTTTCCGGACGGAGGCCGGAAAGGCTGCGGACTCCGTCCCCGTGACTTTTCTCGACCCTTCCCGGCTTTTCGACCGACCCGCCCTTTATGGAGAGAACGGACGGGATTACCCGGACAATTTCCGTCGATTCCTTTTGTGGAGTTATGCGGTCCGGGGCTGGATGCAGGAAGAAGGCTTCACTCCCCACATCGTTCACGGGAACGACTGGCAATCCGGCCTGTTCATGGCGCTTCTGCACCACTGGCGGAAAATGGAAAAAGAGTTTGCGGGAATCCGCTCCCTCTTCACCATTCACAATCTGGCCTACAAAGGGCTCTTTCCGTTGTCAGACCTGCCGTTCGCCGGTCTGCCGCCAGACTACGGCCATTTTTCCCGTCTTGAGTTCTACGGGAATCTCGCGTTGATCAAGGGAGGCATCTGTTGCGCCGACAGGGTATCGACGGTCAGTCCCTCCTACCGGGAAGAAGTCCTCTCCGAACCTCTTGGAGAAGGACTGAGCGGAGCCCTGTGGGCAAGGGGAGATGCATTTTTCGGCATTCTGAACGGAATCGACGATCAGGTCTGGAACCCAACCACCGATCCTTCGATCGCCCGCCACTTTTCTTCCGACGATCTTTCCGGCAAGGAGACAAACCGGAAAGCCCTTCTGGAAGCTTTCTCGCTTTCCGGTTTGCCTTCTGTTCCCGTTTTCGGGATGGTCACGCGTCTGGCGCCCCAGAAAGGGGTGGACCTGGCTCTGGAAGCCCTTCGCGAGCTTCTCGAGGACGCCGTGGATTTCCGGATGGTGATTCTGGGATCGGGAGAACCGGTGCTTGAGGAAACATCCCGGCAACTGGCCAGGGATTTCCCGACAAAAGTCGGAGTCCGGATCGGGTTCGACGACTCTCTTGCCCACCAGATCGTCGCCGGATCGGATTTTTTCCTGATGCCATCCCGTTTTGAGCCTTGCGGACTGTCCCAGATGTATGCCATGCGATATGGGGCGATCCCTGTCGTCAACCCGACCGGCGGGTTGAGAGATACGGTGAACCCGTCCAGCACCGGCATCTGGCTGGATGATTTGTCGGCGAGAGGGGTCGGGGAGGGGATGAAAAAGGCTTTCAGCCTGTTCCGGGAGAAAACGCTTTTTCGGCGTTATGTCGAAAAAGCGATGCAGACGGACAATTCCTGGACGGAAAGGGCAGGAGAGTACCTCGAAGTATACGAGCGTCTGCGAATGGCGCGATAGCTGTTCAGGAGTCTTTCGTCACCACCCGGATCGCCCGGAAAATGGCCAGGACACCGACCACCAGAATGGTCCCCACCCCGATGACGACAATATAATCGAACGGTCCCCAACCACCGATACCCGTCGACTGAATCGTTCCCATGTTGTTTCCCTTTCTTCAGGAAAAGCTTCCGAGGCTTTCCCGTCTCAGCTTGTTCTCGTTCAGAATGTATATGCGGTTGTCGGCCACCCGGATCAGCTCCGCCTGGATGAACGCCCCCAGAGACCGGGAAACGGTTTCCCGGGAGACGCCGGACAGGGATGCCAGCTCCTGACGGGTAAACCGGTCATTGATATAAGGAGGCTCGCCGTTCACATGGACGCCTTCTTTTTCATAAATGGTCAACAGGGTCCGGGCAATTTTGGCAAAGGAGTCCGCGAACGCCATATGGATCAATTTTTCGTCCGTCTTTCGGATCCGTTGTCCCATGACGGCCAGCATCCGGAGGGCAAAATCCGGATAGGACACAAAAAAGCGCAGGAAGTCGCTTTTTTCGATGGAGATAACCATTGTCGGCTCGATGGCCGTGACGGTGGCGCTTCGGGTATCGTCGTCGAGAAGGGCGATCTCTCCGAAAAAATCCGAAGGATATGCGATCGAAACGATAATCTCGCGCCCCTCCACATCTTCCGTGGAAATCTTGACCGAACCGGAAACGATGACGAAGAGTTCCATCCCCCGGTCGAATTCCTGGATGATTTTTTGACCGGAACGATAGTTCCGGAGACGGACGATCTTTTCGAGCGTTTCCAGTTCTTCCGTCTTGAGAAACTTGAAGAGATCGACGGATTTGAACGCCTGGCGGATATCGGAAGATTCAGGATTCGTCATTTTGCCCCTGCGTGAATATCGATCGATTGAGACGTCAGACCCAAGTTCTTCACAACACTTGACCCGGCTATTCTATTCCTGTCCCGCGGGAAATGCCAATCCGCCGTCACACCAAATGTTCTGAATCTATAAAGATTCTGCTTATAGGATAAAAAAATTATCCCGAAAATGCCCGTTTTGGCCAGAAAGAACGATCAATTTAATTGGCTATGTTGCCTTTTCATGTTGCAAGCATC
>JAKAYA010000069.1 GCA_021826965.1 Nitrospirota bacterium
GAATGAATTCGTTCGCGTCGCTGTTGTAGAACTGGACGTATCCCCCGACCTGCCGGTAATACGGAAAGACCCCGAGGTAGGAAGGGGATTCGCCGTCGAAGCGGGTATCGCTGCCGTTCAGGTTCAAGATCGGGTAGGTCCAGACTTTCCGGAGGACGTCCGCGCCGGGACGGGTATTGCCGCTCCACTGGAACAGCATGACCTTTTTCCCGGGAGGGACGAGATGGCGGTTCATCCAGTCGAGGGAGATCCGGACTTCCTGATCCAGATTGAAGCGGTAGCCGGGAACATGGATGTGGGTGGGCCCTTCCGCCCGCTGTTTGGCGGTCGGGTTCCAGTAGAACGGGTGGCTGAAGGTATGGCTTGCCGCCTCGACGTTGGGGAGAGAAAAAATCGTCCGGGCCAATCGCTCGCGAGCCTTCGTTCCCTGGTAGCGCGGATCGATCTGGCTGACGATGACGGACACGGTAAAAGGCAGGGCGTACCGGGAAAAAATCTCCCGGTAGAGCACTTGGGCGCAGAGCCGTCCTTTCCGGTACTGTGACAAGGTCTCGAATCCGTCGCCGTCGACCTGGGAATAGAAAATGCGGTTTCCGTTCAGGGTGGTCAGGTCCATGCGGGGAAATTGTCTCAGATCCAGGGCTTTTTCCAGGAACAGAAAGGGATTGATGACCCATCCTTCCTTCCCCGGGTTCAAGGGGATATCCCGGGTGACGAACGGATCGAGGGCCAGACCGCCGAACGGCCCCGTGACGACCGGGGTGCTCACGACGCCCCGATTTTGGGGGTCGCCGCTTCGAAGACCGATCCAGACGGTATTGTCCTTCCTGAGGCTCGAGATCGGAGGAAAGATCGGGGGCAGAGGCGGGGGAGGCAGTTCAAACCCGGTCATGGCTTTCTTGAGCACGCTGTAGCGCAGGCTATTGGTTCCCCAGTGTCCCATCCGTTTGAACCCCATCCGGGACAGTGCACGGACCGCTTGCGGATCAGGGACCCCCGTCGACGTCCGATAGGTCGGCATGTCGCCCAGGACCAACAGACGCTTGTGTCTTTTCAGTGCCTCTTCCAGGAAGGCCCAGAGGGCGGCGGGATGCCGGATCCGGCCGGACAGGGAGACCGCAACCGCCCGGTATCGGGCAAGGTCCTGGACGGGGGGAGGGCGGTTGTCCGTCACGTTGAGGTAGACGGCCTTCAGACCCAGGTCGTTCAGGGGAAATTCCCAGTTCGTCCGGAAGGCGTTGTCATCCATCGTCGTTCGCGGGCCGCCGTAAAGGACCAGAAGGGACCGGTGTCCGTCGGCCGGAACCGGTCTGGCGCGGGCCATTGCCGGCACGAACAGCACGAACACAAAGAGATATGTTGCGAGAAGGGAGGAGAGGAGAAACGGAGCTGGCGGAAATACGGACGATCGGCAGGAGAGGAGCGACCGGCCAGCCTGTCCGGGGAGGGAGAAGAAGCTTTTGGGGGGCATATCGTGGCGAATCGTCATTCTGCAGGTGTTATGACAGCCTTAAGCATGCAGGAGTCCTGTCTGAGATCGGGCCCGGATCACGTTTTTGCCGATGGGGCAGGAAAATGCGGGCCGGACATTCGGGACCCGCAGAAGATGGTATGGAATCCGGGCATGGCGGTTCCCTCCCCCGATGACCCTTTGGCGTGTCCCGCGGGTTCTGATGGAAACCATTCACGGGGGGGGTATTCGTGCCACAGTGTAGGGCATAGGGGACAGGGATGCAAATGCTAGAACGGACAAACCGGAGGACCGAACGGAAAAAGAGTGTGGTGCTCCCCGCACTGAAGGGTGACGCTTCCGAAGAGAACCTGTGGATTCCCGTCCGGGTCTCAAAATGGTCCGCGAGGGCGTTGTCGTCCCGATCTTTTTTATCGATAGCCGTGAAAACTGACAGGCAGGCGGCCGGGTCCCATACCGTCAGAGACCCGCTTGCCAGGTTCCCAGGGCTAAGGAGGTTCCGGAACTTGCCGGATTGCGATGCAGGAAGAATCTCCCTCACAAAGGCCGGTTTTCGCTTTGTCTGATTGACAGGGACGGCTTCCGGCGCATGCACGAAGGAATGAAAGGGTGGACACGGTCTATGATATTTTTCCGCAATCGCGCATCCGGAGAACTTCTTTCAGGATTTCTTTCGCGCAGGTTTTTTGCCAAAATGGTCTGAAAGAACCAGAGGTTGGAAGGACAACCCTTTGCGGGGCACGGATCCCCGGACATCGTGATCGTTTCAGGATCCTCGCATCTTTTGGAGAGAAACAGGTACAATGCCAGCCGGTGCCGGGAACAGAATGTCCGGAGAACTGTATGAGGGGAAAGAGGTGAAAATGAAGGCGTCTACATTTTTTTCTTCCGTTTTCGGGGGCCGGACGGTTGTTCTGGCGTGCCTTTTTTTTCTGGCAGGTTGCGCCTATGAATTACCGGCCCAGCCGACGATTTTCGTCACGAAAAAGACGCCGGACAATCTGCAGAAGCTTCTCAAGAAACGAAAGATTTTCCAGGGTCACATCGCGGTTCTGGGAGGACAGATTCTTCGAAGAGTGGATACGCCGGTCGGGCGGTATTTCCTGATCCGGGATCTGCCGTTGGGCGACAATTCCTATCCGGAACCCCCGTCTTCCCCGATTCGCATCCGGAAGCCTCTGGCCGAAGAGGCCTTTATCCTGTTTGCGCCTTCCCTCCGGATGATGGGACACACCAAGCCGGCCACGAACAAGGAGCAAAGCGCGTTTGTTGTCTTTGGCAGGCATAACAACAAGACGGTGGTGATAGGGCCGGGCCATCTTGTCACAGCCGTGGGAGAGGTTCGCGGAATGGTCCCCTTTCCGCGGGACAAGACGAAAACCCGTTATCTCCTTCTCGTCAGCCACTATATCATGCTCTGGTCCAGAGCCGAGACGGAAGATTATCCGTTGGTATTGAAGAAGTAACAAAAGCTGCTTCGCCCGGCAAAGACTTCTCCCGGGGGCGAGTGGTGTCTGGGGCCCGAACCCGGAGCCGATTGAGGAAAACCCTGCCAACTCCGAAACCTTTTCCTGTCTGGGGGCGCCGGACCCGTTCCGGTGCTCTCATGCCGGTCTTTCGTCTTTCCGATCTAATCCCCCCCGAAGCATGGTTCCCGGCATATGACGTTTGTCATACTGCACCGACCGTATCGTCTCTTATCATGAAAGTGCTTGTCCGGCAGGGGGGACAAGGGATTTTGCCCGAAGCGTTCTTTCGATGAGGAGGTGTCTCATGGAACGGGTTACGGTGCAGTGCCTGAAGAACGGTCCCTACGAGGTGGAAGGGGATCTTCTGATCACCGATGCCAACGGGAAAGTCGTCAGTCATCCCGGACGGCAGACCTATCATCTCTGCCGGTGCGGAGGGTCTGGAAAAAAACCTTTTTGCGACGGCACGCACGAACGGATCCACTTCAAGTCGGAGTAAGAAGGTTTGGGGACGGACCGCCTTCTGGCGCGGCAGGGGTTCTTTTTCCTTTGCCCTGCCGGAAACGGTCCGGACTTTTCGGAGGAGAGTCCGGACCGGAGTTCCGGGACCGGATCGGGAGGAAAGAGGGCAGAACCGGTTGGAGGGAGGGGGCGATGGAGAGGATCGGGCGGTTTCGCCGGTTGGGGCTGATCGCCAGGAATACGCTGGCGTTTGAAGTGGAACTTCGGCCGGGGACATCCCCCGTCTTTATCCCGGGACAGTATGTCTATCTTGAATGGAAAGATCCGGCTTCCGACGTCCGGAGCGGGGACGGCCGGAACTTTTCTGTCGCGTCGCCACCGAAAGATCTTCCGGTCCTCTCCTTTGCGACCCGGCTGACGGGATCGCCGTTCAAGAAGAGTCTCCTGTCCCTTCCGGAGGGTTCTCCGATGTTCGTCTCGGGACCCTATGGAGAGTTCTGCCTTCCCGTCTGTCTCGGGGAAAGGCGGAACGAATCCTGGGACGCGCCGGTCGCCCTGATCGCGGGAGGGATCGGGATCACGCCCTTTCGAAGCATGCTTCTCCATGCCATCGATCTTTGTCAGAGTCTGTCCTTTTTTCTCTTCACCATGAACCCCTCGCCGGAAGACATTCCCTTCCGCCTGGAACTCGAGAGTCTGTCCGAAACACACAAGAACCTCTTCCTGTGCCAGCACGTGCTGCAATCGGGGGTTTCCCTTCCACCCGAAGTCAACCTCGGTCCGTTGACACCCGACAAGATCTTCGGGATCATGGGCCAAAAGGCCCTGAAGGGGTCCTATTTCGTCTCGGGACCTCCGTCCCTGGTGACCTCTTTCCGGACCGCCCTTCTGGGAGCCGGCGTCCTGCCCGAACAAATCCACACCGATCTCTTCTTCGGGTACTCCTGAGACCGGAGTCGGGGGCACCCCGTTTGACCTTAAGCTCCCGCGAGAGGAGGCGATTCCCATGACCGACGATCCGGAAGAAGAGGAGGAATCTCTCCTGCGGGAAGCCGGACAGTGGGAAAGGCCTTCCCAGGCCGTTCTGCCTCTCTTTCACAAGTGTATGGAACAAAAGAACTTTATCTCCGACGACGATTTGCACCGGATCGGAAGAGCCACCGGCCTGGTTCCGACAGAAGACTATCTCGCGATCTCGGAAGTCGTTTCCATCGGGACGTTCTACCAGCATTTCGCTTTTCATCCGATGGGGAATCACGTCATACGGGTATGCCTGACCACATCCTGTCTGGCAAACGGTGCTCAGAAGATCTTGCGGTCACTCATGGATCACCTGGGAATCGGTCTGGAGGAAACAACAACGGACAGGGTCTTTTCCCTGCGTCAGGATCAGTGCATGGGCCATTGCGCCGACGCTCCCTGTCTCATGGTGGACGAAGACACCTTCCTTCGGGTTCTCCCGGAAGAGATTCCGGCGCTTCTGGACAGCATTCGGGCAAGCAATACATGTCCGCCTTCCCGGCCGCTGGGCAGTCCACTCCAGAATGAGCCGGTGGTCTTTTCCGGACTGACGGGGACGACCACGGCATGGATGGAAGAATACCGCGCGAAGGGAGGGTACCAGGCGTTCGGGCGTGTTCTTCGGACCGGTTCCCCGGAGGACGTTCTGGCCGAGATCGAACGATCGGGACTGACGGGAAGAGGCGGGGGCGCTTTTCCGGTTCACCGGAAGTTCCGGGGAGTCCGGAATCAGCCGCCTCCCCGTTACCTTGTGGTCAATGCGGACGAAGGGGAGCCGGGGACGTTCAAGGACCGGGCGATCATGGAGCGGGATCCCCATCTGTTGCTTGAAGGGGTGCTGATTGCGGCCTACGCGATCGGCGCCGGCAAAGGATATATCTATATCCGGTCGGAATATCCGCTGTCTTACCGGATTCTTGAAAAAGCGATCGACGAAGCCCGGAGGGAAGGGTATCTCGGAGACCGGATTTTCGGTACGGACTTTTCTTTTGCGCTCCGTCTCTATCGGGGAGCGGGTGCCTATATCTGCGGGGAGGAAACCGCCCTGATCGAAAGCCTGGAAGGCAAGCGGGGGTTTCCCCGCAACAAGCCTCCCCACGTGTTCGAGAAGGGGCTCTGGCAGCTTCCGACCGACGTATCGAATGTCGAAACCCTGGCCAATCTTCCGGCGATTCTCGGAAAAGGGGGGGACTGGTATGCCGGTCTGGGGGACGGACGGTCTTCCGGAACCAAGCTTTTCTGCCTGTCCGGACACGTTCGGCGTCCGGGTCTGTATGAAATCCCTTTCGGGAGAACGCTCCGGGAACTCGTCGATGATCTGGGGGGAGGCATCGCGGGCGGTCGCGCTCTGAAGGCCATTCTGCCGTCCGGACACGTCAGCCGGTTTCTCTTGCCCCATCAGCTGGACCTTTCCCTGGATTATGCATCGCTCCGGGAGGCCGGAGCGATGCTGGGATCCGCTTCGGTCATCGTCTTCGACGACAGGACCTGCATGGTGGACCTCGCCTATTGGGTTGCCGCCTTTTTCCACCATGAATCCTGCGGACAATGCACGCCTTGCAGGGACGGTACGGAAGACGTGTACGAGATCCTGGTCAAGGTCGTCCAGGGGGAAGGCGAGGAAAGCGATCTGGAGTACCTGGACATTCTGGGAAAATACATGCAGGAGGCCTCGATCTGCGGGCTCGGCGTCACGGCGCCGACGATTCCCATGAATTCGATCGACCAGTTCCGGCCGGAGTGGGAAGAGCACATACGGGACAAGCGATGCCCGTTCGGCGTTTGTCCGATGAAGAAGCATCGGCCCCTGGCCTTTCCTCCTCGGAGGTCGAGAGGGTTCTTCGACGACGTTCCGGGGCTTCACCCGATCGATCCTTAAGCGAGGATTCTTCCCGTGGAAAAAGTTCCGGAGATCGTTTTCACGCTCGGCCATGGTGCACGGACGATCGACGATTTCCTTGGTGTGCTGGATTCCTATCATATCCGGTGTCTGGTGGATGTGCGGACGGTTCCGCGGTCGAGGCACAACCCCCAGTTCAACAAGGATGCCCTTTCCTCCGTGCTGGAAGGGCAGGGGATCGATTACCGGCATGCTCCCGGCCTGGGCGGCTTCCGACATCCCCGCCCCGATTCGGTGAACGACGGGTGGCGCAACGAAAGCTTCCGGGGGTTTGCCGATTACATGGCGACGGAGACTTTTGGAAAGGCAATGGACGAACTGGTCCT
>JAKAYA010000070.1 GCA_021826965.1 Nitrospirota bacterium
GAAGAGATTCGGGCGGTCGACCATTTTATGAAGACGTCTCGCCTCTTCGACCGAATCCTCCGTCCTGTCTGCCAGAAGCGGACGGACTTCGATCGAAACAAAACCGTCTTCCCCTCCCGTCGAGCGGAAGACCGGAAGGAAAAGATCGCACGCGCGCCGGACATCCTCCGTCATGAGACGTCGGAGAATGTCTTCCGGGGAAGCACCCCGTCCGGCCAGCTGCCGGATCTCCTCATCGTAGTTCCGGGATCCCGAAACAGCCTTTTCAAAAATGGCGGGGTTCGATGTAATCCCCCGGATGCCGACCGAATGGATGAGCCGCGAGAGTTCTCCCGAATCCATGAGATCCCGGCTGAGCGTGTCGAGCCAGAGACTCTGCCCCTCATCGAGCAAGGCCGAAACCTTTTCCGGGTACGCAAAGGTCCTTCCTTCGCTATCCATGTCCGCGCCCCCGTCGATCCACTTGTGGTTCTCCGGATCGGCAGCCCTCCTCAATTCAAGGACAACAAAACCTCCCGGGACCGGTCTCGAGATCTTCGGTTCAAGCTTACTCTCGAGATTCCAGGAGACCTATGATCCTTGTCATATCCGGGAAAATGCCCTCTTCATCCGATACCCGGACGGGTCCATCCCCGTTTTCCGGGAGATCCCCGGATTTTTCGCGAACCGCCCTTCTCTTTTCAGAAGAGTTCCCTTCCTCCCGCCGAGGCGCTATCCTGAAACTCCGGTCGACGTCTCCGGACATCCTCCCGGAGAAGACAATCGTCGATTCGCTTCGTTATGGAGGCATTCCCGTGAACACCGGTCGTCCCGACACACTCAAAAAAACTTTCCCTCTGATCGCCGGAGAGACATCCGGATTCATCTCGCCTCTCGGCTTTCTGTCGATGCATCTTTTTCAGGGTGCGGGCTGGATCCTGTTTTTCCGGATTTTCGAGCAAAGGGCGCCTTTCGGGACACCCGTGTTCTTCGCCATGCTCCATGCCTTCGGACTGGGATTTCTGACTCTGGCCGCCTTTTCCGTTCTGGTTCATGTTCTTCCGGCAGCCGCAGGTCTTCCCGTGGGGAAGTCCGTCGGCGACCGGGTTCCCGTCTGGGGCATCGGGTTCGGAGCCATCCTGTTCGTGACAGGGTGGCTCGTACCGGATCTCCGGTTATCCCTCGTCGGAGGTGCGGTGATTCTCTTGTCCGCCGGATACTTTTTCGGAAGGGTTCTGAAGGAGATTGCCTTTCCGAAAGGCCGTCCTCCCCGGAAGGACGGCGGACTGGGTATCCTGATCACAGTCGCCCTGTCGTTTCTCGTGACCGGTATCATTCTCGGACTCTGGATGCTTTCTGCACTTCTTTATCCTTCGAACGGTTTTGTCCTTGCGCGAATTCCGGTCGTCCATGCGCTCTCCATGATCGGGGGATGGCTCACGCTCCTGGTCATGGCCGTCTTTCTCAGGACATCCGGACCGCTCCTCGGCCATCCCGTCGCGACACCCCGGTCGGTGTTCGCCTGGAGTCTCGCAGGAACCGGCGTTCTTCTTGGCATTACCGGATTGCTTTTCGACACCCGATTTCTGACCGGCTTCGGGCTTCTGGCCGGGATCTCCGGACTCGTCCTCTATGGTCGACCGGTCATAACGGCCTTCCGGAATGCCCGGCCCATGAATCCCCTCCCGCTCTGGTTTCTCGGCTCGGCCGTTTCCTGGCTGCTTCTGGGCATGGCCCTCCTTTTCCGGTCATTTCTCACCCGATCCCCCAATCTTCCGGGTCTTCTGATGGTGTTCCTGATCGGATGGCTGGGGCAGTTTTTCCTGGCCCATCTCTACCATCTCGGCCCCAGGCTTATCGGAATCCTCCGGAACGGGCCGCAAGACATGACACCTCCCTTCGCCCTTCTCGCAAGAACGCGGTCCAGGACAACCTTTTCGCTTTACCAGGCCGGAATCGCTCTGGGCATGGTCCCGTTCTTTTTTCCGGAAACACTGCCGGGGGAATTCCGGAGCATCGGTCCGGCTCTCGGATTCCTCGCCTGGATCTCCCTGTCGCTGGAAATCCGTTCGGCATGGAAAAAAGCCGGAAAGATCCCCCGCTCCGAGGAGAGGATCTTTCTTCCTTCATCACACAAGAAGCCCTGATCCGGCTTTGACCGGAAACCAAAAAACATCCTGTTTGCCCCCTGCCGCCGGGCAGAGAGTTCCTGTTTTATCAAGAATCGTGATCCGGCAGGGTTCTCTGCAGGGGACTTGACAAGAAGCGCAGAAACAAATAGATTCGATTTAAACCATCCAGAATACATGATTAAGAATCGGACTCCTCCGATGCGATTTTTGTCGTTATTCATGTATTTAAAATGCATTAGATTCCTTTTTTATTAATGTATTTAAAATACATTATTTTCATCTGTTCCGGACGCCACAACCCGGCAATTTCCTGCCTCAAGCGGGACCCGGATTCTTTTTTTCTGCTGGTAAGGAGGTCACCGTGACACTCGTATCAAGACTCAAAAGCACCACGGGATTACTGCTCGTTCTCGCCGTGTTTGTTTCGCTGTCCTTCATGGCGAACACGGGGTATGCGGCAACCCGCGAATTCAATCTGACCATCGACGAAGTGCGGATCCATGTTGCACCCGGCCTGAGCTTCAACGTCTTCGCCTTCGACGGTCAGGTCCCGGCTCCGCTGATCCACGTGAAGGAAGGGGATCATGTGATCGTCCACGTGACGAACAACACCTCCCTTCCCCACACGATTCACTGGCACGGCATCAACCAGACACACAACAACTGGAAGATGGACGGCGTTCCCATGGTCACGCAGGAACCCATCCAGCCGGGAGACACCTTCACCTACAAGTGGGTCGCCGAACGCAGCGGCACCCTCTGGTACCACTGCCACGTGAACGTCAACGAACATGTGGCCCTGCGGGGAATGTGGGGGCCCATCATCATCGATCCCAAGCACCCGAGCAAGCTTGAAAAGAAGGTCACCAAGGACTTCATTCTGATGTACAGCTCCTGGCAATCCCCTTACTCCAAGCATTACGGACAGGGCGGAGGACCGCACGACGACGCCGACTACTGGTCCATCAACGCCAAGTCGTTTCCGATCGACATGCCGATTCGCGTCAAGAAAGGGGACATCATCCGACTCCATTTCATCGGAGCCGGAGACGCTTTCCACGAAATCCACCTGCACGGACACGACATGCTGGTCGTCCGCAAGGACGGATACCCCCTTCCTCACCCCTACTTTGTGGATACCATCCTCCTCGGTCCGGGGGAGCGCTACGACATTATCGTCAAGATGAACAATCCCGGACGGTTCGTCATGCACGACCACATCGACAAGCACATGACCAATGGCGGCAAGGAGATGGGCGGTGCCATGACCATCGTCGAGTATAAAGGGATCCCCACCAACGAAGACTGGTATGTCTGGAAAGACAAGAACAAAACCTACGACCCCGACTTCTTCTATACCCAGTCCATGGAAAAAGGATACGGCATGTTCACCAATCCGAAGTTCAAGGGGAAACCCGTCGAATAATCTCCCGATCTATTTCGGGATGAACCCTGGAAAGGACGATCCATGAATCTGTTGAAACCGTTCGCGCTCTGGAAAGGTATCGCCGGTGCGGCCGTCGCAGTGGGGATCCTCGCCCTGGCCGCACCGCCCTCCCGTGCCGGAGACGTTTCGGCCGGAATGGGAATCCTCAAGAACAGCTGCGTGTCCTGTCACAACCTGACCGGACCCGCACCGACAACATTGAAAGCCCTCTGGGCCCGAAAAGGTCCCGATCTTTTTTATGCGGGGAACGAGTTCCGGAAATCCTGGCTGATTTCCTGGCTTCAAAAACCGGTCCGCGTTCGTCCGGCCGGCGAGTTCTATGCGGACCACATCAAGCCGGGACCGGTGCATGACGTCGTGGACGAATCCACCCTGAAGCCTCACATGGCCCTTTCCAAGGAAGATGCCGTCAAGGTGGCCGACGCCCTCATGACCCTGCGCGCCCACAGCGACCTGATCGCCAGGGAACATGTGGCTCCGGGAACCATTTCCAAAACGATGGGAAAAATGGTGTTCGGCAAGTTTCTCGGGTGCATCGCCTGTCACCGGATCGCCCCCGATTACGGAGGTTTGTCCGGCCCCGAGCTCTATACGGCGGGATCGCGGCTTCAGCCGGCCTTCATGGCCAGTTACATCCGGAGTCCGCAAGCCTGGGACCCCAAGATCTGGATGCCGAACAAACACGTCAACGACGCGCGCATCCAGCAGCTCGTCCATTATCTGCAATCCATGAAGGGAGGAAACCAGCCATGAAGTTTTTGAAGAACGTGCTCCTTCTGGCTGCCGGTCTTTGTCTGATGTTCGGGTCGGCGAAGGGAGCCATGGCCGCATCGGCCAAAGACAACTACAGAACTTATTGCGCCCAGTGCCACGGCATGCAGGGCAACGGACAGGGAATCAATGTCCGGGACATGGACGTCCAGCCCCGGAATCATACGGATGCGGTCTACATGGGTTCCCGTTCGGATCACGACCTGCTGACGGCGGACAAAAAAGGCGGGCTGGCGATCAACAAATCCGTCCTGATGCCGCCGTGGGGTGACACGCTGAACGACCAGGAACTCCATGCGATGGTCCAGTACCTCCGGAAACTGTGCCATTGCCAGGAAGGAAAACAGTAGGGGCAATCCGTCCCGGAAAGGAGGAGATCCCCCACCGGGAGGACCCGGAGGGCGTTTCAGATTGTAGAGACATCGTCCATGTACTTATGAGTACATTCATTACCGTTTCAGACACCGGGCAACGACATCGCCGGTGAAAATGTGGACATCAAAGGAGACCATTCTATGCAGAACCTGAAGAAAACGCTGGGAACGTTCCTGAGCGCGCTGGTCGCTCTCGGACTTGCCTGGAGTGTGGCCGATGCGAAGACCGTGAAGGTGGTCCTGACGGCCAAGGAAGTCAAGATCCCCATCGACAACAAGGGAACGCTCTATCCCGCCTGGACCTTCAACGGGAGCATTCCCGGCCCCGTCATCCGGGTCCGGCAAGGAGACACGGTCGACTTTACCCTGATCAATCCGAAAACCAACCAGAATTCCCATGCCATGGATTTTCACGCTGCCCAGGTGGATGTCCTGAAGCAGTTCGCCATGATCAAGCCCGGAACGCGCGAGCACTGGAAATTCGTGGCGAAGGTCCCGGGGGTTTTCATGTACCACTGCGGTGCCAGCCCGATGATCGAACACATCGCCCGGGGCATGTACGGGGCGATCATCGTCGATCCGAAAGGCGGTTATACCCGGGCATATCCGAAGCCGGACCGCGAATACGTTCTGGTTCAGGGACAACTGTTCAAGAACCCGGACGACTATCAGGGCATGCTTCAGGAAAAAGGATGGACCAACTCCCTGATCAACGGAAAGATCTTTCACTATGATCCGGTGCACGATCCCAACGCGACCCAGGCTCTGGTGGCCAAACCCGGCGAGCGGGTCCGGATCTTCTTCGTGAACGCAAACACCTACGGGACCGTCGCTTTCCATCCGATCGCCGGAATCTGGGACCGGGTCTTCATCAACGGCAATCCCAGGAACGTGCTCTACGGGCTCCAGACCTACGGAGTGCCGGCCGCGATGGGAGATACGTTCGATATCGTCTCCCCCAGGGACCATCCGACGAACAACGCTCTCGTCGACCACAACATGCCCGCGGCGCTTCGCGGGGCCATCACGGTCCTCATGAACACTCCCGATGCCGATCCATCCCTGGGCCGGGGGAACAACATCCTGCTGAAATAACCTCCACACACTGACCAGCCACACCGCCAGGGGGAGAGAGTCAAAACTCTTCTCCTGGCTCCTCCTTCCCTATTCCGGAAGTCCCTTTTCTCTTGACGTCCTCCCCTTCGTTCACGAAGGGGATTCCTTCCTGCCAACTCCCCTTTAGGAGACGGGGATTGATTCGTCTTCTGAAAGGTCAGGCGACGAACTCGCCGGGTTGCCCCGGCGAACAGGCGCTACAGGCCCGGCTCGTGTTTCGGGGATCCACCCGGACCAGACGTCCTCCCCGCCGCGAAAGCTTATATTCCAGAAGGGCGAGGAACGTCCCCCATCCCCGGGACAGGATGGAGCGGTTCAGGCCGGACTTCTGCCGGACGTTCCTTCCGGGAGACTCTTTCGTTCCCCGGGCGCTTTTGGTCATGTTCCGGATTCTCAGGTCCTCGACATAGACGACGGCTTGGGTTTTGCCGATCGAAGTCGAGGCCTTGTGGAGAAAATCCAGACGCATGTTGGCGACCCGTTCGTGGGCTCTCGCCACCCGGATCTTCTGCTTCCGGAAATGTTGGCTCTTCGGTCCCTTCCGGTCTTTCCGGGAGAGCTTACGCTGCTCCCGGACGAGCTTTTTTTCCGCTTGTCGCATGGCCGAGACCAGCTCGGGAGACGGGTGGATCCGGAAACCGTCCGAGGTCGTGGCAAAAGACGCGACACCGAGATCCACTCCGACTTCGGGGCGGGTCCGGACTTCCGGCTCCGGACCATTCCCTTCGGTCTGCAGGGAGACGGCCCACCGGCCCGCCTTCCGGGTCACGGTGGCGTTTCGGAGATCGCCTTCG
>JAKAYA010000071.1:0-2704 GCA_021826965.1 Nitrospirota bacterium
CTTCTTCTGTCAAAAAATTTTACACTTTTTTAAGTTATTGAAAATGAATATGAAATCATGAGCTTTCCTTCCCTCTTCTGGAGATATTCCGGGGAATCGGTTTTTGGGGCGTTATTTTATTAAATACCTGTAAGATAATTTAAATATTCTATGGGAGCGGAAGGGGGAGCGACAGGAGTCTAGAAAATTTTTCTGGGCCGGAACGTCCTAAAGATTCTTGAGGAAGGTCAGGACGATGCATACGGGAGGCTGATCCGGAATTCGGTGCCTTCCCCTTCCCGTGAATGCACTTCGATGGTGCCGCCGCTTTGTTCGATCAGGATCTTGCAGCTGAAGAGACCCAGACCCGTTCCTTTTTTCTTGGTCGTCTGAAAGGGTCGGAAGAGACGCGTTTCGATGAATTCCCGGGACATGCCCGGGCCGTTGTCGGCGACGACCAGATTCAACCGGTTGGACTCGGACCGTGTTTCGATCAGGATCTCGCCCGTGTCCTGGAGAGCTTCCCGGGCGTTGATCAGAAGGTTCCGGAGGGTCGTCTCGAGGACCCGCGGATTGCCGGTGACGGGCGGGATCTCGGACAGGGAGAGTTTCACGGTGAGTCCGGGAAGGTTGTCCCAGTTCAGGGCGCGGACAGTGGTCTGGATCAGGGCGACCGGATCGAAACTCATGGTTTTGGAATATTCCTGCTGGAAGGGAGAAAGGAGCTGGGACATGGACAAGTCGATCTGCTCCGAAATGTTCTGGAGGCAGAACAGGAGTTCCTGCTGGAATTCGGGGGACTCGATGTTTTTCTGGGCGTTGTGGACCAGGAGTTTCAGGGCCACTCCCGCATTCTTGAGGTCGTGAAAGGTGAAAGCCCGGAGACTCGAAAGAAATTCGGTTTCCCGTTTTCCGGCCATTTCCCGGGTAAGAGAGGCGTTCACCAGGAGGCTGGACCATTGGGAACCAAGGGCCTGGAGGAACAGACGGTCTTCCCGGATCGTGAACGTGCCGCGGGTTTTGATGTTCAGGCCCAGAATGCCCAGAAGACGGTTCTGATATGAGAGAGGAACGAGCCAGCTGGCGTTCAGGCTCCGGAAAAGAGGTTCCAGAGATGACGGTTTCTCGCTTCCGTTTTCAAGGACGTCCGGGGTGTCGGAAGAGTGGATGGGGACGCCCTTGTGAAACAGCGGAATCCAGCCCGGGACGAGCAACTGTCTTCGGGAATCCCGGTCCGGTTTCCAGCCCAGGGCTTCCTGCAGGTGAAGGACCGGTTCGTTCGATTCCGTGATGGTCGCAAACGAGAGGGAAGGAGAGAGGGTCATCTCCCGCGTCTGATCCATCAGGGTCGGGATGATGTCGCCCGAGCGGGAGGAATCGGCGAGGGCCCGGGTCAGGGTCATCCAGGCGTTCCGATAGTCGTACCGGTTGGAATAGACATGGATACCGAGAAAACTTTCGAGTTCCCGCCGGAGGCGATCGGAGGAAAACACGACGACGAACGCACCCAGTCCCAGAAGGATCGTCAGGCTGGAGGAGAGTTTTCCCCAGACGGGACCGAGTGTTCCGAGCGTCGTTCCGACGCCGCCCAGCATCAGTAGGCCCGCTCCGCCGAGAAGAATCAGAACGGACCGGTTGATGGTGTTGCGCGTCAGGGAGAGGGCGACTTCCTCGGTTTTCTGGATCAGAAAGGCATACAGAAACAGACCGTCCATCGAGAGGAGACCGATGTGTTCGAGCAGCAGGAACGACCGGTCGAACCCGTTGTTTAAGAGCTGGTTGGCGTGCACCAGGATCAGGGAAAACGACCAGAGGGAGACCCCGATCAGCGGGTATTTGATGTTCCATCGGTCCATCGTGTCGGCGGACATATAGGTCCGCGTCATCTGGTAAAGCGAAAACAGCAGTGTGCCGATCAGAAACAGGCTGATCGCCGAAAGTCCCGGATCGCTGATCAGGAGGATCGAACGGGTCTGCGGCAAGGGCAACAGACGGAACAAATGGTTGTCCAGAAAGATGCTCGTGACAAAAAAGAGGAATCCCAGTCCGGCGATCGTGAAGGGGATGCCCATTTCGAAAAAGCGGGTCACCGGCTGCGCCCGCGAATACAGGACGGAAAAGAGAAGAACGGAGGCGGCGGTCAGGCACTCTCCGGCGAGAACCGCCCGGAAAGCCAGTTCGAGATGGGACAAATTGTGGATCCGGAGAGCCGCAAAATCGGCCAGCCCTGGAACCAGTGAGCAGACGAGGACCAGAAGGGCCGCAAAGGTCGAGGCGGACCAGCGGCGAAGAATGGAGATGAGGCCGACGGTCAGGAGCGTCAGAAGAAGGGAAAAAGCTGGGAGAACCGTATGCAGTTTCATGATTTGTGGAACCTCTTCGAGAAGGAGAAAATCGGATCGCAACTTCCAGTTCGTGAGTGCAAAAGAAGCGCCAGAACTCTTTCGCTTCCGAAAAATCGGCGATCCCGGAGGTATTGTTTGTCAAAAGATCTCGGGGTATGGCATCCGTATTGCTGATGAATCCCTATTGTGCGTCCCGAAGCATTTGACGTCATCTTCGAGTTGTTTGACCGAAAGTGCGGAGCATTTGTCTGAGAAGCCGACATCGTTCCGTTTCGTTGCCCGAAGAAAGGGGTGCGAATATGTGGACGCATGATTGGAAAGATCAAAGACCGGAGGAGGAATCTTTTGGCAGGGAATTCTGAGAAGGTTTTTGCTGTTCT
>JAKAYA010000071.1:2804-6580 GCA_021826965.1 Nitrospirota bacterium
AAGCCGACATCGTTCCGTTTCGTTGCCCGAAGAAAGGGGTGCGAATATGTGGACGCATGATTGGAAAGATCAAAGACCGGAGGAGGAATCTTTTGGCAGGGAATTCTGAGAAGGTTTTTGCTGTTCTTGTGACATATAACCGCAAAGATCTGCTGATGGAATGCCTCGATGGTCTCTTTCGTCAGACAAGACCGATCGACGGTCTTGTTCTGATCGACAATGCGTCCACCGATGGTACGGCCGAGCTTCTGCATGCCCAGAAAATTCTTCCGGAACTTCCGCCGGCGGACATCCGGACCGTGTGGGAAGTCCGGAGACAATCCGTCCGGCAAGGAGAAATGGATTTCGTCTACCGTCGCCTTCCCCGGAATGAAGGGGGATCGGGCGGGTTCCATGAAGGGGTGAAGCTCGCTCTGGAGCTCGACTGCGACTGGTTCTGGATGATGGATGACGACGTGGAGCCGGAAGAAGGATGCCTTCAGGGTCAACTCGCCTTTTCGAACATATCGAAATGCATCCATCCCCGAAAATATTTTCAGGATGGATTGGCTCACCAATGGGAAGGGTATATCAGTCCAGTGACGGGCAGACGGATTTTCCAGCCGGATATCTCTTTCCGTAAAGGTTTTTTGTTTTGCACGATGAATACCGGTTGTTTCGAAGGAATGCTGATCCACCGGTCCGTGGTGGAGAAAATCGGATTGCCGGACAAACGATTTTTTCTGGGAGGAGACGATTCGGTCTACGGATTTCTCGCCCACTTCCACACGCCGGTTCTGTATCTGAAGGACCCCCGCATCAACAAGAAAAAGATTTATCAGATCGAAGACAATCCCATTTCGGACCGGAGCATCTATTACGGTATGCGAAACGCATTTTTGATGCAGCGATACCTGAATGAAAAGATCGATCGATACCGGTCCGTCCGGTCCTTTTTCATACTGGTGAAATTCATGGACTATGTCCTGAACATTCTGCAGAACAGACCGAAAAAGCTCCAGGGGTACCAGGTCCTGGTGCGCTCTTTTCGGGACGGATGGGCCGGACGCTTCGGAAAAGGGCTGTAGGCAGACCTTCCGAACGTCCTGTTTCCCGGACTATTTCACGGGCTAATGGTCGGGAGGAGCCGAGGGGATTTTCTTCTCCATTCTTGGAAGCAAAGGAGAGGACGCTCTCGGAATTTTTCCCGATTTCCCTCCCGAGAGCGTTTTGTCAGGACTTTCCCTCCTGCTTTTTGATCTTCAACCGATCCTTGATGTACAAGCCCATTCCGATCGGGAGACCCAGAAGCCAAAGCGTTCTGGCAAGGCCATTATGGAGTTCCCTGTACTGCGCTCCGAAAGAACGGCCCGAATGCAGGGAAAAACGGCCATAGTGGACGGCGAACCGGAGGAAGTCTTTCGGGGAATAGGAAAACTTGCCGATGTCCTCGTTCAGGACGGTCCGGTGAAGGTACGAGATGCCAGGAGCCACTTTTTTGACCGGGAAATACTGTGCCTGGTCGGACTTTTGGGCTGTTTCCATGTAATAGGTCCGAAGCTTCCGGTTGATGTAGCGGGTCTTGTATTTTCGCCCGATGGCATACCAGACGACGTTGGGGGGAAACCATTTGACGCCTTCGACGATCGGAAAGGGGTGAGAGCGCAAAAGGTCGGTCCGGGTGAACCCCCATTTTTCGCCTTTGACCTGAAATCGGTAATGCATTTCGAGGGACGTCGAATCTATGATGTCCTGCGGATAAGGATCGCCGATCAGGACTTCGTCCTGGTCGACGCAGAGACCTGTAATGCCCGCATATTGCTCCTTCGGTTCGGGGAGCGAATTCCATGTTTTGGCAAACACTTCGAGCGCATTCGGAAAACAGGCATCGTCCGAATCCAGTTGCAGAAAAAGGGTCCCCTGGGCCTTCTTGACGCCAAGGTTGAACGCCGAATGGTGTCCACCGTTTTCCTTCCAGAAATACCGGATCGGAAAATCCGCCTCTTTCTGCCATTTTTCGACGAGTTCCCGGGTGTTGTCGACGGAACCGTCATCAACAATGAGCCATTCGAAATCCCGGAATGTCTGGGACTTCATGCTTTCGTACACTCTCGGTATTTTCTTTTCCCGATTGTAGGCCGAAGTAAAGACCGTAAAGAGGTATCTTCCCTGTTCGACGGGTTTACAGGCAGACGGAGTGGGGGATTTCCTCCAAGTTCCAATTTCCGCAACATTTCCAGTCATTGCTTCCTCTCAGTCTTGAAATTGGATTCTCCAGAAACTCTCTCCGAAACATTCGATGGAGAGAGATCATAGATGGCTGCAATTTTTAAGCAAGAAAAATGCCATGCAGAGGGGTTCGATTGACCCGATCGGAGTCCGCAGTCCTTTTCTCGTAATAAGGACTGGCCGGGGCTCCTTTGAGTTAGTTTGTCCGGCACCTAATTTGCTTTGTATTGGGGTGGCGTTCGGACAAGAAAATTTGGGAAGGGAAGAGGATTCGTCCTGGATGATTCCGATTTTATGAGATGAATTTTCAGAGTATTCCCTTCTGAAAGGTGAAAATTTGGGGAGTGGCGGTTACTGTATGTTTTTTTTCGGGAGGCAATATTTCTTTTCGTGTTCCTGCCATTTTTTGTCTGTTTCGACTGGCGGACGGTCATGAGCCGTAAAGCTGTTCTGGCGGGGGCGATCTTTTTGGCGCTGCATTTTTCGATCTGTCGGGAGAACGCGTTCGGCGGGCCGATCTATGGCCCGTCTCCGAACGGCGTTGTACCGGGAGGACAGGTCCCCGGGGGGGATGTCAATCCGCCGGATGTTCCGTCCGGCCTGGTTCCGTCTCTAAACGGCCCCGGGTTCAATCCGCCATCGAACGGATCGTCTTCGACGTCCGGGAACGGTGGACAGAACGGCTCGCAACCCAATAACCCGTCAAACCCCATGAATCCCATGAATCCGAACGGTCCTCCAGGTGGAGGCAACGGTCAGGGGCAACCGGCTTCCAGCGCTCCGACATTCATGAACAATGCGATGCCCAACGCCAGCAATCCCTTTTTGCCGAACAACATATCCCCGGGACTCTTGTCGTCTCCCCTGGAAAACGCCTATTTGCAGGATGGCGTTCCCCAGCTGGCCGCTCCGATGATGTCGGCGGTGTATCGTCCCTTCGGACTGACGTTTTTTCAGCCGAACCCGTTTCAGGTGACCCCTCAGGGGGCTGTCACGTTGACGGGCATGTACGGTGAAGCCAGTAATGTGGCTTTCACGACAAACCAGCCGAGCTGGGGGTCCTTTTTCTCCATCACGCCTGCTGTCTATTATTCGAATTTCGATGATTACGGCTATATCTCTCTGATGGGAAGCGCTTCCTATTATCAGTACAACGCCGGGAACATTCCGCCTTATCTGAACGAGACGGGGGGAATCTCGGCCGGAACCTATCTTGGCGACCGGGTGTTCGTGGGGGCTCAGGATATGGTGTTCTCGGGGTTTTCGCCCGGAATGAACGGGTCGCCTCTCGCGTTCTTTACGGGGATCAATCCGTACTATGGAAATATGTCGGATGCCGAAGTCGGGATCGCGCTTACTCCCAAGATCACTTTTGTCCAGTCGGCCTCGGATATGTATTTCGACGATTCGGGATTCGGAGCGGGCATCTTCAATATCCAGGCCCTGATGGATACCCTGAATTACAAGGATGCGGTGAACTTCCTTTCCTTGTCCTACATCTATCAGCAGGGGATCATCTCGCTGTTTCCGGGATTCATTTCCAATGGACTAATGGCAAGCGCCATGCG
>JAKAYA010000030.1 GCA_021826965.1 Nitrospirota bacterium
TCGATTTCCATGATCAGGGTGCCCGAAATATCGCACCCGAAGCCGACCACGGCCGAAAAGATGTGTCCCCGCCGGATCCGGATAAAATCCGTTGCGGAAGCTGGTGTGACCAGCGATCCGATTCGTCTCCCGACAGCAGATCCTTTTTTGCCGACCCGGATGTACCAGGCGGTCAGGTAACCCGTCAGTGCCATATAGATGAGAAGGGACATGAAAAAGACATACCAGTTCATCAATTTTTCCCCCGGTCAGGGTTGGAGGGGAAACAGTTTTGCCTTAAGGCTTCTCTTTCAGTATATTGATTGATCGAAGAATGCTCAATCGGAGTTCGGGAGGCCAGAAAGGATGGACAAACAGACGGCCAGGTATTTTCTGGATCATCTGGCGACCGGCATGTGGATTTTTCTTATCGTGGTCTGGTCCGTCGCTCTCCTTTATCTTGTTCTCCGGAAAAAAAAGGGCAGAACTTCCAGATAAACGCGCCTGTAGCTCAGTCGGATAGAGCGATAGACTTCGAATCTAAAGGTCGGGGGTTCGATTCCCTCCAGGCGCGCCAATACCAGAGCCAATACCAAAAGAATCTGAAAACCCGAAAAACCGAATTTGTCACTCTCTTGTCACCCTGCAAAAGACAATCCCAGGATCTCACGCAGTCACCGGTCGAAATTCGTTTGCCTTCCAGACGGAGGGAAAGCGACATCCTTACTGAAGGCTTCACTCTATCCGGTCCATCCCGCTGGTTCCGGGAGGCACGGGCCCGGTAGCTCTTCGACTCCTACCCCTTCTTGCTCTCCTCATAAAATCCCACGGGTCCGTACCTTCAGAACAATGTCAATGGAATTCCATTGGATCTCTCTCTTCGCGGCTGAAATTTTGCCGTCGCACTTTGCCCACGGGAGACCCTTTTCCGTTCTGGACCCCATCCCGGATCTGTTTCTCTCCTCCACCCCGTCCGAACGGTCTGGAAGATCGGTCTGGTTCCGCCCAGAGGGGTACTTTTCTATATTCTCTATATTATTCATTTCTGTGCGAAGGTATCGCCTGCGTTCACTTGCGATTTTTATTCGAATGGGATAGATACTCAGGGTATCCAAGAAGACGCCGGGTGTTCTGGTGTCTTGCTGCCGGAAATTGGAGCAGGAACCTTGGAGCTTTTACGAGGGTGATGGAGTTCTGTGATTCTGGAAGGAGCGAAAAGCGTGAAGGTCCATTTTCTCATCCGGGTTCTTCTTTTCGGGACCGTTTTGCTGGCACCTGTGATCCAAGGATGTTCTTCCTACAGCGTCAAGCGCGTGAGTGTCGATACCGAAGGGGGAGTGACCAGCCGATGGACGGACACCGACGCACGTCTGACGGCGAAAAAACTCATCAAGAAAGCGCTCGATACACCCTGGCTCACAAATTTCCAGGAGAAGCACGGACGTCGTCCGGTGGTGGAGTTGGGCCAGATGATCAACCGTTCCGACCAGCACATCAATACGCGTCTCTTCCTGAACCACTTCCAGGACGAACTTATAAACTCCGGAAAGGTCCGCTTCGTGACAGCCAGCGAAGCGCACCGGCGGGCAATGCAACAGGAACGTGCCTACCAGATGAAGCACGCCCGTTCCTCGACGGTGCACGGTCCCGGGGAACAGACTGGAGCCGACTTTCTCCTGACAGGATCGATCAATTCCTATATGGCCCGGCGGGGAGGGAAAACGGTTCGTTTCTACGAGACGCACCTGAAAGCCATCGACATGTCGTCGAACGAAATCATCTGGGGCACGGAATATCGGGTCAAGAAGATCGCCCATCAGTCGGACTACGGATTCTAGGTTTTTCCGGAAAGCTTCTGGTCTCCCTTCGCGCTTTCCGGTCACGCGTGAAGCGTCCCGTCCGGGCCGCTTGAAACCAGAGAGTATTCCCGTTCATTTCCGGGGACGAAACATTGTCCCGCAGAGGGAGGTGTGATGCGTTCGTTCCCGCTCTATCCGGGAATCCTCGCGATTTCCCTGTTCCTTGTGTCCTGCGCTCCTCCCGTTTCCCAGTACCGCCATTATTACGATGCCCTGTCGATTTACCCGGGAACCGGACCGGATCCCGCCCTGGTCCGGACGATCAAGAAGGCCAAAGGGTCCTATCCCGACAGGGACATGATCTTGTACTGGATGGATTCCGGAATGGCCCACAACGTCGTCGGTCAGTTTGCCGATAGCGAACGAGAGTTTCGGGATGCCGAGCGGATGGAACGGCGTCTTTTTACCAAAAGCCTGTCCCGGATCGCCCTTTCTTATCAAACCAACGATCTGGTCCTGCCTTTTCGAGGGATGCCGTTCGAACGGGTGATGGTCAACCTGGTAAACTCGTTCAATTACGCCGGACAGGGTGACTGGAACGGAGCATTGGTCGAAACCCGGAAAATCCGGGAAAAGCTTGTGCGATACAATCGCCGTTATCCCAAAGCGACGTTGGCCGGGGGGCATTATTCCCGCTCGGAAAGCATCGCCCAGGAACTCCTGGCCTCACACAATATCCCCTCAAACATCCATCAACTCAACCACTATACGGACGATGCGTTCGCCCGCTTTCTGTCGGGCGTCTACCAGGAAGCGGGCGTGAACTCCGGCGGCGTCGACTATCAGTCCGCGATGATTTCCTACCGGAAAGCCCTGGATGTTTATAGGAAGAATGCGGTCCTTTATGGCACACGGGTTCCGACGTTCGTCGTTCCCGCCCTTCTTCGGGCCACAGACGCCGCCGGACGGATCCAGTTGCGATCCCGACTGGTCCGGGCTTATCCGTCGGTAACATGGGTGCGGGAGTCGACATATGAAAAACAGGGGCATATTGTTTTTGTGGGATATGACGGGAGGATTTTTCATCTGGCGTCGAACCGGATCGTCCTGCCCCTGCCTCTTTTCGGAACGCTATCGATGGTCAGTTTCAATGTTCCGAGAGCTGTTGGTGGAGGAACCAGCGTATCGGACTACCGGATCGATATTGCAGACGACCGGAAACAGACGATAGAGTCCGTCCGCTCGGAAGAAGCCGAAAATCTCGACGCCATCGGGAAGACGAATTTTCAGGATCATTTGAAACGCATCGTCCTGCGGGAAGCGGTCCGCGCTATCCTGAAAACCACCGAAGAGGTGATCGCACAGCGCGAAGGGGAGAGATACGGTGGCATCCTGGGGTATCTCGGGGCGATGGTTCTTGGGGATGCGGCCAACGTGATTTCGGACGAGGCCGACACCCGTTCCTGGCAGACCCTTCCGGCAGCATTCAACTTCGCCGAGGCGGACATCGCTCCCGGAAGCTACTGGATTACGGTCACCGAGTCCGGAGGGAGCGGCCACGTGCTGAAACAGAGGGTCACCCTGACGGCGGGGCAATATCTCCTTCTCCGGGATGTCGACGGTCGTTAACACTCCTTTTTGGACCCTTGCCAAGCGTTGTCACAGAGGCTTGATATTGTCCCTCGAGAAGGATTATCATCCCCGAACAGTCGCTATATGTGGTAGGGCGATTCTGTTCTAATACAATATGTTGTATTATTGAGGTCTCTTTCACGAGGGACGGACTGGGATGTATTTTTCATTTTTGGAATAATCAGCTTGCAGGGGGGGCAATCATGGAAAGCAATGTAACCCTGAGTCTTTCGGAAAATGCCTTGAAAGTTCTCGAGAAGCGCTACCTGGGAAAAGACGAGGGTGGCGTTGTCCGGGAAAATCCGGAACAGATGTTTCGCCGGATCGCCGACGCCATCGCCAATTCCAACAGTCAGGCTTCCGAAAGGGAGTTCCTGGCGGAAGAGTATTATCGTTTCATGGCCAGCCTGGATTTTCTGCCGAACTCTCCGACCATCATGAATGCAGGACGTCCGCTTGGACAGCTGTCGGCCTGTTTCGTGCTTCCGGTCGGAGATTCGATGCCGGAAATCTTTGACACGGTCAAGGCGACGGCTCTGATCCACCAGACCGGTGGCGGAACAGGGTTCTCTTTTTCGCGGCTTCGACCCAAGGGCGCGGTGGTCCGCTCCACGGGCGGCCAGGCCTCCGGCCCCGTGTCCTTTATGAAAGTGATCAACGCCTCGACGGATGCGATCAAGCAAGGAGGGACCCGAAGGGGTGCGAACATGGGCATCCTGCGCGTCGACCATCCGGATATTCTCGAGTTCATCGATTGCAAGATGGATCTGACCCAGGCGACGAACTTCAACATATCCGTTGCGATTACCGATGTGTTCATGAAAGCGGTCAAGGAAGACGGGGAGTATGACCTGATTGCCCCCAACAACGGACAAGTCGTGGGCAAGCTCCGCGCAAGGGACGTTTTTGACAAGATTGCCCACAACGCATGGTCCAATGGAGAACCGGGCCTTTTCTTCATCGATACGGCCAACCGCGCGAACCCGACTCCCAGCCGATGGACTTACGAAGCGACGAATCCTTGCGGTGAACAGGTTCTGGGCCCGTATGAATCATGCAATCTGGGTTCGATCAACCTCGAACGACATGTGCGTTCAGCCGGGAACGGAAATCCGGAGGTGGACTGGGAAAGACTGGCGCGTTCAGTCTATCTGGCGGTCCGATTCCTCGATAACGTCGTCGACGCCAACCGCTTTCCCATCCCGGAACTGGCGGCGGTCAACCAGGGGACACGTCGGATTGGCCTGGGGATTATGGGGTTCGCGCGACTGTTGATGCGCCTCGAAATTCCCTACGACTCCGAGGAAGGGCTCGAAATGGCCGAAAAAGTCATGTCTTTTATCCGGGACGAGGCCGAACGGACGTCCCAGGACCTGGCCAAAGTGCATGGTCCTTTTCCGTATTTCGAGGGCATCGGAACCCGGAAACGGAACAGCCATCTTCTGACCATTGCCCCGACCGGTACGATCAGCATGATCGCGGACACATCCTCGGGATGCGAGCCGGAGTTCTCCATCATCTGGTACAAGAACGTCATGGATGGTACACATCTGCCCTATACTCTCGAGATGTTCGAGGCGGTCGCCCGCCGGGAAGGATTCTGGAGCGAGGGTCTGGCGGAGAAGATCGTCCAGAACCACGGTTCCTGCCGGGGTCTGGCCGAAGTGCCCGAAAAATGGCAAAGGGTGTTTGCCACGGCTCACGACATCGCTCCCCGATGGCATGTCCGGATGCAGGCCGCCTTTCAGAAATACATTGATGCCGCGGTGTCCAAAACGATCAACCTGCCGCAAGAGGCGACTGTCGAGGATGTGGAGGCGTCCTACCTCCTGTCTTTTGAACTCGGCTGCAAGGGGATTACCGTTTACCGGGACGGAAGCCGCCACAACCAGGTACTGAACCTGGGAACGAATGCTCAGGAGAAGAAGGAGACCCGGGAATTGCGCTGGGGAGACCGTCGCGTTCCGCTCGATATCAGCCGGGGGGTCCGTGCCAAGATCAAGGGAAAATCCGGAAAATCTTACGTACATCTCTATTTCGATGAGGAAAATCGTCCAGCCGAAATTTTTGTGACGCCGGCTGCCGATCACCGGGAGCGGGAAAGCGCCATCCTTTTCGGACGTTTAGGGTCCATGGCCTTGCAGTTCGGAGCACCGATCGAAGAGGTTATCGGCCAATTCATCAAATCTCATGAAGAAGCGGGAACATTGGGCTCGGATCCTTACTCCATCGCGAAAGCCATCGGCATGATCCTTTCGAAGGAAGGGGGGGGAGAGACGGAAAAAGGTCTGTCCATCGAGATCGCCTGTCCTTCCTGTTCAGGCAGCGTGGCCTTTCTTGAAGGGTGCCTGAAGTGTGTCGGAGGTGAAAAGGGAGGTCCCTGCGGCTGGAGCCAATGCTAGTGTTGTCGATATAGTCCCGACCCTGTTTCTTCGGGGCGGGAAGGGGAAAAAAGCAAGACTGGAAGACGTTCGATAGTCGGGGGCCGGTCTCTCCGGAAGGGGAATTCGGCCTTCGCCCCTGTTTTCGGGAGGTTTTCAGGCAAGAAAAAAGGGCGGTACCATGCGGTATCGCCCTTTTTTCATTTGAACTGCGGCAAAGAAGAGAGATTACTGCAAGTTCTTGAGAGCCTGGGTGAAGCGCCCCGCATGGGATTTTTCCGCCTTGGCCAAAGTTTCGAACCATTCGGAAATCTCGCTGAATCCTTCTTCCCGGGCGATTTTGGCGAAACCCGGGTACATCTGGGTATATTCGTAGGTCTCTCCGGCAACGGCGGACTTGAGATTGGTGGAGGTGTCTCCGACAGGTTCGCCGGTCGCGGGGTCGCCGACTTCTTTCAGAAAATCGAAGTGTCCGAAGGCGTGACCGGTTTCTCCTTCGGCAGTGTCCCGGAAGACACCGGCAACGTCCGGATAGCCCTCAACGTCCGCTTTGCGCGCAAAATAGAGATAGCGCCTGTTGGCCTGGGATTCCCCGGCGAATGCTTCCTTGAGATTTTTTTCGGTCTTGCTCCCTTTTAATGCCGGCATATGATCCTCCTGTTATGTGATGGATTGTCTTGCGTTCCCTTCATTGGCCAGAACCCGATTGGCCGTGAAGGGGAAAATCAGACGGGATGTTCGCGCGCGAAAAACCTGGCCGGGAAAAACGGGTCTTTCCGGCAGGTACGCAACTTTCGTCATCTGTCCCGTGTTCCAACATACTCCGATCATTCTAGTGGGGGATTCCATCGGGTTGCAACCGGTCAAGGAAAATTGGGTTCAGGGAGAAATTTCCCGGATGAGCCGATGCTCGAGTTCGGTGGCGAAAAGTGCGAGGAGGGGGTCGCGGGGGTCCAATGGGATTTCGTTTTTGTCCGTCCGGACAGCTTTGATCGGGAGGACTCCCATGAAACTGTTGGTCAAAAAGCCGGCCCGCGCTTTGTGGATGGACTGTTGAGTCAAGGATCCCCATCGCACAGGGGTACGGAGGTTTCGGGCCGTTTCCAGGAGGATGGAGCGGACGATGCCAGGCAGGATTCCCCATGTTTCGGGAGGCGTCAGCAGGTGTTTGTCTTTTGTGACCCAGAACAGGTTGGACACCGTGCCTTCCACGAAGAAGCCCCGGGGGTTCCGAAGGAGGGCTTCAAACAGGTCGTCTGGAAGGTGCCGGCGGATCCAGCGGGAAAGGAAAAGATTTCCTGTTTTGATTTTCCCTCCCGGATTGTTTGCCCCGAATGCCTGTATTGGGCCAACGCCGACGGCGACTCCGGATTGGTAAAGCAATTTTGGAAGGGGATCCCTGTAAACGGGAAGCACCATCCAGACCGATGGCCCCTGTTGTCGGCTGTCCAGACGAAAGCCGGTCAGGGGACCGGGGGAAAGGGTGATTCGAAGCAGAGATGGAAGAATCTCGAGCGACTGGAGGAGCAGGTGAACTCCTTTCGTGAGGTCTTTTCGATCCGGCGGATTTTTCCATCCCGTCTGTTCGGCTGTTCGGAGCAATCTGTCCAGATGGCGCGAGAGAAAACAGGGCGATCGTTCCCGGACGGCCATGGTCGTAAAGATCGACTCTCCATAAAGGAATCCCGGATCGAAGACCGAAATGCGGGCTTCTGCGGCGGGAAGAAGTGTTCCGTTGTAGACGATCAGATTGTCCATGCGAGTGTTCCCAGATTTTCGAGAATGGTTCGAGCCTTTGCCTGAATTTCCCGGTATTCCCGGTCGGCTTGGGAATCGGCGACGATACCGGAGCCGGCTGGAAGGGTGATGGAGTCCCCGTACCGGATCAATGTCCGGATCAAGATGTTGAAGTCGGCGAATCCGGAAGGGTCCCAGACCCCCAATGTTCCGCAATAATATCCCCGGGGAGATTCTTCCAGGCCTGCAATATCTTTTCGGACCGCGATCTTGGGGGCGCCTGTCACCGATCCTCCCGGAAAAAACGCCTGGAGAAGGTCCCAAAGGGATGTCCGGGGTTTAAGTGTGCCCCGGACATCCGATACCAGATGACGCAGATGGGCGTACCGTTCAACGGCCAGAAGCCTCGGGACGTGGACGCTTCCCGGAAGACAAACGCGTCCGACATCATTTCGGAGAAGATCGACGGTCATGATATGTTCGGCCCGCTCCTTTGGATCAGAACGGAAATCTTCGTCTGGCGATTTTCCTCTTCCCTTGTCCGGAAAGGTGCCGGCGATCGGTGTGGTGACGAGATGGTTTCCGGACAGGGTGAACAGGCGTTCAGGAGAGTTCGAGACGAGTGTCACATCATTCCTGGAGAAAAAAGCCATACCGGGAGAGGGGTTTGTGGAGGCGAGGTGATGGTAGAGAGACAGGTAATCGATGGAGCAGTCCGTGGACGCATCAAAAGAGAGAGCAAAATTCAACTGAAAGTAATCCCCTCTGGCGATACGCTCCTGGATGCAGAGGATTTTTTCCTTGTAGTGCTCAAACGTCAGGGTCGGTTTGAGAAAAAGAGCCTGCGGTTCGACTCTTTCCCGGAGAGTTTCCGGTAAGGAAACGTCTTGCAAGATGTCCGGGCAGGAAGGGGGGAGAAACAGTGTCCTGGAGGGGTGGTGGTAGGCGACGACTTCCAGACATTCCACGACGATCAGGGGGAATCGGTTGCAGAGTGGATGCGTTCCGGCCGGTTCGAGCATTTCACCTGTTTCGTACGGGACCAGGAAGACGTACCCTTGTTGGAAGGGCGGGGAGAGGGAGGAGTGCGGGTTTCCTCCTCCCACCAGTTTCTTCAGGAAGGTTCGGCATTCCTGGTCCACGTCTTTTGCAAAATCTCTTCCTTGTTCGGGAAACACCCATTCCCTTCCTGTTTTCCATGCGACAAAACTCCAGCCGAGCAGGAGGCTCCGGTCGAACAGAATCCGGGGTGAACCAGATTCCCGGAGGGGGGACCGGAGATAAGGGACAGGGTTCCATGGGACGTTGTGGAAGATCCGGAAGTCGGACCCGCTCATCGGGGGAAGTTCCCTTTGTGATGTCCACTGGCTTGCGATGCCGGTGGAAACTGATTTAGAATGAGGTTCGTTGTTTTCAAGGACGATATTCCCGCTTGTTGTGCATGGTGAGTGTAGCTCAAGGGCAGAGCACTGGACTGTGGCTCCAGGGGTTGGGGGTTCGAAACCCCTCACTCACCCCAATGCTCCATCCGCAACAATTCCGGATCAATCCATCCCCAAGTCTTGAATCATGAAAAGATCGATTTTTCTTCCGAATGTATGAAAATCGGTTTTCAGAAACCGTGAGAAAGGACAGGCAAAGCTCTTGGATTGTGTTTGCCAGCGTCAAGTCCGGAGGACAAGAATACGCTTCTCCGTCGAGGACTTTCAACGAAGTGGAGAAATTGGAGGAGGGACGTTCCGGCCATTATCCGGAAAAAGTCGAGGCGGGTTTTGGAAGAAAGTCGGGAGACTGAGCGTGTGACTTTTCCTGGAGGAAGTGTTCCCTTCTCATGTCCGGTTGGAGAATATTGCGAACACTTCCAAAATGATGCGCTGCAGAAAGGAACCCCCTGATCGCCGTGAGCACAGAAAAGCCCCTCCGGAAGATATCCGAAGGGGCAGGCATGAATGAATTCGCCGGACTCAATTTCTGCAACAGGCAAAAATTCTACCGGAAACCTCTTACTGACAAACGGCAGATGCTCTGACCTTATACATTTGAACGATTCCAAGAAAATCTCTGGTGCTTAACTGGGTCTGAACGTCCGTCAGTTTGCCGCTGGAGCATTTTGAAAGGAGCTCCTGATTCGTTTTTTGGGTGAGGTCTTTCGGAGCAAAAAGGTGCAAGATGCCAGGATCTCCGGCTACTGTTACCTTGATTGTCTGGCCGGACGATGCGTTGGAAACTTCCGAAATGGAACTGGAATTCAGCGAGACGCATCCGCCAAGGAGAGCAAGGCTGGCAGTCAAGAGGACAATGTTTGTGGTGAATTTTTTCATGGACCCTCCCATAAAATAAATTGTTGTTTTTTTGAAGTAAAACTGTGTCCATTATAATCTATTCTATTGTTTATGCAATTATATAATTTTAATATATTGAAATTAATTTATTAAAAAGATTACCTGATAAAATTCAAAGATTGTCCGGGGCTTTGTCAGTGTGTTTGGCAGAATGGAAAGACCGGGTTTCAGGCGTTTCTTTTGCGGGTATTGAAGAATTGTCTTGGAACAGGATGTCACCTTTTTTGTCAGCGGTGTCATTCCACTTTCCAGTTGTGGACTCTCTCCGGGAGGAAGTGAGGATGGACGAAGGGAACACAATGAAAAAAAGGCAGGGCTCAGATTTTGATCCGGTTTTTCCTGAAATCATGACGGATGTTTCGGAGACGTCAAATTTCTGTCCGAAAAATGTTTTTTCCCGTTCTTGATCAGGAGACTTTTCGGATTTTTCTAAACCAGATCGCTTGTGCAGCGGGAACAAGAAAGGGAGAACGGCCAATCACATGGAACCGACGACGGTGTTCAAGGTGAACGGTATCGAATGGTCTTTTTTTTGCTAACCTTTTTGACCATGATTGCTTGTCTGGCCATTTTGTGGAAGCTTGCACGGCGGATCGGACGGGCAGCATTTCCTTTCAGTTCAGCATTCGCTGTTCACCACTGGTGGAGGAGAACGTCTTGAACAAGTATCTGACCATCTCCGTGGATGACCTGAAAGTCGGATACTACGTCGTCGGCATTGACAAGCACTGGCTTGAGACGCCATTTCTGTCTCACCGTTTCCTGATCCGGACGGAAGGCGAAATTGAACGCATGAAATCGCACGGCATCCGGATGGTGATGGTCGATCCGAATCGCTCCGAAGGCGACCTTTCCCTGTTGCGCCCCAACGGAAAAGAAGGCGAGTCCGGCACTGTTGGAGTGGATGACGCACGGACGGTCATGGAAGATGTTCCATTGTCTCCCGCCCGGGTCACGGAGATGATGACCCATCTCCACGAATATCTGGTCCGGCGATATCAGGCCCTGTTTCAGGAAATCCGGGAGAAGGGAGAAGGTCCGACCTTTACCGTCGACACGGCACCTTTCGTCCGTGCCGTAGAGGACCTGGAGAAACTGGGAAGACACTTTCCGGACGCTTTGCTTTTTCTGGCGCATCTCCAGTCGACGGACGATGATCTTTACGCCCATTCCGTCAATGTCCTGTTCCTTTCTCTCTATCTGGCAAACACGCAGAAGCTTTCCGCCGAGGAATCCGTCCTGTGGGGAATCTGTGGGCTCTTTCACGACATCGGTATGCTGAAAGTTCCATTGGACATCCTGCACAAAAAGGATCCGCTTACTTCCGGAGAGAGGGCGGTTATCCAGGAACATCCGTTGGCCGGGGAACGCCTGATCCGGGAACATACCCGTCTTCCGGAGGCGGTAGCGCGCGCGGCGGGGGAACACCATCTTCGCCGGGACCCCAGCGGATATCCGGCCGACCGGGAGTTCTTGCAGACAGATCCGGTGACCCGGGCGATCATGACCCTGGACATGTTTGATGCTCTGATCACCGACCGCCCTTATCGGGAAGGGGTCTCTCCATCCCGGGCACTGAAGGTGATCGTCGATGCGGCAAAGGAATCTCTTGATCCGCGCTGGGCCACGCAATTGTTTCTGGGAATGGGCGTCTACCCGATCGGAACGGTTGTGGAACTGTCGGGTGGCGAGATCGGGATCGTGACGAAATACCACCCCTATTCGGAGCGACAGGAAGGGGCACCCAGCAGGCTCGTCCAGAAGTTTTCCGTCCTGATTCTGAAAAACCGGAGCGGTTTTCCTCTGACGAAGCCTGTCATGAGGGATTTATCCTGGTCGCCGAAGGAACCTCCCCCCGTTACGAAAACACACAACCATTCGGACTTCATGATCGATTGGGAGAAACTTCAGGGACTGGCTCCCTACTGGATGGGGTGATCTTCAGGGAAAAGTCGTAGCGGTTTTGAGAGGACTGTCGGAGCAAAGTGTCCGGTATACGCACCGGCGGCATTCGGAAGGGTCTTCGGTGGTCCGGAAGTTTTCCATCCGGGCGACGCCCCGTTCCGGATCGTCTATTTTTTGCAGAATTTTTCCGGCGTTCGTCCGGATGTTTTCTGTCGCGAGATCAAGCATTCCTTCCGTGACCGGAGACAGGTCCAGACGTTCCGGAGCATAGGAAAGATAGACCGGAGAAAACCGGATCCTGCCGGGATCGGTCGCCCATTTTTTTTTCGAGAACAACGCGTATATTCCCAGTTGCTCCTCATGACTTCCGGACGCATCCGGTTTGCCGGTCTTCCAGTCGAGGATCAGGATGCCCTCGGGGGTATCGAGAGCCACGTCGATGGTGACGTAGACGGGGAAAACAAAACCTTCTACCGCGGAATCCATGGACTCCAGTACGTCGTCGTTCCGGAGGAGGGAGGCGTAGCCTGTTTTCTGGATCAGGCGAAACGCCTCGGAACGAAAGAACCCGTCGATGGCCGACAAAGCCCGATCCACAACCCCTTTCCACTGAGTGTCCGAAACACCGCTGTCCGGGTCTTCGTGTTCCAGAAGGAGGACCTTGTTCTTGGGGCCGGGCGTTTTCCGGGGGTGGTCCCGGGATCCCCGGAAATCCTGACGGAGCTGTTCGAGAAGGCGGTCGCGGGTTCCGACCGGATCCGGCTGGCTGCCCGAGCGCAGGAGGTCGAGAGTGTGCCGGATTGTTTCATGTACGCGATTTCCGGTCCAGAGATAGCGATTGGTCAATTTTTTCAGGCGATAGGCCTCCCGGGACAATGGCAAGGCGTCCTTTTCCCATCCTCCCCACGACCCATACCGGGAGAACCAGTACTGCCGTTCGCAGGTCCGGAACTGGTTCCCCTGGGATAATGAGTAGGAAAAACGGTTCACGAGTTCAGCCATAGGGGATGCCTTTCGCTGCAGGGAAGCGGTGTCCGTCCTGTTCAGGGACGGGATGTGGTGTTCTGGTCCCGTTCGGACCGGGCGACCTTGAGACGGATGCGGCAGAAGGTGCAGATTTCCGTATAAGAAGGTGACTGGCACTCCCGGCAGAGAAAGGAGGGGGCTTCTTCTGTCTTTTCCTTGTCCGGATAGAAATGATTTCGCCTGTCGAGAAACCCGAAGTAAAAGGCCTGTTTGGTGCCAGGTGATTCCTGTTCGATCTGGTTCATGATTTTCTTGTAAAAAAGCTGTTTGGCGTTGACCGACATCGGACATTCGTGGACCACATAATCGATCCCCTTCAGGAAGGCGTAAGCCGCCATTTCTTTCTCTGTCAGCCGGTTCAGGGGTTTGACCTTTCGGACGAGTCCCCCTTCATCCGGCAGTGCCGGATCCTGTTTTTCGAGATAGCCATCCTGCCAGTGCAGAATGTTTCCCAACAATCGGGAGGCTTCGTCGTCAAGATTGTGTCCCGTCGCCACCACCTGGCAATCCAGTGTTTTAGCCGCCCGGTTGAAGAGATGACGCTTCGAGACACCGCATGCGGAGCAGGGAGGGCGGTTCGTCAGATCCGCAATGTTCGCGACAGATGCTCCGACTTCCTGTGTGAGGGATTCGACGTGAAGAGAGAGCTGATGCCGGAGAGCGAATGCCCTGGTCTTTTCGACGGATTCCCCGGAATAGCCCCCGATACCGAGGTCCAGATGAAATCCGATTGTCCGGTACCCGAGGCGGTTCAGGATGTCCCAAAGGGCGAGCGAGTCCTTTCCGCCGGAGACGGCGACAAGGATCCGGTCGTTCTTGTCGAACATTCCGAATTCGTCGATGGCTTTCCAGACCTGGTCCATCAGGTAGGAATCGAAGCAGGCGGGACAGAATGAAGCATTGTGACGGGGCAGGTCGATGACCGCCTTTCCCCGGCAGACCCGGCACTTCATCGGGAACCTCCCGAAATGACGGGTCGTATTTCCACTTCGGTGTCCGGCGAAAGAGTGTCATCCTGGGTGAGGAGCTGGTCGCCCTGAATTACGAGGACCGTTTCCGGATCGAATCCCAGATCTTTTAACAGACGATGGACCTTTCGACGATAGGTTACCAGCCCTCGTGTTCCCGTCTGCGCATTGAAGACGGAAAGGGTGATGTTTTCCCGTTCTCTTTCGTGGTCCTGCCCTGCAGGGGATCCTGTAGCAGTCATTTCTGGAAAAGCCCCGCTCATCCGGCCAGCTTGGCCGGATGCATGATGGTCGTGAATGTTTTGGGAGAAAAGATCCTCCGTATGGATAGAGTATAACAGAACGGGAGCTTCGGGATCAGGACTGTTTCAGGAGTCTGTCCGGAAGGAACCCGGAGACGGGTCGCCGGATAGGCCCAGTGCTTCGCCCCGGATCAGGCAGACAAGGGCGAAGCGGAAGGCGGCTTCCCGACGGCGCGGGTCGGAAATGTTTTCTGCGATTCTCCGGGCCTTTTCTTCTATCCGTTCAATCCGGCTTTCCGGAAGAGGAGCTTTTGGCGGTGTTGCCTTCGGCCGCACGTCGGACCGAAGGATTCGGAAGCGGATCGTCACTTCGGGGATTTCGGGGAAGAGCCGCCGTATCGCCTGTCGGAACTGGGGCTCCAGAAAGGAAAATTCTTTCCGGTGGAGGGCGCTGTCCACCGCAATGACCAGGATGTTCTGGCCGTAGGACCAAGGCCGGGAATGGGCGGAGACCGGACCCGGAAAACACCTGTCCCAGTCTTTGCGGAGGGCGGCAAGAAGGAGGTCGTCTTTGGAGGCCCATCGAAGGGCCAGGACCCGTGTCATGGATCCCATATCGGTAAAGGCCACGGCGACTCCGGAAGATACATTCCGATTTGTTTGAGTTTTTTCCGGACGATATGGCATAATACGCGCGGCCGTCTGTCGAGGCAACCTAGGTGGCATTTCCCCGGAATCTTCCGGCCGGAATGCCGGGACGGGGTTCGTAACGGACAATCCCTGGAGGGTGGTCGACTTATGCCAGAAGGTGGAACGCCGGAATCGGAAAAATCTGTTGTCTGGACAGAAGATGCACAGGCACTTCTGAAAAAGGTTCCTTTTTTCATCCGGAAGAATGTCGAAAAGGAAGCCGAGGACTATGCCCGGCAGAATGCCTCCGGTAAGGTGGACGCAGGAGTCATTGCCCGCATCAAGTCCCTGAAGACGGACCGTTCGGAGGAAACGACGGCGGAGGCTCCTTTCGTCGAAGAGGCCGTTTCCGCGCCGGACTCCGGTTCTCCCGAAAACAGGATTCCCCCCTCCTCTCCGGAACCTCACGCAGAAGAAGCGATGCCGGGCATCCGTCCGGCTTCCGGAAAATCTGTTGAAGGAGATTCCGTGGCCGCATCCTTCCCTCTTTCCCGGGATTTTTCAAGTTTTTCCCTTTTTCGTCTGGATTCGGCATGGAGAAAGCTCCATCCCACCGAAATCGGCCACGGCAAGAGAGAGTTTCACGAGATCGTCAAGTCCTATTCCAACCAGATCTCCGTGTACTCCTATTGCCTCGTCGGACTGCATGGAACGGGTGACCTTCTCCTCTGGCGGACCGGCACGAGCCTGGAAGTGCTTCAGGAGATGACCGGAAAAATGCTTTCGACATTTTTCGGCCGCTATCTTCTGACGGAAAAGAACTACATGGGGTACCTCACCCAGCAGAACAGCCGTTCCATTTTTACTCCGACCAAGAGTCGCTTCATTCATGTCAAGCCTGTCGTCATGACCCGGGACTGGCACCAGCTGGCCCCTTTCATTCGGGACGTCATCGAGCGTGAAGCCCGGGAGATCGCACCCCGCTATCCGGGAGTCCGGCTGACAACCATGGCCAGCTACGGCCTTGATGAGTCCGATTACGTGATGGTTCTCGAAAGCGATTCCCCCGAGCTCCTGGTCCAGTTCAACAACGCGTTTCAGGGGGCTCAGATTTACCGGTACATCGACGATTCGCAACGTGGGATTACGGCCATTTCCCGGTCCATGTCGGATATCTTGGACCTTCTGGGCGGCTGATGGGATCCTCTTTCTGAAAAAACGTCCGTGTCGGCTTTTCCCAGATGAAGGGAGGGTTTCATGGCGGAACAGGTCCTTCTACTCAATGCAACCTACGAACCGATGAAGGTTGTCCCTTGGCAGAAGGCAGTTCATCTTTTTTTTCAGGGAAAGATCGAAATTGTCGAAACCTACGATCGACAGATCGCTTCGGCGCATTTGTCGATGCGGATGCCCGCCGTCATCCGGCTGTATCGCCTCGTCTCCTTCCATCACGTCCGCCAGATGGTCAAGTTTTCCCGGGAAACGCTCTTTACGCGAGACTCCTTCTGTTGCCAGTATTGTGGAAAGCATTTCGACAAGCACGACCTGACGTTTGATCACGTGTTGCCCGCTGCGCGAGGAGGGCCAAAAACATGGGAGAATATCGTGACGGCCTGCCGGAAATGCAACCACAAAAAATCGGGAAAAACCCCGGAAGAAGCCGGGATGAGGCTTCTGAAAAAAGCCGAACGTCCCCACTGGTCTCCGGCGATTCTGGTTATGATGAGCCTCAACTGCCGCGGACCCAAGGTTTGGGAGAATTACTTGTACGATGCTTCCAGGACGGTGTTCTCCCAGACAGTCGAGCCGCATATGTAAGCCAGAGTCAGGAAGTCCTCTTTTTCAGAAACTTTGCGATTTCCCCGGCAATCGCGACCCCTTCCCGTATTCCCAGTAAATAAGCTGTTCCCAAATAAAATCCAAGGCCCAGAAGGATCGTCGGAAGGATCTCCGTTGCCAGCCCGATGGATCCTGCTGGGTGAGCGAATTCTGTGAGAACCCGCCAGAGGAGTTTTACCCCACCGTACAAAACGGCAGAAGCCCCCAGAACCGGCAGGAAATTGCCGAACATTTCCCACGGTGTTTTTTTCAGGTATTTCTTCAGACCCCCAAAAATCATTGCCTGGTTCACCAGAGAGCCGGCCGAAATGCCGGCGGCCAGGGCCAGGATTCCGCTGGAACGGTACAAAAGCGCTGAAAGGACAAGGTTGGTCAAGAGACCCCAGAAAGCGGCCCACACGGGAAAGCGTGTGTCCTGATGGGCGTAATAAACGCGCACCAGGATCCGGACGCCTGAAAAGGACCAAAGTCCGACGGCATATCCCCAGAGGGCTTTCCGGGTCATGGAAGCGCTCTGGGCCATAAAGGAGCCGTGTTCGAAAAGAAGACGTATCAGCGGATCTCCCAGGGCGAGGAGTCCGGCGGTTGCCGGAAGCATGAAAAACAGGGAAAGGCGATACGCTTCCGAAAGGGTCCGGATGGATTGTTCCGCGCCGCCCTCTTCCAGGCGTTGCCGGGAAAGGACCGGAAGAAGCACTGTTGCGATAGCCGCCCCGATCAGTCCGAGGGGGAACTGCACGAGTCGCATGGCGTAATACAGGGCGGAGATGGTACCGGAGAGCATCAGCGATCCGAAAAAAGTGGCGATCAGGAGATTCCCCTGGGTCACCCACAATCCGCCGATGGAAGGGAGGAGCAGTCGGAGGACCTTGCGTGCTCCCGAATCATTCCAGGCTTCCCGAATGCCAAGTGTTGGCCGGAGGTGAATGATCCCTTTCCTGAGGGGACCCCACTGTACCATCCATTGAAGAAATCCTCCGAGGAGAACGCCGAGTGCCAGGCCGTAGACCGGATGACCACCGGTCATGGCAGGAGGAAAAAACACCCCTGCGATCAGACCCATCGAGAAGAAGACCGGCGAAAGGGCCGGGATGAAAAATCGTCCCTGCACGTTCAGGGCCCCCATTGAAAGGGCGGAAAAAGAAATGAAAAGAAGAAACGGAAACATGAGACGGATCAATGTGATGCCGGTCGAACTTGTGGCGGGATTGGCCGCATATCCGGGAGCGAGGATTCTCAGCAACACGGGGGCGAGAATTTCGCCCGCGGACAAAATGACCAGGAGGACGAGGAGGAGGAGGAAACCCACGGAAGTCATGAGACGCGAGGCCTGTTCTGCCCCTTCCTCTTTCAGCGTTCTGGTCAGCTGGGGAATGAAGGCGGAGGAAAGCGTGCCTTCCGCGAAAAGTTCCCGAAGCATGTTGGGGATTCTGTATCCGATGTAGAAGAGGTCGGAGGTTTCCCCGGTTCCGAAGCCGTAGGCGATCAGCATGTCCCGGACGAATCCTGTCATACGGGAAAAAAAGGTTGCAGCAGATACGGAAAGCATCCGTCTTCGCATCGGGAGGGGATTGTTGGAGAGTGAAGTTGATTCCTTGACGTTTTCGGAAAGTTCCATTATATTCCAAGGGTTGAAGGTTTAACGGTCCCGCACGGAAAAAACGTCCGTAGGACCTCCCAAGAACTCATGAAAGGAGCTGGCGTTGGCGTCTCACAAGGCAACACTCAAGGATATCAAAAAGAACGAGAAAAGAAGGACACGCAACCGTCAGGCCGTTTCCATGATCCGGACCCTGGCGAAGAGGGTGGAATCTCTGGTGTCCGAAGGCAAGAAGGCCGAGGCTGTTCTGGCCCTGGGTGAGGTTGTTCCGGTGATCGACCATGCCGTCAATCGCCGCATTCTGCACCGCAATTCCGCTTCCCGGAAAATTTCCCGCCTGACGCTGAAGGTCAACGCCCTGTCCTGACCCGTTTGGGGTGGCTTTCCCGTCTGCCGGGGGAGAGAAACGACATGCCGGCCAGGAATCGGAGCATGATCAGGGATGGATCCCCCCCGGATTTTAAGGACAGGTCGGCTTCCCGGAGAAGGGTGTAGCCTTCGCGAAGAGACTTTCGAGACAACATCCGGGCGGTTTTCCTCACTTTCTCTGCAACGGGGGGAGGAATCCGGTTTCTTGTCGCGAAAGCGGAGACATCCGATGTTGACCGGATCTCTTCCCGGGCGATCGCGTAAAGTCTCCACTGGCGATGCCAAAGAGAAAGAAACGACAGCGGTGACTGCCCGTTTTCCGCGAATCGTTCCCATTGGCCATAGAACCGTTTGTCGTTCGCTTCCCATACGTCGAAAAGACGAAAGACAGACTCGAGAGGGTCTTCAAGACCGTGGCCTTTGAGGTCTTCCACGGTGACGACCCGTTTTTTTTCGATTTTTGGACCCGGGATCCGATCAAGAAAGGAAGAAATCTGTCCGAATTGTTCGGGAAAAGCCCGAAGAAGTGTTTCCGCCGCTCCTTCTTCCAGCCGATAACCTTTCTTCTCCCCCAGGACACGTACCCACGTCAAAGTTTCCGCCTGTTTCTGCCGGGGTGGGCCTGACGGTTCCGTTCGATAAGCCGGTAATACGTCTCCAAGCAGAGATGCTTTTTTTTCCCCCATTTCGAGGACGATACACGCGTTTCCACGTCGGGCGGCGGAAAGAAGGGCTTCTGCGACGCCTTTTTCGAAGAGGCCGTCGACCTTCTCCGCCTGACTGATCCAGAACAGTCTCCGGGAACCGAACAAAGGCTTTTCTTTTGCGAAAGCGAGAAGATCCGAGGCGTTCAGCTCCCCTCCCGTCCGGGTTTCCACGTTGATTCCGGGATCGTCATCGGCGTCGAAAAGGCGCGCGCGTATCTTCTCCGCTGTCCAGGCCAGTATCAGTGGATCTCCCGGGATCAGGAGGAGAACCGGGGAAAGGGGTTTGTCCGCGCGGAAAAGAACGGAAGCGGATTCGATCAAGGGAGGGCTCCAGGCATCGGGGAAGTCTGCGAAGGACCGGAAAGGGTCCCCGGCGAACCAGGAACGGCCCCGGGCGAACCGGGAACGGCGCCTGGTACAGGCGGTTGCGCGCCGATTGTCGCATTCTGAATGGGAATGTAGGATGTCGATGCGATGCCGTGGGCCATCTGCTGGATCAGCCGCTCCGTGGCGTTATACGATGCCGTGTTGATGGCGTACTGCTGCGTCTGCTGGAGGAGAGCGAGATTTTCGCTCATATACATCGGCGCGGTCCCCATGACGGATCCCCCCGTCCAGAGCACTTGTCCGTTGAAGGCAACGAGCTTGGCGGCAAGAATGACTTCCATCTGGTATTCTTCGATGCCCACCACGCTTGAAAGGGCGAACGGAATTTCATTGACGGCCACCACGCTGCCGGTGAGGACAACGTCCGCCCGTTTGGGGTCGTTGACGAGGATGACCCCGGAGGTTTTCTGGAGCTCATCTTTCAGAACCTGAGTCACCTGGGTCTCGACAAGGGGATAAACAGTGTTGTTGTGAAAGGTCCGGACGGCCAGCGTAACAGTCCGGGAAAGTCCCAGCTTGACTGTCTGGGGCGTCTGCGTTATGTCGGACAGTGTCATCACATGGTACCCGCATCCTGCGAGAATGAGCAGGCACGAGAGAAGCGGAATCAACGGGAAAAGAGGAGAAAATCTCCTGCCAGATCGAAGGTTGTCGTGGGTATCGTGGCGTCGAATCATCTTGGGACGACGACCAGGTTCAGGAGTTTGCCCGGGACGTAAATCTCTTTCTGAAGCTTCATGCCCACCAGATTTCGCTGGATCCGTTCATCTTCCAGGGCTTTTTTGAGAAGATCGGCCCGTTCGATGTCCGGCGGTAACATCAGGGTGGCCCGGAGTTTGCCGTTGATCTGGATGACGAAGGGAATCTCCTCGCGGACCATGGCTTCTTCCCGGGCTTCTGGCCACGGCTGGTCGAGAAGGAGACCCTTGTGCCCCAGAAGAGCGTAGAGGTGCTGGGACAGATGGGGGGCGAACGGGGAAAGAAGCAGGATGAGAGTGGTGTATCCTTCCTTAAGGAGGGGCACCTCTTCCGGATTTTCCGGATTTCCGGCGGAGAGGGCGTTCAGGAGCTCCATCAATCGGGCAATGGCGGTATTCATCTGGTTGTTGGATTCCAGGTCGAACGTTACGTCCCGGATGGTTTCATGGATCTTGGCCAGAAGAGACTTCTGTGCCGGATTCCCGGTATCTTTTGCCGAAGCTGCCGGTGAAGGGTTTTTGGCGATTTCCGATACCCGCTGGTAAAGTCTCCCGAGAAAACGGTAGGCGCCTTCGACGGCTTTATCGTCCCAGGCGAGGTCCTTGTCCGGCGGAGCCGAAAACAGGGTAAACAGGCGAACCGTATCCGCCCCGTAACGCTCTACGAGATGGTCCGGATCGACAACGTTCCCCTTCGATTTGGACATCTTGGAGCCGTCTTTCAGGACCATGCCCTGTGTCAGGAGCGACCGGAAAGGTTCGGGAGAATCGACGATTCCGAGGTCTTTCAGTGCACGGGTGAAAAAGCGCGAATAGAGAAGATGCAGGATGGCGTGTTCCACGCCACCGATGTACTGGTCGACAGGAATCCATCTCCGGGCGGCATCTTTTGCGAAGGGTTCTTTCGGGTTGGACGGATCGGTGAACCGCAGAAAATACCAGGAAGAATCGACGAAGGTGTCCATCGTATCCGTTTCCCGGCGGGACGGAGCCTGGCAGTTCGGACAGGTTGTCCGATAAAAGGATTCGGATTCCGCAAGAGGAGAGCCCCCTTTTCCAGTGAAGGCGACGTCCCTCGGCAAGATGACGGGGAGATCGGATTCGGGAACCGGAACCGTTCCGCAATGTTCGCAATAGATGATCGGAATCGGTGTTCCCCAATATCTCTGTCGGGAAATGCCCCAGTCCCGGAGCCGGAAAGTCACCTTGCGATTCCCTTTTCCCCGATTTTCAAGCTCCGCGATGATCTTTCCCTTGGCCAGTTCGTTCGACAGGCCGTTGAACGATCCGGAGTGGATCAGGTGACCGGGGCCGGTATAGGCCATTCCTGGAGGATGGGGTTCGTGGGCGATAGGGGGAGCGATCACCTCTTTGATCGGCAAGCCATATTTTCTGGCGAACTCGTGGTCCCGTTCGTCATGGGCCGGAACACCCATGACCACCCCGGTTCCATAGGACGCCACGACAAAGTTTCCGATCCAGAGGGGGAGTATGTCGCCGGTCAGGGGATGGACGACGCGGAGGCCAGTGTCGACCCCTTCCTTTTCTCCCGGCTCGGTATTCCGGTCCGTGGTTCTTTTGTGCAGGACTTCCCGGATAAAGGCTTCGTTCGAAGCCTTTTGGGGGGAGAGAGGGAGCAGTCCGTCGAGAGCGGGATGTTCGGGAGCGATCGTGATGAAGGTAACTCCGAAGAGCGTATCCGGTCGTGTGGTGAAAACGGAAAGCTCGACGGGACTGTCCTGGACGGCGAACCGGATCTCGGCCCCTTCGGATTTCCCAATCCAGTTTCCCTGCATGATCCGGACCTTTTCCGGCCACCCATGCAAGTCTGAAAGGGCATCCAGTAGTTCTCCGGTATAGTCGGTGATTTTGAAATACCACTGTTCCATGGAACGAAGGGTGACCGGCGACTTGCACCGCCAGCAGAGCCCTTCCTCGACCTGTTCGTTGGCCAGGACCGTGAGACAGGAGGCACACCAGTTCAGAAGTCCTGCCTTCTTGTAAGCGAGCCCTTTTTCATAGAATTTCAGGAAGAACCACTGGTTCCACCGGTAGTATTCCGGAAGGCAGGTGGTGACTTCCCGGGACCAGTCATAGGAAAGTCCCAGGCGGCCAAGCTGCTCTTTCATATGAGCGATGTTCTGTTCTGTCCATGCGGCGGGGTGTATCCCCCGCTGTATCGCCGCGTTCTCGGCGGGAAGACCGAAGGAATCCCAGCCCATGGGGTGCAGGACGTCAAATCCCCTCATCCTTTTATATCGAGCCAGGGCGTCGCCAATGGAGTAGTTGCGGACATGTCCCATATGGATCCGGCCCGACGGGTAGGGAAACATTTCCAGACAGTAAAAGGTTTTTTGTCCGGGACGATCTTTCAGGGAAAAGGCATTTTCCCTTTTCCACCTTTCTTGAACGGACGTTTCGATCTGCTCAAATGGATAAAGACTGCTCAAGGATTCCTCGGTCGTGGGATGTGGGTAAAGGTTTCAACTGAATCGATTCTAGCAGAGTCTGGATGTTTTCCGGAAGAAAAAACCAACTTCGCTGGCGATCCGTTTTGTTCAACGGATCGATTCCAAATGGACTTCCCTTTCTTTTTCAGGGATCAATTTTCGATTTGATCGGAGAATGCTTGAGATGGTAATCTCTTCGCGCTATAATTCGTCGATTGTCCTGCCCGTTTTGTTTTCGTTCCTTCCCGTATGCGCCCGTAGCTCAGCTGGATAGAGCAGTAGACTACGAATCTAAAGGTCGGGGGTTCAAATCCCTCCGGGCGCGCCAATACCAGAGCCAATCCAGAGAGATTATCCCGTCTTCCCAATCGGTGCCGGATTTGGTGCCGGTTCGGATTCTTTTTTTCGGATTTTGTCCGGTGAGTAGTACCCCGACCGCCTCATGAAGGTGTCCCGGGGAGAGGTGAGCATATATCAGAGTCGTCGAATAGTCCTTGTGCCCTGCCAGCTTTTGAACGGTCGTCAACGGGATTCCGGCCTGAACCCGTCTTGAACAGAACGTGTGTCTCAGGGTATGCCACACCACCCCGGCAAGCCCGGTGGCGGGCCCGGAAGGAATCGCGGGGGTCTCCCAGAGGAATTTTCTGCTCTCGGAACGGGAGGATCGGACCCTTTGCGCGGTGCTGGACTGGCTCCGTTCCCCGGACCCTTTCAAGCCCGGGAGGATCGTGGTGGAGCAGAACGGGACGGTCCGGGACATCCGGCAATATCTGTGACAGTGCGTCACTAGAGACTTTCTTTCCCCCGAGACTCACAGAGAGGAACCCGGCTCAGAGGAAGGATCGATAGTGGAATCCGAACAGGAAAAAGAGCGTGCTCAAATCGACGTTCTGGCTTCCCGAGGTCGTGGCTCCCGGAACCGAAACCGTCATGGCCGTGTTTGCCAGGTTGAAGAGATAGCCGATTTCGGCATTCAGGGCGAAATTCGGACTGATGAAGTAGTCGAGCCCCACCCCGAAACGGGCCGCGAAGGAAGTCCCCGGGGCGATGGTGCAGGTGAAGCTCCCGCAAAACGTGTTCAGCGAGGCACTGTTGGAAAAACCGTTGAAGTTGACCCCAAGTCCCAGGGATCCGTAAAGGGAGACGTTCCCCAGCTTGTCGGTCCGCAATTCGACCGTGGGAAGAAGTGAAACGGTAGAAGTGTTTCCCCAGCTGAACGAAGAGGACTGGCTATTGACCGGAAGCGAGTTGTAATCGACGTCGAGCCCGAGGAGAAGGTCGACCGGATCCACACGGCCCACCCCATAGAGCGCATTGAAGGAGAGATAGGGACCGACCCCCGAAACAAGGGTAGTCGTTGTGCTGCAGGATCGTAACAAGATCCTGCGGAGAGAATGCGGGACCGGCCTGAATCCCCACCACCCATGCCCCCAGAAAATCGTTTCGACCGTTCTCCGGAGTGGAAGCGGAAGGACTTGTCCCGCCGCCCGGATTGGCGGGAAGGGTGGGCTGGTTCGTTCCGAAAGAGGCAACGGGAAGCAATGCCGAAAGGATCCCCGCGAACAGAAGGCTTTTCCATCGTGTTTTCATCCACTCTCTCCATTCAAGGGTAAATGTCTGTTTTTCGCCGGACGAAGTCTCGCATGTGTCCTCAATGTCTGCAAATATCCCGAATTGGGTTATGGGATTCCGTATCCCAGAATGGACGCATGTCAACCCGCAGTCAATACCTTTCCCTCCCCCAAAAACCGAAATTGATTTTTAAACCGGTCCCCGCAAGAGGGGTCAAAAGAGGAACCCTTCCTTTTTGAGAGAGAAGGGTTCTCCCCGCATCCCGATCCAGGGTCGGAACCGGAAAAACCGG
>JAKAYA010000031.1:0-4381 GCA_021826965.1 Nitrospirota bacterium
TTCTGTCCCGACAGCCATCTTGTCATCGCCGGGGACGGTCCCGGGCGGGAGAACCTGGAGGATCTGGTCCGGGAACTTCATCTTTCGGACCGGGTCGTGTTTCTGGGGGTCCGTCCCGACATGGAAAAGGTGTATCCGGCCTTCGATGCCTTCGTGCTCGCCTCCCACAGCGAAGGGTTTTCCAACGCCATCCTCGAAGCAATGGGGGCGGGGCTTCCCGTCATCGCTTCCCGGGTCGGCGGCAACACCGAAATGGTCGAAGACGGGGTGCGGGGGTATCTGGTTCCTCCGGGAGATCCGGAAACGCTCTCGGATCGTCTTGGACGTCTCTATGCCGATCCCGTCCTGTCCCGCTCCATGGGCAAGGAAGCCCGGGCCTGGGTCGAACGCACGAACGCGCGCGAGGTGATCGTCCGGCAGTTCGCCGAACTTTACCGGAGGGTTCTGGATGACTGAAGAGCGTTTCTTCGGCGGCCGACCGCTGTCGGTCTGTCACCTCTTTCCCTCTCTTCCCCTGCACGGGGCCGAGAATCATTTTCTGAAGCTTTGCCGGAACCTCGACCCGAGTGCGATACGGACCTCCATCGTCCTGCTGGTCGAACGGGGAGAACTGGCTCCCGATTTCGAGGCGCTGGGGATTCCGGTGACCCTGATCAGGAAGAAAAGCCGGTACGACCTGACGGTGGTTCCCCGGATCCGGGCCTTTCTGAAGGCCGGCGACTTCGATATTGTCCACACCCATCTCTTCACCGCCAATTTCTGGGGAAGACTTGCCGCTTTCGGCCTTCCATCCCTTCTTGTGAGCTCCGCCCACAACGTGGTGCCCAAAGAGCGGCCGACCCTGGTCCGGATCGAAAATTTTCTCGACCGTCTCCAGTCGCGCTGGACGGACGCGGTGTTCTGCGTGACCGGCCAGGTGATGCAGTCGATGAAGGACGACGCCGGTCTTCCCCGCGACAAACTGGTCACGATCGAAAACGGTCTGCCCTTTCCCCGGGAGAGCGACCGTCGACCCGCGGAGGCACGACGTCGTCTGGATTTTCCGGAGGCAGCGAAAATCCTGGCGGTCATCGGCCGGTTTTCGACACAGAAGAACCATACGGGGTTTCTGGAGGCTCTGGAGCATGTCCGAAGACACCATCCGGATGTTCTCGCGCTTTTCGTCGGGGAAGGGGAGCTCGAAAGCGCCGTCCGGGAGCAGGTGACCGCCAGGAACCTCGGAGACGCGGTCTGTTTTCTGGGACAGCGCCGGGACGTTCCGGTCCTTTTGGAGGCACTGGATCTTCTGGTGGTGCCGTCTTTATGGGAAGGTCTGCCCAACGTGATGCTGGAGGCGATGGCCGCGGGCGTTCCGGTGGTGGCCACGTCGGTGGGGGGGATCCCCGATGTCCTGACCGACCGGGTGACCGGGATCGTCTGCCGCCCGACGCCGGAGGGTCTGACGGACGCCATGGACTGGGCCCTCGCCCATCCGTCGGAAATGGAACGGATGGCCCGGGCATCGTCGGATCTCATCCGTGCGCGCTACGACATCCAGAACACGGCCCGCCGCTATACGGGATTTTACCGGAATCTCGACCGGCAGAAGCGGTTCCGTCGGGGAATGCGGGACACGGTCCGCACCGGCGTGGGACGGCTGTTTTCCCTGCCGGGAAAGGACGAGTCGGGGACGCTCCGTGTCCTGATGTACCACCGGATCGCGGACGATCCGGGAGAGGACATCCTGGCGGTAACCCCGTTCGCCTTCTTCGAGCAGATGCGCTGGCTGAAAGAAGAGGGATACGCCGTGCTTCCGGTCGGCGAAGGCCTGAGACGTCTTTCGGAAGGCACCCTCCCGGACGGCGCCGTTTGCCTGACCTTCGATGACGGCTACCGGGACAACTTTACCGAAGCTTTCCCGACCCTGTCCCGTTTCGGATTTTCCGCGATGGTGTTCCCGGTGACCGGGTTCGTGCTGGGGGAGGGGGAGCATCCCCGATACCGGCAGAGTCCTGGTCCGGTCCCTTACCTGACGGTGGAACAGGTGCGTCAGATGAAGGCGTCGGGGATCGAGTTCGGTTGCCACACGCACACGCATCCGCTTCTGCCGGGGATTTCCGATTCCGACGCCGGTCAGGAAATCCGTCAGGCAAAAAAATTGCTCGAAGACTGGACAGAGGCGACGGTCGACGTTTTCGCGTATCCGAACGGGGCCTTTCATCCGGGACATTTCGCCCTTCTCGGAAGGCTGGGATTTGTTTCGGCGTTCTCGGTCGTCCCCGGGATCAACCGGCGCGAAACCCTGCGCTGGACTCTTCGGAGAACCGAGATCAGCGGTCGGGACAGTCTCAGGGATTTTATCCACAAAATGCGGGGAGGCCTGGATCTCTGGCAGGGTCTCTACCAAAGTGTCAAAGGACTTTACAGATGAAGGACCACCCGTTCAAAATTCTTTACCTCATGACCGACCCCTTCGGGATGGGCGGGGTCCAGAGCGATCTGAAAGCCCTGGGTCCCTATTTCGTGTCCCGCGGGCACGAAGTCGTCGTCGCCTGTCCGCCGGGAGACCAGGTCGACGTCCTGACACGGGGCGGCGTGACGCACATCCCGTTCACCGTCCATTTCCGGACGCCCGGACAGTTCGCCGAACAGGCCCGCAGTCTCCGGGACCTCATCGGGAGGGTTGCCCCGACGGTTCTCGCCCCCCAGTCCATCCGCGCGTCCTGGATCTGTCACGCGGCCGCGAAGAACATGCCCCTGGCCCGCGTCACCACGATCCACAACATCCACAGCAACATCAATGCGCTGTGGGCCGGCGTGATTCTGAACCGGGCGTCGCACCTCGTGATTTTCGAGTCCGACCATGAACACCGGCGGATCACCCGCCTGGGCCTGTCGGACCGGAAAACCCGGGTGATCCCGAGCGGGATCGATACCGACACCTTCTTTCCCGACCCCGGGGCCCGTCAACGGATGCGCTTGGAAATTCCGGGGCTTTCCCCCGACGACGTGGTCTTCGGGTGCGTCGCCAGACTGTCCGAAGAGAAGGCGCACGCGAACCTTCTCGCTTCCTACGCGGTGGTGCGGAAGACCTACCCGAAGACGCGGCTGGTGCTGGTGGGGGATGGCCCCCTCCGGGACGAGATCCGATCTCTCGCACGTTTGCTGGGAATCGAAGATTTCGTTCATTTCGCGGGTCAACGGTCGAATGTGCGCGAATGGCTGAATCTCTTCGACGTCTTCGTTCTGGCGTCCACCCGGGAATCTCTTCCGCGGGCCGCCCGGGAAGCGATGGCGTGCGGCCTCCCGGTCATTGCCACGCGGGTGGGGGCCACCCGGGAGGCGGTCCGGGACGGGGAAAACGGCTTTCTCGTGCCCCCGGGCCACGTCGATGCGTTCGCCCGCGCGATGATTCATCTTCTGTTCGATCCCTCCCTGATCTCCCGGATGGGAGGGGAGAGTCGCCGGATGATCGACGCACGCTTCTCCCAGTCCCGGTGGCTTTCCGACAACGAGGCGGTCTACCGGGTCGCCGGAAGTCTTGCGGGGCGGTTTTCTTCCCGCGAGATCGGACCGAAACTTCTCGATCCGGTCGTGACGCCATGCTCCTGAGCCTCTTCATTCTCGCCGTCTTCCTCTTCCTGTACCCCCTTGTGGTTTATCCTCCGCTGATCTGGATTCTCGCCCGTCTTTTTCCCCGTCCGGTGAAGAAGGCGCGCCCGGCCATTCTGCCGACCGTGACGGTGATCGTCCCGGCCCACAACGAAGAGGCGGTGATCGCCCAGAAGATCCGGAACACCCTGGCGCTCGACTACCCGAAAGGCAAGCTTGAAATCCTGGTCGCTTCCGACGGCTCCTCCGACAGGACCGTGGCCTTCGTCCGGGAATTCGTCGATCCCTCCCTTTTTCTGCTCGACTTCCCCGTCCGGAGAGGGAAGCTTCCGGTGCTGACCGACGCCGTCGCCCGCGCCCATGGCGACATCGTGCTCCTGACCGATGCGTCGGCCCTTTTGCGGCCGGACGCCCTCCTGAAGCTCGTCGAGAATTTTTCCGATCCGAACGTGGGCTGCGTGTCCGGCCGGTATGTGATCGCCCGCGACGTGACGCCCCATCTTGACGGCCGGGGGGAAAGCGAACGGGGCTATTTCGAGTTCGAGGTGTTCCAGCGACGCCAGGAAAGCCTCTTCCACACGACTCTCGGGGCCCATGGAGCCGGTTACGCCCTTCGCCGGTCCCTTTTTCCGGTCCTGCCGCCCGGCATCATCAACGACGATTTCGTCATTCCCATGCTGATCCTGGCCGAGGGATACCGCACCGTCTACGAAGACCGCGCGGTGGTGGCGGAAGCCCATCTCGCGACGACCCGCGGGGAATTCCGTCGCCGGATCCGGATTTCCCAGGG
>JAKAYA010000031.1:4481-23950 GCA_021826965.1 Nitrospirota bacterium
TGACCGGACAGACGGCGATCGACCTGTCGGCCCCGGGCGGACGGATCAGCCGGTCCGTCTCCGCGCTGGCCCTTTCGGCCGGCTATCGCGCGGTCCTCACGTCGAAGCCGGGAGTTTTGAAGTCTGACGGAAACACCGCTTCCATTCCGCGCCTTCCGGTCCTGAACACCCATTCTCCCGAGGATTTTCTCCGTCTGCTCGATCCCCGTTCCTGGGAATTTCAATGGGATCGCTGGACGCGCCTGGCGAAGCAGGGCGTCCGGGGCCTGGCCCTGGGTCTGGGTATCCGGGATCGGGTGCGGACATGAGTCCCCGCGTCGTTCTTCTCGGTCTCGGGGGACTGTCGGCGGACATCCTGCAAAAGCTGTCCGGGGCCGGGTGGCTTCCCAATCTTTCCGACCTCCTCGCGCGCGGTGCGCTTTTCCCTCTCGAAGGACCGACCCCTCCCTTTGCCGATGCCGAGTGGTCCGTGCTCCTGTCCGGGGCCGATCCCGGAAAAACGGGATTTCTCGAAGGGTGGCGCAAGCGGCCGGGGTCCTATTTTCCCGAAAAAGCGAGTTTTCTTTCCCTGGATTGCCGGGAAGGGGAGTCGCTGCTTTCCACCGCCGAGGACGCGGTTTTTCTCGACGTTCCGCTGAACGGTGCTCTTCCGCATGTCGAGGAGAGGTTCGACTCCGTCCGGATCCTTCGGAAATCCCGAAGGGGCATCTGGTCGGAAGAGCTTTTCTCTTCTCCCTTTCCTTTTGCCGGGGTTTCGTCGGACGATTCCGGCAAAAGCCGCGTCGATGGACACGTTCTGGTCGAACGCCTGACCCGGAAGACGATTCTGGAAGGTCTTGCCCTTTCCCGGATCCAGGACGACGGTCCGCCGCGACTCGTCGTCTGCGGTTTTCTCGCACTCGACCGGATTCTGTCCCGGTTCTATCAGGATCTCCGTCTGCTGTGGCAGGGGTTCGACCGTCCCCGTCTCCGGGAATCCCTTCGCCTGTTCTTCCGGGTGTTCGACGACGCGGTGGGACAGGCGTTTCACCGGGCGTCTTCTGATACGATCGTTCTGGCCGTCAGCGGTCACGGGTACGGTCCTCTCCGGAAATCCCTGAACCTGAACGCCTTCCTGCACTCCCGGAAGGATCTTTCCTTCCGGGACAAGGGCCCCCTCGACTTCTTCTTCCGCCGGATGCTTTCCCCCGCACTCCGGGGAATGGGGCTCCGTCGGGAACCCCTTCGTCGGGCCCTTGACCGGTTTGCCCTGGGACGCGTGATCGACCGGGCCGGGGAACCCCTGAGTTCCGAAATCGGACATATCGACTGGAGCCGGACGCGCGCTTTCGCCCTGACCCGCACGGGCATCCACCTGAACGTCCGGGGGAGCGAACCCCGCGGCATCCTTTCTCCCGGACGGGAAGAGCGCTCCCTGGGGGAAGAGATCATCTCGGAACTCAAGCGCCTGGTCGATCCGGAAAACGGGCTTCCCGTGATCCGGGACGTCCGGTGGCGGGAGGAACTCTTCGACGGTCCCCGGACACGGGAACTCCCTCATCTGATCGTTTCCGGATGGGACGGATCTTACGGAATCGGAGACTGGCGCAAGACCGGATCGCCCGGATCGGTGTTTTCGGATCCGCAGGACCGGACCGGGTCTCCGGTGCCGTCCGGATTCGTCTGCGTGTCGGAGAGATTCGGGGCCTTTCCGGTGTGCGATGTCCGGAAGATCGACCACGTCGCTCCGGCGATCCGGAAGATTCTTTCCGCTTCCCGCAAGCCCGCACTGTCCGAATCCGCCTTTCTTGCTCCCCGTCCGAAAGAAGCCTGAGGGTTTCTCCCCGTTTCGCTTTCCACGAGCGGAGCCTTCGTCCTTTCGAAGGATCCGGACGGAACAGGCGAAAGAATGGAATCGAGAGGGAGGGCTGGCAGGATTTTTTGGCAAGGGATTTGCTCATGATTCATCCGAAAACCGAAGGCTCGGTGCCCGGATGGCACAAAAAACCAAGGTTCAAGAGGAGACGATGGGAAACAGACAATCGCGGACAAGACGCATGACCGGATGGGTGAGAGCGGTTCTTCTGACCGCTCTGTTGGGGATTTCGTTATGGGGCCCCGGGGGAGCCGGAGCCGTCGAACTCTACCATATCGGGGTCGGGGACACCCTTTCCGTCACCGTCTGGGAAGAGCCGAAACTCAACGGCGTTTTTACCGTCCTTCCGGACGGGATGATCACCATGCCTCTTCTGGGCACTTTCCGGGCGTCCGGCTACACGAGCGAATCTCTCTCCCGGCATATTGCCCGGCGGATGAGCGCCATCTTCCGGAAAGCCCCTTCGGTGACCGTTACGATCAAGGGCATGGGGAACAACTTCTTCTATGTGTCCGGGGCGGTCGGAAAGCCCGGAGTGGTCCCCTTCAACCACAACATTCGCCTTCTTCAGGCCATCATCCTGGCCGGCGGGGCCACCATGGCCGCGAAGGAGGATTCGGTGGTGCTGATCCGGAACAACGTGCCCCGGACGCTTTCCATCGAAAAGCTCGACCAGGGGAAAGATCTCGCGAACAACATCCGGATCCTGCCCCAGGACATCATCATCGTGCCGGTCAAGACCGAGCAGATCTACCTCATGGGCGAGGTGGCGGGCCCGGGAGCCTACTACTACAACAAGGGGATGACGGTCATGCAGGCCCTGATCCAGGCCCACGGGTTCACGCAGTTCGCCTCTCTCGGATCGGTGCGGATCATCCGCAAGCAAAAAGACGGCACGAAGAAGATCGTCCATATCGACATCAACCATATCGAAGACGAAAAGAAGACCGAACCCAAGGAATATCTCAAGCCCGGAGATCTGATCTATGTGCCCCAGCGCATGTTCTAGATCCGGAATGTGTCCGGCCCGGAGGGAGAGGACATGATCCGGATCTTCAACCACTATGTGTCGGTAAGCGTGCTTCTGGTCCTTCTGGGAGACGCGTTTTTCGCAAGTCTCGCCGTGGCGGGCATCTTCGCCTTCGCCCGCTTCGGTCCCGCGTCGGGGATCCTGGCGGAGCGGGGGATCGCGGTCGGGGCGGTCTGGGTGATCCTGTCGGCCTTCCTGTTCTTTCAGGCCGGACTGTACGACACCCTGAACTTCGAGGACGACCGGACGAACCTGATCCGCATCCTGTCCGCCCTTCTCATTCTGGCCGGGATCGGGTTTCTGGTGATGATCGCCTTTCCGGTGTTCCGGATGGGCTGGAAGGAAGCGCTTCTTCTGACCGGTCTCACGTTTATCGGAATCCTGGCCTGGAGACGCTTCGTAGTGCTCCGTCTGCCTTTCCTGGGATGGAAGCGGCGGACGCTGATCCTCGGGACCTTCCAGATCTCGCGGATTTTCGAGGAGCTGAACAAGTTTCGCCACAACATCCGGATCCACGGCGTGGTGGACGCCCAGAAGCTCAAGGAGTTCGACCTGGTGGGCTACGCCCTCGAGCACCGCATTCATTCCATCGTGATTTCGCTCAAGGACCGGCGGGGAACGCTTCCGATCCACAACATCCTGGCCTGCAAGATGCACGGGATCGATGTGATGGAATGGGCCACCTTCTATGAAAAGAACACCAACAAGATCGACATCATGAACATCAATCCGAGCCATCTGATTCTGGGGGACGGGTTCCAGAAAAACCGCCTCACGGTCCTCGTCAAAGGGGCGATGGACCGTCTGCTGGCCTTTCTGGGTCTCGTCCTCTTTCTTCCTTTCGGCCTCGTGATCGCCCTTCTGATCCGGTTGGAATCCCCCGGACCGGTTTTCTACAGCCAGGAGCGGGTGGGACTGAACGGGCGGTCTTTCCGGATCCTGAAGTTCCGTTCGATGGTCGCCGATGCGGAGAAAGGGCTTGCCCCCCAGTGGGCGTCCCGGAACGATCCCCGCATCACCCGGATCGGAGCCTTTCTCCGGAAGACCCGACTCGACGAAGTGCCCCAGCTGATCAACATCCTGAAGGGGGAGATGAGTTTTGTGGGACCCCGTCCGGAGCGGCCATTTTTCGTGGCGGAGCTGGAGAAGTCCATCCCGTTCTACCAGCTCCGGCACGTCACGAAGCCGGGACTTTCCGGATGGGCCCAGATCCGCTACCGCTACGGAGCCACCGTGGAGGATGCCGCCAAGAAGCTGGAGTACGACCTGTACTACATCAAGAACCTGTCCATCTTTCTCGACCTGATGATTTTCCTGGAAACGATCCAGGTCATCCTGTTCGGCAAAGGAAGCCGATAACCTCTTTTTTCGGGGTATGCATGCAGACGCTCGACGCGAAGACCATCCTTGCTCTTGCCTGGCTCAGTATCCGCCGGCACAAAATCATCGCCGTCGTCACGTTCTTCGTTCTTCTGATTCCCGTCTCCATCGCGGGGCTCATGAAAAAACCGGTCTACGTCGCCAAGGCCACGGTGCTCATCAAACAGAACAACTACGCTTCTTCGGCGCTGGCAAACCATCTGCACACGCCCCGGAGCCTCGGCATCCAGCTCGCCATCCTGAAGAGCCAGTACCTGGCCGGAAAGGTGATCGACAACCTGCCGGAGCGCACGATCAAGGACCTGGAAGAAAATGCCGAATACACGGATTACCAGTCCAAGTTCATCAACGTGATCCGGACCACCCTGGGAAAGAGCCCCATCGTCATGAACCCCCGGGAAAAGGCGGCGATGGAGCTTCGAAACGCCCGGATGGGGTTCCGTGGAGTGAGCTACGGCGGCATCATCGAAATCAGCGGCGAGTCGACCGACGCCCACGTGGCGCTGGACCTCGTGAACGGCTACATCGATTCCTTCAAGGACATCTCGAGCCACTTCGCCCTCGAACAGCAGGCCGATCTCGACAAGAGCCTGTCGCTTCAGATCCTGAACGCCCGGAGCCTTCTGAAGAAATCGGAGGAAGATCTCCTCGACTTCCAGAACCGGGCTGAAAAACGGGGAGGAAAGCACCTGCGGGTGGACGTGTCCTCCTATCTGTCCCAGGAGTCGGAGATGCTGTCCGCCCTGCGGATGCGCAAGGTCCAGCTTCTCCTGACCGAAACCCGGTCCCATCCGGATGTCATGGCCGTGACCCAGGAGATCCAGGAAATCGAGAAGAAGGTCGGCAAGGTCCGGTCCATCGCCCGTCCGGGAGACAGATCGGCCGACATCTCCGGATCGGCCTGGGAGTCTTTCCTGGAGTCGAACATCAAGATGGACAAGGACCTGTTGTCCGAACTGGAGGAAGAGCGTTCTTCCGCCCGGATCATCGCCGATTCGAATCTTGAAAACCTCATCGTGATCGACCCTCCGCTCCTGCCGGTGAAACCCCAGATGACCAAGGGGTTCAAGATCATCCTCGTGGGGGTGGCCGGTGCGATGGGCGGCGCGGTCGCCCTGCCTTTTCTGCTGGTATTCTTCCGGAAGCCCGTCCAGGGAGAGTCGAACTTGAAGAAGCTGTCCGGGGTTCCGAATTTCGCGAACATTCCCAGACTTTCCGCGCGGCATATTCCGGAGAGAAACGGCGTCCGGATTCCCCGGATCGACCAGATGGCCGACAAGGAGTCCGCATGGATTTTCGAAAAGGAGTTCGAGTCGATGTTCTTCCGGCTCAAGAAGACCCTGAGACTGCAGAAGGGACAGGTTCTCCTGATCACGAGCCCCGCCCCCGAGGACGGCAAATCGGTGACCAGCCTGAACCTGGCGCTCACCATGGCCCGCATGGGCCACCACACCATCCTCATGGACGCGGATACGATCCGGGGCCGGGTCCAGCAAAATCTGAAATCGGCGCTGGATTTTTCCGCGGAAGACTTTCTGCCGGATAACGAAGAGGGATCCCGCCGGATCGAGTGGGGGGAGGCGAACCTCGCGGTCATCACGCTGGAGAAAAGCCCGAAACGCTTCTGGACGGAACATTCGGAGGCCGCGCTTGCCAAGTGGTTCGAGATCCTCCGCTTCCAGTCGGATTTCATCCTGATCGATTCTCCGCCGATTCTGGCTTCGACCGACCTTCTGGGCATTTCCTCCATGGTCGACGGCGTCCTGGTCGTGGCGCGGAACAATGTGACCCAGGAGCGGGACTTCCTGCGCGTGGAATCGGTCCTGAAAGAGCACCATTTCGAAATCATGGGAACGGTGCTGAACGATTCGACCTCTCCGCACATCCAGTATTCCTACGGGTATACGCCGGAAGGAAAGAAGAAACCCCGGGGAGATTCCGCGAAAAGCGTGTCGAAAGGGAAGAAGAAAAACATGCTGAGCTGACCCGAAAACTCTTCCGGTTCCCGGAATCGGCCGGACCGGCCGGTTTCCGGATCCGGGCCGGTGCCCCGGACCTGTCGGTCCCAAGGGTTTTTGAGCAACGTTTCCTGTCTTGTCGCTGGTGTTCTCTCTGTGCGTGTCCGTTTTCGCAAGTTCCCCGTTTCCGGATCCGTCCCCCGTGTCCTCCCCCGTGTGCGCTCCGTGAAAGACCGGACCCTTCCGGCTCTTGAGCTTCTCCCTTCCGATGAGAGAAAATGAAAGTTCATGCACTTTTCGAAAACTTCCGGAACCGACGGATGTCCTCCGGATGACAAAACGCGGGAGACTTGCGATGCGCAGCGATATCATGAAAAAAGGGGTTGACCGGGCTCCGAACCGGAGCTTGTTGAAGGCCTGCGGGCTGACCGATGCGGACATGGACAAACCCTTTGTGGCGGTGGCGAACTCCTATGTCGGGATCGTTCCCGGGCATGTCCATCTGAACCGCCTGGGGGAGATCGCCCGCGAGGAGATCCGGGCGGCGGGAGCCGTTCCCTTCGAGTTCAACACGATCGGAGTCGACGACGGCATCGCCATGGGACACGGGGGCATGCGGTATTCCCTGGCCAGCCGGGAGCTGATCGCCGATGCCCTCGAGACCATGGTCATGGCCCATCCCTTCGACGGGATGCTCTGTCTCACGAACTGCGACAAGATCACCCCGGGGATGATGATGGGGGCCTTGCGGGTCAATATTCCCGCCGTGATGGTCTCCGGTGGGCCGATGGAGGCGGGGCGCCTCAAGAGCGGCGAGGTGGTGGACCTCATTTCCGTCTTCGAAGGGGTTGGAGCGCTCAAGGCCGGAAAAATCTCCGAAGACCGGCTCAAGGAAATCGAGGACGAAGGGTGTCCGACCTGCGGCTCCTGCTCGGGCATGTTCACCGCCAACTCGATGAACTGTCTGGCCGAGGTTCTGGGCATTGCCCTTCCGGGGAACGGAACGATCCTCGCGACCGATCCCGCCCGGGAAGATCTGGTCCGCAAGGCGGCCCGGCGCGCGGTCGAGCTCGCCCGGGAAGGCCGGAACATCCGGGAGTTCGTCAACGCCAGGGCCCTCGCCAACGCCCTGGTTCTCGACATCGCCATGGGGGGCTCCACCAACACGATCCTGCACGCCATGGCTGTTGCCCACGAGGCGGAGATTCCCTTTTCGATGGAACGGATCAACGCGCTTGCCGATCGTGTCCCCTACATCTGCAAGGTCTCTCCGGCCGGTTCCTATCATATCCAGGACGTGGCCCGGGCCGGAGGGGTGATGGCCATCATGAAGGAGCTTTCAACTCTCCCCGGCCTGCTGGATCTTGACGTCGAATCGGTGTCCGGAAAAACTCTGGGGCAGATGATCTCCGAAGCGGAGATCCGGGACCGGGACGTGATCCGGACGATGGACCGGGCCTATAGCGCCAAGGGAGGGCTTTCCATCCTCTATGGCTCCCTCGCCCCGGACGGGAGCGTGGTGAAGGTCGGAGCGGTCGATCCGTCCATGCGGCGCTTCGAGGGGCCGGCGGTCGTCTTCGACTCCCAGGAGGCCGCCTGCGAGGGGATCCTGGGCGGTCAGGTCCAGGCGGGAGACGTGGTGGTGATCCGCTACGAGGGGCCGTCGGGAGGCCCCGGCATGCAGGAGATGCTGGCTCCCACCGCCAATCTCATGGGAATGGGGCTGGGGGACAAGGTCGCTCTCGTGACGGACGGACGCTTTTCCGGCGGAACCCGCGGGGCCTGCATCGGCCACATTTCTCCCGAAGCCTCGGCCGGAGGTCCCATCGGACTGGTGGAACCGGGGGACCGGATCCAAATCGACCTCGAAGCCCGGACACTGGACCTTCGGGTTTCCGAGGAGGAGCTGGCCCGCCGCCGGAAGGGATTCAAGCCGCTTCCGCCCAAGGTGACCCGGGGATATCTCGCCCGGTATGCCGCCCTCGTGGAGAGCGGAAGCCGGGGGGCTGTCCTCCGGACGCCGGAACGGGCGCTCTCCTGAGAGAGGATCCTTCCGGACGATTTTGGTGAACCCTTCTTGCCGTTCTGGTGAAGGGGCGGCGGCTGGCAGGAAACGCTTGGTCCTCTGTCCTGAATAGAGCGGAAATCCTCCGTGCGAACCGGTCCGGCCCTGAACAACTCCCTGAACAACTCCGTGAACAGCAAATCGGGGATTTCACCGGAAATGGCGTCCTTCTGGATAACGCCTTCGCGGCCCCGGCCGAAGGCTGGCTTTCGCGACAGATGGCCTGCGATTGGGCAGCAACCGCAAGAACAAGAGATTCCTTCCGATCATCCAGAACCAAACCCATGGGCGGCAAAGGGGACCGGCCTGTCACCAAAAGAAACCATTGCGTCCGTTTTCCGCATTTTGCCGGTTCAATCGAATCGCGCACTTCTCTTTCCAAAAAACTCTTGACTCTGGAGTCAAGACAAGGGTTTATCCTGTTTCCGATTGGGGATGGAAGGCCATTGGAACTGGTCTTTTCATCCGTGTCACGATCCTGTTCAATGGAACAGTCCGGGGGACATCCCGGGTGTTTCCCGTCGATGGAGGGAGGTCCGATGGACAATACGCCGGAAAGATCTTTGCCCCGAACTTCGGGAGAGTCGAAAAACGCGGGAACGGGTATCGGCGTCGGGGCGGCCCTGGTGACACTGGTGGCGGTTCTTTGCTGTGCGGGGGTTCCCGCGTTACTCACCTTTGTCGGAACGATCGGTCTGGGGATCCTGATCCGGAAACATCTGCTCTTTCCCCTGATGGTGGGGGCCCTTCTGTTGGGGACCTGGGGAGCCATGCGATCTTACCGGACCCATCGCAACCCGCTGGTATTGGGAGGATATCTCCTGAGCGCTCTCGCGCTTCCCATCGGGATGAAGGTGTCTCATCCGCTCATGTACGCCGGTCTTGCGGGCCTCCTTTTCGTGACGGGGAGCGATCTGGTCTTAAAACTCCGGACTCCGGAGGCCTGTCTGACAGGCGGCAATTCCGTCGTTTCCGTCAGGAAAGATGGCGGATGCCCCTCAATCAAAGACGGCAACGTCCGAGAAGAGGACGGATATCCCTCCGACGGCCGTTGAAACCGGTAGAAATTACGTGGAAACGGGGAATGCGGAAATGAAAAAAGTGACGTTTCAGGTGGAAGGAATGACGTGCGACCATTGCGCCCGGACGGTGGAGAAAAACCTCCGGCAGATTTCCGGCGTATCGACGGCCAACGTGTCTTACGCGTCGGGGGAAGGCGAGGCCCAGGTCCAGAACGATGTTTCCGTTTCCGATCTCGAACAGGCCGTCCGGAAGGCGGGCTACCGGCTGATCCCGGCCGACCCTGTTTCGGGCGGGACAGATGTTCCCTCCGCACACTCCCCGTCTTCGGGATCCGGACGTCACGTCGCGATCCTCGGTGCAGGCTCCGGCGCCTTCGCCGCCGCTCTCCGCGCCGTGGAACTGGGCGCCCGGGTGACCCTGGTCGAGCGGGGAACCCTCGGCGGAACCTGTGTGAACGTCGGCTGCGTTCCGTCGAAAATCCTGATCCGCCAGGCCCATCATGTCCGCCAGACGCAGAATCCGCCTTTCGAGGGGATCGACCGCGTCCGTCCCGGGGTTTCTCCCGTCCTTCTGAAGAAGCAGCGGGAAGGGCGCGTCCTGGAACTTCAGGAGGAAAAATACGCCCGTCTCCTCCGGGAAATGTCCCAGGTCACGTTTCTGGCCGGAAGCGCGTCCTTTGTCGACGCCCGGACGGTGCGCGTGCGGGAGAAGGCAGGGGGCTGGAAGACTCTCGTGGCCGACTCCATTCTGGTCGCCACCGGGTCCCGCCCTTGTGTTCCGGAGATCCCCGGACTTTCGGACACACCTTACTGGACCTCGACCGAGGCCCTCTTCGCGGAGGCGGTCCCTCCCCGTCTGATTGTTCTGGGGAGCGGGTTCGTGGCGGCGGAAATCGGTCAGTCCTGGCATCGGTTGGGATCCCGGGTCACGATCGCCGGTCGCCGGGGCCCCCTCCTGAACCGGATGGACCCCGATCTGGGGAAAGGGCTGCAATCGTATCTGGAAGAGGAGGGGATCCGGTTCGTCTTCCGGGGAGAGGCCCGGAAAGTCGATTTCCGGGACGGGGTGTTCCGGGTGGAGTTCGAAGGAGAAACGCTGGAAGCCGAAGCGCTTCTGGTCGCGACCGGACGGACGCCGAACACCGGGGATCTGGATCTGGAAAAAGCGGGGGTGTCGACCAACGAAAAAGGGGAGATCGTGGTGAACGGGCGGTTGGAGACCAATGTCCCCGGAGTCTTTGCCGTCGGAGACTGCACGAGCCTTCCCGGGTTCGTCTATGTGGCGGCCGCCGCCGGAACCCGGGCGGCGACCAACATGCTGGAGGGCGGCCCGGTCGCACTCGATCTGTCGGTCCTGCCGGAAGTGATCTTCACCGATCCCCAGGTGGCGAGGGTCGGTCTCACCGAAGCCGAAGCCCGGAGCCGGGGGATTGAGGTTGAAACCCGTACCGTAAGTCTCGACCAGGTTCCCCGGGCACTGGTCAATTTTGATACACGGGGATGGGTCCGCATGGTGGCGGAAGCGTCGGGAGGACGGCTTCTGGGCGTCCAGATCCTGGCACCGGAAGGCGGAGACGTGATTCAGGCGGCGGCCATGGCGATCGCGGCCGGATGGACCGTCCGGGAGATCGGAGACCAGCTGTTCCCCTACCTGACACTGGCGGAGAGCCTGAAGCTGTGTGCCCAGTCCTTCCACAAGGATGTCCGGAAGCTTTCCTGTTGTGCCGGATAGAAGGGAAGAGGTCGTACGATGGACCGGATGACGATCGGCAAGGTCGCGGAGATGGCGAAAACGAGTATCGATACGATCCGGTTTTACGAGAAAAGCGGACTCGTTCCGCCGCCTCCCCGGAAAGCTTCCGGTTACCGGATGTACGGGCCGGACACGGTGTTTCGGCTCAAGTTCATTCACAACGCAAAAGAGCTCGGGTTCACCCTGAAGGAAATCCGGGAGATCCTGCAGTTGAAAAAGACCTCGGGAGACCCGTGCGAACCGGTTCAGAAACTGGCCGAAGACAAGGTCCGGACGGTGAAGGAAAAGGTCCGCCGGCTCCGGCGCATCCAGCGGGCCCTGGAACACTTGATTGCCGTTTGCAAAAAACCGGACCACGATTTTGATTGTCCCATCCTGGATTTTCTGGAACGGAATTTGTAAAGAAGACAGGTTTCAGGACTCCGTTTCACAAGACCGGGAGGTTGACCGGCCGGCGAAGCTTTCGGCAAGACATTGGTCAAAACGATGCCTTGTCCCGGAGAAAGGCTTCAGGAATCCAAAGACGTTATGGAGTGAACCGGCAAGGATTTCCGAACGCGGAAGAATCACTCAGGAGAAGGAGTCCCCGGGGAGGAGGATGTCAACGAAAGATGAATGGACCTTGTGGCGATCTTTTCGATATGGTGGGTCAATTTATCCAAAAAGGTCCTTTCGGATTCTGAGAGAGCCAGTTTTTGGATCTCCTCCTTGCTGGCAGGGATCTCCTTGATCACGTTCTTGAGGACAGTCTCCACTGTCCGAAACACCAGGGAACTCTTGATTCCGGTCTCATCGGAAAATCTTTCCCAGTGTCGGTACATCAGCCAATCCAGCCTGTTCTCGCCTCCGATTCCGAAGGCCATCTTACGGCTCAGTTCCGGATAGACATTCGTCGACATGAGGTCGTAAAAAGGAGCCAAGCGAACCCTTCCGTCCTTTTCGGTGAGAATCGACAGGTTTTTGGCGTGGCCATCCATGTTTCCGACGGCTGCGTTGAAGGCAAGCCAGCCGATGAGACGGATTGTGTCCGGTCCCGGTTGTGCGGAATGCCTTCGGACCAGGCTGAAGCATTGGGAAAGGGTGAGCCCCCCTTCGGCTTCGTATTTTTTATTCGACGGGACATCCGAGAGCTGGCAGAGATCGTTCTGTTTGAGTCTTCCGACCGGACCGTTCGGGTTCTCCGGCCAGGTCCTGTCATACCGCTTCACAAGGAGTGATCGTATTTCCGGGAGGTACTCCGTCCGGGGAACGTCCATGCCGATCTTTCCGGCAAGCTTCATGACAAATGCCTCATTGAGGGAAGAGTGAAGCACTCCCTCGCGGGACCGGATATCCGGTTTCAGGATGTGGGTGGAGGGGGCATCGCCGACAGGGAGATGAAACTCGCCGGCGAAGTCGATGTAGAGGGAGATCTTGTCCTGGGCACCCGAGAGCGACAGGCGGGAATTCGTGGTCTGAAGAACCAGTGGTTTTCCAGAATGGTTCTCGCTCCATTCCAGAATCAGGGATCGGGGAATCGGAATATACCGTCTTTGGCCGGGTTGTTCTCCAGGAAGGAGAACGGAAATGTTTCCGGCCATGTCGCCGCCGAAATGTTCAAGAAAGCCGAAGACATTTTCTTGAGAAACCTGTATCGCTTTGGAGATAAGGTCCCGCAGGTCCCCTTCCGGAAGAAGATTTTCGAAATAGTTCCGGACGTGCGTTCCGACCGTCTCCTCTTCCCGAAGGGGAATCCAGGGAGACAAGGGAATCGCGGTGGGATCCTTGCGGTATAAATCCTCGTATCGAAACCGTAGGGATCCATTGACTTCGTCGAGAGTTCCGATCTTTCGGGTGTCGATATAGACAAGCAGCTCTTTAGTCAATTCTCTTCTCCCGGATTGTGACCTCGAGCCCGAGCCATTCGATGAGTTTGAGTGCCGGCCCGATTCTTGCCGTTGGTTTTCCGTTCTCCAGATCCACGATGTAACGGATACCCGTACCGGCGAGAGCGGCCAGGTCGGACTGCCTCATCTTCTGTTGCCTCCGTCTGTCCTTCAGGACGGCTCCCAGCTCCCCGGTCGAATGAATCCGGATCGGCTCATGATTTACATTCCCGATCGGTAATATTTTTGTCTTCACAGCCTCTTCCTCCATAAAATTTTACCGATAGGGAAATTTTGTCACGAAAAAGGGATTTGTCAACCCAGTTTTCCCGATCGGGAAAATCCTTGAATTCCATTCTAAGACATTTCTAAGACTTGTTTTTTGAAGTTGCGACAGTTGGGTTCGTTCGAGGCAACCACCAACACCATGATCCTTCTTTTGTGCCACTCAATCGGCACACGAAAGAGGATGGAACGCCTACCAGATCGTTTGGACTCCGTATTGCTGAAAGATCGGATCGGAGGAGAGGATCGGCATCTTTTCCTCCAGACACTGGGCGACCAGGAGTCTGTCGAAAGGGTCGCGATGATGGAACGGCAGTCGGGTCAGAGGAGGGAGGTGCCGGAAGTCGATCTCCAGTCTCGAAAACCGATTGGCGGACAGATGGTCCGGAATGAAACGTTCAAGCGGTGTCGAAAGCCGGAGTTTTCCGAGACGGATCTTGATCGCCATTTCCCAGACGCTGGCCAGACTCAGGAAAGCGTCCGTGTCCGGATCGGAAAGAATGGTTCGAATGCGGGGCGAAAGGGCGGGGTTCTCATCGATTCACCACAGGAAAGCGTGGGTATCAAGAAGAGCCTTCTCGTTGTGTGGTCTTCAAATCCTTCGGGGGTTTCATCAAAATCGTCCGCCACCCAGAGGATCTGCCCCTTCGCGGTCCCCGGTTCGCGCCGGTTCCCGGGAACTTGCAGAGGAACCAGACGAAGCAGGGGCTTGTTGTCTTTGGCGATGACAACGTCTTCACCGAGCAGGGCTTTCCGGATCAACTCCGAAAAATGGGCCTTGGCTTCTGCAATATTGAACTGGACCATACGTTTCTCCTGAAGAATCGAGAGAGGATCGATCCCGGAAGATGGTCATTTAAATGACCATCTTCCGGGATGTCAAAGACGGAGAGACTGTTCGTCAGGAACCGATGTCTGTCATCCGACCGGATATTTTTCCCTCTCTGACAAACATTCGTCCCTGGAGTGCAGACAGGGTCTGTGAAGTGTCCGTCCGGACCTGGGAAAGTGAAAAACGGTCAAAATACAATCGGAATCGGGTGGATGTCCTCCGGTTTCCTGCGTCAGAGGGGGACCGGTGCCGGAAAGAAAATTCCGGTCGGATTCCTTCAAGACCCGGGGAGATCCTCTTTCTCGAGGTCGACGGATTCGGGCTGCCGGAGGATTTCCATGGCCGCGCTCCGGAAGAGATAGTCCTGCCCCCAGTCGGCGAGGGTGAGGAGGCGGTTCCGGGTTCCCAGGATCTTGGCCAGATGCAGTCCCAGCCATGCCACCCAGGCGGTGATCCCGCGTCCTCCAAATCCCCACCGGGGAAAATGACAGACGGCGTCGTACCGTCCCAGGACGACCATGCTTCCGGGATCCCGGTAGACGAACGGCGGCGGGAAAGGTCCAAGATTCCAGGAGGCCAGGACCGATCGGGCAACATGACGGGCACACTGGATGGCGAAGGGGGCGACCTGGGGATGGGGCCCGTCCGGGGGCAGTGCCAGATCTCCCAGAACATGGATGTCCGGGTACATGGGGATCTGCAATCGGTCGTTGACCCGGATGCGGCCTCCTTCTCCCTTTTCTCCGGGAAAGTGCCGGATCAGGGCCGGAGCTTCGACTCCTGCCGCCCAGACGAGCGTCCGGGCGCGAAGGACGTCGCCGGAGGAAAACCGGATCGTCTGACCATCGTAGTCGTCGACCTTCACGTCGAAGAGAACCCGTCCGCCAAGCTCTTCGACCCGTTTCCGGGCGGCGTCGCGCAAGGAGGAGGGAAAGTCCGGAATGAGCGCGTCCGATCCCTGCAGGATCCGGACGGAGACTTCGCGGGGATCGATCTCCGGATAATCCCGGGGAAGCAGGATCCGGAAGAGCTCCAGGATCCCGCAGGCGCATTCGACGCCGGTCGATCCGCCTCCGGCGATGGCGAACGTCAGCCATTCCCGGCGCTCTCCCGGATCCGGGCAACGGCTGGCCCTCTCCAGCGCAAAAAGGATGCGGGACCGGAGACTTTCGGCTTCCGTCAGTCCTTTCAGATGGCAGGCGTGCCGGGCGATCCCGCGCTTTCCAAAAAACCGGGTGGTGCTTCCGAGTGCGACCAGCAGACGGTCGTAGCCCAGTTTTGAGCCATCGTCCAGATGGACCTCTTTCCGCTCGGGATCGATTCCGGTGACGGTTCCCAGGATGAAATTCCGGCTGTTTTTGCGGAGGATCCGCCGGAACGGCGTGGCCACCGCTTCGGCGTGAAGGTCGCCTGTCGCCACCTGATAGAGCAGAGGCTGGAACAGGTAGTAGTTGCGCGCGTCCACCAGGGTCACCCGGACGGGAGCGTCCTCGAGGGTCCGGGCAGCGGTCAGTCCGGCAAATCCGCCGCCGAGGATGACGACGCGGCGGCACTCCCCGTGGCGATCTTCGTCCTTCGCCGTTATGTTCACGTCCGGCTTTCCGACGGGGTTCCGGAAGACGGAGCCTCACGGGGATGCGGGGCGATTTCCACGCGCAGACGAGGAAGATTGGCCGCATAGCGTTTCTGGAGGTAATCGAGCATGCCTTCCCGGACGTAGATGGAGAGGTCCCATCGGGATCCCGAATCCTTGGCGGAGAACAGGGCCCGCATCTGGACCGCCTTTTCGTCGAGCTGGGTGACCTGGAGGTTCCATGCCTGCCGGTCCCAGAGCGGTGTGGCGTCCAGAAGGCTTTTCAGATGATTCCGGAGATCCGCCACGTCGATTCCGTAGTCGGCGTAGATGTGGACGGTGCCCAAAAGCGCCATGGACTTGTAGGTCCAGTTTTCGAAGGGCTGTTCGATGAAATAGGACAGGGGGAGGACGAGCCGCCGGAGATCCCAGATGCGGACGATCACGTAAGCGATCCCGATCTCCTCGATCCAGCCCCATTCGTTGTTCACGATGACCACGTCGTCGATACGGATCGGCTGGGTCAGGGCGATCTGGATGCCGGCAATCACGTTGGTGAGGAGGGGGCGGGCGGCCAGTCCGATCACGAGGCCTGCGAGTCCCGCCGAGGCGAGGAGGCTCTCGCCGACGGCCCGGATCCGGGGGATGGTCATCAGGGCGGCCGAACTCGAGACCAGAACGATCAGGACCACCAGAAGCCGTTCGATCAGGAGGACGCGCGTGCGCGTCTTCCGGGATTCCAGATCGTCGGAGGTTGCCGGAAGGCTTCTGTTCAAGAGCTGGTTTCCCAGGAGGCGGGTCAGGGCGATCATCGTCCAGGCCACGGTCAGGATCGTCAGAAGGACCAGGGATCGGGACAGGATGGCCTCGAAGACGCCGGGGAAAGGAATGGCCGGATGGAGAATCAGGAGGACGACCTCCATCGACAGAAAGAAGGTCGGCCACCGCACGGGTTCGAGGGAAGCGGCCGGGGCATCCGCCGAGACGCCCCGGTTTTTTCGGCGCAGGACGCCGAAGACGATCGTATGGATCAGGCTTCCGGCCAGCAGGGCGAAAAACAGGAGCAGGAGGGAATGGGACCAGGGTTGTTCTCCGACGGGTGCGACGGACATTTCGTTCCTCCTTTCGGGTGAAGGACAGGTGAATGCGGAAGGAGTGTTCCGTGTTTCCGGGTGTCTTATAGAGCGGCCGACCGGACGAACGAGGTCTTTTTCATACTGGAGCGCGAGAGGGGGATCTGTCCAGTCTTTCGGTCCGGAGCCTCCGCAAAAGGGTCAGGACTCGGCAGAAGGTTCCACTTCGGGAAGGATCGCGGGGATCGGAGGACCCGTCCGGGGCTCCTGCCAGCAGACCGTGTTTTTTCCGGAGGACTTGGCATCGTACATCCGCTGGTCGCTCCGGTGGAGAAGATCGCTCAGGGATTCGCCGATCCGGTACTGGGTCAGTCCGATGCTGATGGTGACTCCGGTTCCGTCGGCCAGACAGATTTCCCGTTCGATGCGCTGGCGGAGGTTTTCGGCCAGGGACCGGACCTGGTCGAAGGAATTTCCGGACAGGACCAGCAAAAACTCTTCGCCCCCGAGGCGGATGAAGGTGTCGCCCTTACGGATCGAGCGCCGGACAGCCTCCGAAATGGCCGAGAGAACCCGGTCTCCGGACTGATGGCCGTCCTGGTCGTTGATGCGCTTGAAGTCGTCGATGTCGAAAAGGGCTACGAACAGAGGGACGTCCGGCCTCCGGTCCGCCTGGGCCATCCGCCGGGAAAGCTCGGACAGCCCGGCTTTCCGGATCAGGGCTCCGGTCATGTTGTCGATCAGGGCTTCCTTGGCCAGGCGGACCTGGTAGGAATGGATCACCCGGTAATGGTACCAGGCCAGGACGACTGCGACCGCGTAGGCGAGAATGGCACTTGTGAAAACGGGAAATGGGACCGGAGGAATCGGGTTCAGCAAGGGGAAGCAGAGATAACCGACGACGATGCCGATGAGGGCGGCGATATTCCAGACCAGGGCCCTTCGGTATCCCAGAAGAAAGAAGTATGTGAGAGGGAAGACCGGAAACCAGATCAGCATCAGGACTTCGTTGAACGTCAGGAAGGCGCCCAGGATCTGCTGGACGTAAATAAGGGCGGCGATCCCGGTCAGGACCTTCCGGTAATTCCGTTCGCAGCGGGCGAGCTGATAAAGAAGGAGCGGCCCGATCCCCGCGAACAGCAATGAGGGAACGACCCGGAGAAAAGAGTTGCGTCGGATTTCGATGACGGCCATGGTGATGGACGCGAACACCCCGATCCATCCGCCAAGATAGAGAAAACGGATCCGTTCCTGAAGGAATTCCCGATCGTCTTCGGGTGGGGGGAAGGGAACGTCGGTGTCGTTGTGTTGCACCATCTCTCCCGATTTTGCCGCAGGATGAGGGACTGACGTCGGATGCGACAAAAAATACGATGGATGGGCTCTGCCTGGATCCGTTTCCGGAGTCGAAGAGGAAAAAGAAAAAGGCTTTTTTGAGGGCCGGATTCATTGTAGGGAGATCACACCGAAGATGCAATCATGAAAAGCGATCGGTGAAATCTTCGGTTCTCCTGCGGAAGTGTGACGCAAATCCTGGGGGCTTGTAATCCTTCCGGCCGGTATTGTAAGGTGAAATCACGAGCAGGCGATATCCGGTTTTTCCGGGGGCCCGCTCTTCATAATCGAATCTTCCGTACGTCCGTCGTCTCCCTTTCTTCCGCGTCCACAAGAGAATTCCCCGGTTTCGGGCGCGATCTCCCATTCTCTTTTTCCCGGTCTTGGCCCTGGCTCTTTCGGCAAACAGGGCAGGCCCTTTTTCACTCTTCGGCGGACGGAATTTCGGGGAAAACCTCCACCTTCTTTTCATTCAAGGAGGATCCATATGGAAAAGTCCATTTACGAACAGGAGACATTGTCGGAAGCGAAGCAGCGCGGTCGAACCGCTCTTTTGGATCCCCTGCCGGATCTGACACCCCAGGGAACGGAACTCTGGAAAGAAAACGTCAAGGAGTATTTTCGGGCGGAATGCGCACAGATCCTGTCGGAGGAAGCGAATCCCGAACTCCGGGCCAAGGTGGTCGAAGCGATGAAGGAAGGATTTTCGGAGCTCATCGAAGAGCAGCACGACGTGCCGATTCCGGATTCGGCGGTTGACGAAGCGCATGACGCCAAGGAACATGCTTTCCGGAAGGTTCACGCCTCGCATGGAAGCTCCGCTTCATAAGACGGACTCACCGGGCGACGGGAAGAATCCCGTCGCCTTTTTCGTCTTCTCTCCCTTTTTCCGAAAACGGTTCATGCCTCCTGTGATCCCGAGAATCCGTCGCGATTTTCTATTTGTCCTTTGGGACAGAAGATCGATAGATGGGCAAAAAACTTGTCCGGGAGTGTTTCTGAATTCTTCTTTGTCAGCGACTCAAAACAGAGGAAAGGACAGGTCGGATATGGGCGGGTTTTGCTTCGGACCGGGCTACGATCCGCACCGGCGGGTACCGTTCGAAATCTTTCGTACGGCCGGCTAGTTTACGTTTTGCGGCATTTTGGGGAGGCGAACTACTGAACTACTTCTTGAGGGACGAGCGGGAGTTGGCAGAAAGCGGATCAGATGGACTTTTCGCTGTTCAGGATTTTGAGAAACTTCCGAAAGCTGGAGGAGCGATCGAGCAGCAGGGAGAAATTCAAGTCTGTGGCAAGAGAGGGCAGTTTTTCTTGGCTCTGTTTCCTTTTCGTGTTGCAAGCCTCCCGATCAGGTGTAGACTTGATTCAGGAGGTGATTCCCATGAAGAAATGCACATTCCAACGATGTTTTCGAGCTGTCGGCTCTATGACATCGGCGCA
>JAKAYA010000072.1 GCA_021826965.1 Nitrospirota bacterium
GATCAACCCCGTTGACCGACTCTTTAAGTTTTCCAGATCCTTCGTACGCCGTTTCCAGCGTGATCACACTCTACAACACATAAATCGGATATATCTGTAATAGTCATCAATAGTAGAATTGATTATTATCACCAAAAACTAGATCCACATTCACAAAACAATGAATTTATTTTTAAAATAAATATTTATTTTTTTAAAAAAAATATTTATATGTTTTATATTAAAGGTCTCGGTGCAGAAGGTGCGGAATTTAAGGATGTCCCAGGCAGAATCCGGGACAGGTCCGGATGGAGGAATCAGACGAAGATGCGGGGAGAGAAGCCCCTCCCCGCAATCAAGATTTAAGGATGGAAAGAACCGGTCACTTCTTGTCCTCCGGATGAACGATAGGATGAACCCCAGCCTTAACATGGACCGATGAAGAGCTGGAGGCCGTCAATGTACGATGGGACATGTCTTTCCGGAGATCCGTGCGTGCGACCCGGAGAGATTTCACGGCGCTCGACAGTTTTGCTCTCAGGCTCTTGATCGCCGCTTTGAGTTTTGTGCTTGAGGCGTTTCCATCATCGGCCTGTTCCAGAACCTCCCGAAACTTGTTCCGGTCAACGACGAGTGAATGACGATATCCGGAAATTTTCGCCTCGAGAGCCTCGACGGATTTTTTATCCCTCGCCAGATCCCTGTTTTCCAGATCGGCCGAAACGTCTTTCCTGTTTTTTGCGATGTCCGAGAGAATCGCCTTTCTCTGCGCCACATCCTTTTTGATCTCGGATCGCATCGAAGCAATCGTCTTTTGCTCTTTCTTCAACTCGGTCTTCAGAGCACGGACATCTTTCCTGTCCGACAGGATATCGGCCTTGTGATCATCCTTGTCTTTCATGTTGGAACGAAGGTCGGACTGAAGTTTGTGCAGACTGTCCCGCGTTTTGTCCGCCTTGTTGATGGCCTGCTGGAGAGCCAGTCTGTTTTTAAGAATATCGATCCGCAAACTGTCGGAAATTTTCCGGTCGGCCGCGATATCGTTTCGGTCCGCAACCAGATCGCTCTTGGTGGAAACGGACGAAGATGTCGTCTTCACCGAGGTGCTGCTTCCGGCCGAAGCGGTTGACTTGCCTGTCCCCGTCGCAGAAGATGTACTGCTTGTCTTTGCTGTGGTCGAAGAATTCGAAGAAGGGATCCCCGGAGCGGGGGGATTCGAAGAAACGACCGGAGACGGGCCTGGAGCAGAAGGTTTCTTCTGTCCCGCCACATCCGATTTATAGTCCTTCTTGTTCTTCGCAATATCCTTTTCCAGCGCTTCCCTTTGGCGAACGTCCTTCCGGATCTCGCTTCGAAGGGCTGACACCATCGTCATCTCCTGCTTCATCCGGTCGCGGAGGTCGCGGATATTCTCTTTGTCGGAGCGAATATCCGCACTCTTGTCATCGCCGTCCTTCAAGTTGGTACGAAGATCGGACCGGAGCTTTGCCAACATGTCCCGGGTTTTGTCCACCCGGGCAAGCGCTTTCTGAAGCGCCAGACGGTTTCTGAGAATATCGACCTGCAGATGAGCGGAGATTTTCTGATCCAGGACAATGTCTTTCCTGTCCGCATGTATATCTGACTGCATTGAGGTCGTCGAAGAAGCCGAGGAAACAGAGGGTGTCCCCGAGCTTGCAGGACCGGTCGGAGAAAGTCCGCCGGATGCTCCGAACGCGTTTCCTGTCATGAGAAGCCCCACCAGAACCGATGCCATACCGGCATGTCCGACGACCATCGAAATTGGACGCGTGGTTTCGTTCCTTTTCATTGGTTTACTCCTGAATTGGGTTTATGCTTGGGTCGGAAGAACCGATACGCCTTGACAGACGGTTTTCCGGAGAGACCTTCCTCCGGAATCTCCCGACTCTTATGCGCCATGTTTCAGCGTCACCTTCACACTACAAGACCCGATGGGCATGCTTCAGTATTGGGAATCAAGGATCCGATTGCCCGGAATCAACAAGAAAATTGACTCCGATCAACACATGTCTGGAAAAAGAACCGTGCAAAGACCGGAATATCTTGAAAAACATCAAGGAAGACCAAGGAGGACCCGGGAAATCATTCGGATGGTTTTTTTAGGAGAAGGAACATCGGAGGGATTTCATCCTGCTCCTGTGCAAACAGCTATCCACTCGCCAGTCGAACGGTCAGTCGATGGTGGAAATTCGGGAAACGACTTCCAGACAATCGTTCAGGATCGACGAGAAGCGTTCCGGTCGAATACCCAGATAGTCGAGAGAATGGAGGATGACCGGCTCCACAAACATGAAATCCGGATGCATCGCTCCTACGATCGTTGCGATCTGGTCGCCCAGACAGCATACATGCGTGAGTTCCTTGTTGTGGATTGCCTTTCCGGGTTCGTGGTGCCAGAGGATGGGGTCCAGGATGCTTCCGGGAAAATTGAACATCCGTCCGTACCTGGCCCCGATGAAGCAGTGGTTGATGCCCAGAATATCCGTCTCTGCCTTCCAGTCCGGAGACCGGAGGGGATCGTCCGCCGTCTGGAGATGATCATTCGTGAACGCATGCATTTCGAGGACAAGGAAGACCTTTCCCAGATCGTGCAGAAGTCCCGCCGTTTCCGCTTCATCTTTTTCCACGCCGGAAACGTGTCCGGAAACGATTCCTGCACACACCGAAGCCACCCGGCTGTGATACCAGAGTTCGGTGATACCGGACAGATTCCGGTATCGGCTGAAGATCGGAAGCGTCAGACAAAACCCCTTGAGCATCCGGAAGCCCAGAAGACGCACCGCCTGCACGACGGTCGACACCCGGCCGGCATCCGCATACATGCCCGAATTGGCCTGGCGGACCAGCTGGGCGGAAAAGGAGACATCTTTCTGGATCATCCGGGCCAGCGATTCCATCGAAATGTTTTCGGCATCGATTTCATGGATGACATCGGAGAGGACTTCCGGCAGGGAGGGAAAGGATTCCCGGCTTTCGAGTTTCCGGGACAGGCTATCGAGATCCATGAAAAGAACCCTTTCTGCTGAAAACAGAAAACACCGGCTCGATACGAAACAGGGATGAGACCCCCAAGGATCTGCATTTCGTTTCTCTCCCGAGCCGCCTTTCCTCTTTTCCGCATCGCGTGGACGTTGGACAAACGGATTGTGTCACTTTTTCCGAAGATAATATTGCGTCACCGTTTCCCGCACCCGATCCCGAAATTCCTTGCCGGAGGCAAATTTGTCGAGGAGGGTCAGGCGAACATCCAGCGCCGCAATCTCCTGTTCGACAGCCCGGGTGTCCTCCACGCGGGTTTCCGAACGGCGGTCCTGAATCACGACTTCAAGGACTCCCCGGGACAAAAGGACTTTTTTCATATTCAGGTCGAGGGACTGGGGCGCTTTCAACAAAAGTCTTCCGAGTGAATCGTGGACGTCGGAGACAATTTCGATACCCGCGTCCAACGACTCAAGCTTGACGGTCACCAGCCGCATCCGTGTCTCCTCATCTTCCTGATAACGGCAATATCCGTCCTCTTGCCCGCCGTTCGACTGTCAGTACCGCCATCGGATTCAATCCGTGGCATATGGTGGCACGAACGAGGTCCATGCGAAGAAAATCTTCAATGTTGTCCCTCTTTAGTATTGTGGAACAGAATGAAGTCTTGATCAATGCCAGATTCAACATTTTTTCTTCTCTCCCGATAAATAATTTTCATTGTTTTTACAATATTCAATCCCTGGTCTTTCCCCTCTCCGGAGAACCCGCGGAGGGCTGTCGGCATTTCCCTCCATGACAATAACGCACTCCTTCCCTTTCCGGTTTCTTGACAGTGTTCAGCGCCACCCCTAGTATTAAAGAGGTGTTCTGAGAATTGTCCTTACTCTGAATCAGAGTGTCGTTCTCCTTCCCAGGGCTGTGGATCTCCGGTGACGGAACTCCCCGACTCCTCCAATCGAGGTTGATTGCATGTCGATATCCTTGCACCAGGCCGTAAAAGTCGGCTCCTATATTTTCCGCCAGAAATTGAAGGGCAACAAGCGTTTTCCTCTCGTCCTCATGCTGGAGCCCCTCTTCCGGTGCAATCTGGAGTGCGCCGGATGCGGAAAGATCCAGTATCCCGAAGAAATCCTGAATAAACGCCTGACGCCGGAACAGTGTTTCCGGGCGGCGGAAGAATGCGAAGCTCCCATCGTGACCATCGCGGGAGGCGAACCCCTGATCCACAACGAAATCGGGGAGATCGTGCAGGGACTCGTGGACCGGAAGCGCTTCGTCTACCTCTGCACGAACGCCATTCTCCTGGAGAAATACCTGGACCGGATCAAGCCTTCGACCTATCTGACGCTGTCCGTTCATCTCGACGGCCTCAAGGAAGAGCACGACCATCTGGTCTGCCGGAACGGCATCTTCGACATTGCGGTCCGGGCGATTCAGACGGCCAAGCAGAGAGGATTCCGCGTCACGACAAACACCACCGTCTTCGAAGGAGAAGATCCGGCGCGTCTTCACAAATTCTTTGATTTCGTGACGGACCTCGGTGTCGACGGCATGATGATCTCGCCCGGATATTCCTATGCATGGGCCCCGGATCAGGAGCATTTCCTCCGGAAAGAGCGGACACGGGAGCTCTTCCGGAAACTGTTCGCCCCGATGAAGGAAAAAACGAACGCCAGGCGCTGGAACTTCAATCACAGCCCGTTCTACCTCGAATTTCTCGAAGGGGCCCGGGACTACGACTGCACCCCCTGGGGAAACCCCAACTATTCGGTTCTGGGCTGGCAGAAACCCTGTTACCTCCTGAACGACGGTTACGCCGAAACGTTTGCCGAATTGATGGAAACCACCGACTGGGATCAATACGGACACAAGAGCGGAAACCCGCGATGCCAGGACTGCATGGTGCACTGCGGATTCGAACCGACAGCCGTCCAGGATGCGACTTCCAGCATCAGGAATACCATCCGGTCCGTTCAGAGCCTCCTCCCGGCCGGTTAGCCACAGTGTCTTCGCCCGTTCTTCCCCTGACGCAGGTCCGGACATCGGGACCTGCCGTCCTCTCCCCCATCAGAGAGACAGCTCCATGAAGGCCGTGATTCTGTCCAGGGCAGGTGGTCCCGATGCTCTGGATCTGGCGGACCTTCCGGATCCTCCGCCACCACCGAAAGGTCACATCCTGGTTCGCCTTCGCGCGGCAGGCGTCAATCCTGTAGACTACAAGCTTCGCAAAGGCGGGACATTTTTCCCGGACCGGCTTCCGGCGATCCTGGGGTGCGACGGGGCCGGAACCGTCGAAGCGTGCGGGCCGGACGTCCACCGTTTTCGTCCGGGGGACCGGGTCTTTTTCATGCATGGCGGGTTCGGAAGGGAGTCCGGGACCTACGCCCAATGGACGACGGTTCCCGGGCACGCCGTCGCTGCACTGCCGGACGAGGTTTCCTTCGTCGAGGCGGCAGCGCTCCCCATCCCGGTCATCACCGCCTGGGAAGCGCTCGACCGGGCGGGGAGACTGGAAGCCGGAGATCCCGTCCTGATCCACGCCGGTGCCGGAGGGGTCGGCCACCTGGCCCTCCAGCTTGCCCGGAATCGTGGTCTTCTCACCCTTTCCACCGTCCGGGGGGACGAAAAAGCCCGGGAAGCCCTGAAAGACGGAGCCCGACACATCATCGATCCGGAAAAAACGGACTTTGTCCGGGCCACGCTGGAGTTGACCGGCGGGAAGGGCGCACGGCTCGTCGTGGACACGATCGGGGGAGAAATCTTTTGCCGCTCGTTCGACGCTGTCGCCCTCTATGGACACATCGCGACTCTCCTGGAGAAAGCCTGCGACGACCAGGCGTTGGCACGGGCCAAAAAACGCAATCTTTCATTACACTACGTCCTGATCCTGACACCTGCCCTTCTGGAAAATGCCGGAGAAATCGTCCGTCAGACCCGAATTCTTGAATCGGCCGCCCGGATGGTTGCCGCAGGCGTTCTTGCCGTCCGTGTCTCCCGGACGTTCCCCCTGGAAGAGGTCCGAAAAGCGCACGCACAGATCGAATCCGGACACACGTCGGGAAAGATCGTCCTGACCATCCCCTGAATCCTTTCAAGGACTGGAGCATCATGGCGACTTATGTCGTGGGGGATCTCCACGGCCAACACCATCTTCTCCTCGAACTCCTTGACCGGGTGCGATTTGATTGTTCTTCCGACCGACTGATCAGCGTCGGAGAC
>JAKAYA010000032.1 GCA_021826965.1 Nitrospirota bacterium
TTGTGAAGACCGGTGATTTTTTTGAAGGAGAAATTCCCGGTCGCTCCAGCTCAGGCGATACGTTCATCACCGAAACGATCGTTTCTCCGATCCGCGACTTGCAGGACCGCGTTTCCCGTCCCGTCGAGATCGAAGGACGATTCTTCCAGACGACGGTTTCGATCGGAGTCGCTTTCTATCCCGCGGATTCGGAAAAAAGCGCCGATCTTGTTCGAAAAGCCGACATCGCCATGTACCAGGCCAAGAAAGCCAAAAAAGGCTGGCGATTCTTCGACCCGGAAATGGAGGAACGGATCCAGGAAAGATACAGAAGCGAGATGTCTCTAAGAAAAGCTCTGCGGAACGGCCAGATTTTTCTGATGTACCAGCCCCAGATCGATCTGGCCAAACATCGCCTGAGAGGAATCGAGGCCCTGGTACGCTGGAAGACCGGCGACGGAACGGTCCTCTCTCCAAAGTCTTTCATTTCCCTGGCGGAGGAATCCGGGATCATTCTCGAACTCGGAGAGGTCGTCCTCGAACAGGCCTTCGAAACCCTGCATCGATGGGAAACGCTCGGATTTACCGACTTTCGCCTTTCCGTCAACGTCTCTCCCCGGCAATTCTGGTCCAAAAATTTCTGGGACGCCCTGTCAGGCCGTATTGCCCGTCAGCCGGCCGCAGGAAGACGCTTGTGTCTGGAGCTGACGGAAAGCCTTCTGATGCAGAATCCGGACGAAATCGGAAACCGGTTGTCCGATCTTCGGGAGATGGGGGTCCGGATCGCAATCGACGACTTCGGAACCGGCTATTCGTCTCTCGCCTACCTCAGCCGTTTTCCGGTGGACGAGATCAAGGTGCCCCAGGAGTTTGTCCTGCGGATGAAAGAGCACGAACAGGACCGCATGATCGTCCGGACCATCGTCCAGATGGCGCTCAGCCTGAGGATCGATCTGGTGGGAGAGGGAGCGGAAACCCGGGCGGAGATCGACATGCTCGTCGGATTGGGATGCACGACTCTCCAGGGCTATGGACTGGCCCGTCCGATGGCTCTCGAAGGGGCGGAGGAGTTCATTCGTCGTCCGGACACATGGCCTTTCTCCGCGATTTTTCCGGAAGAAGTCTGACCTTCCCGTTTTCTCCTTCCTCCGTCCGGTGGGCCCCCGTCCGGGTTGCGCCGGAGGACTTTTAATGGCGAAAATGGTCCTGTCCTCCTTTTACGAAAACAATCTGACAGGGACTTTATCGTGCACACAAAGATCGATCTTCTCGTCATCGGCGCCGGTTCGGCCGGCCGTTACGCCGCACGCGCTGCCGCATCTCTCGGAAAATCCGTGGTTCTCGTCGACAAAGGGCCATTCGGAGGCCTGTGCATTCTGAAAGGCTGTATGCCATCCAAGGCGCTTCTCCGCCCCGCCCATGTCTTCCATTTGATGAAACACCGGCTGGGCGAGCTGGGCCTTTCGATCGAAGGGACCCCCCGGATCGATATTCCGGCGATTGTCCGGATGAAAAATGCCATGATCCGGGAAATGGCAGAGGATGCGCGGAAATCGGTCGAACAGACACGGGGGATCTCCTTGCTCTCCGGTCGATTTTCTTTCACGGGACCCCAGTCGGGAGTCCTGGACGACACGCCTCTCCACTTCGACAAAGCGGTCATCGCCACCGGTTCCCGGATCCACCTCCCTTCCATCCCCGGCCTCGATCCGGAATGGATCCTGACATCCGACGACGTGCTCGAGCTGGAAGACATCCCCTCCTCCACTCTGGTCCTGGGGGGTGGTCCCGTCGGTCTCGAACTCGGACAATACCTTTCCTGTCTCGGAAGCGACGTCACCCTGGCGGATACAAACCCGAACTGGCACCCCCAGACCGATCCCCTCCTCGCGCGGGAATATCTGGGAGCTCTGGAGTCCCGCGGGCTCGCCATGCGCCTTGGAATCCGGGCCGAACGGTTCGACCGGGAGGAAGGAGGAAAACCCTGCTTTCACTTCCAGGTCGACGGAAAAAAGCACGCGATCCCCTTCGACAAGGTTCTTCTCGCCACCGGGCGTCGACCGGATACGGCCGGCCTGAACCTTCCGGCAGCCCAGGTCCATACGACCCGCCACGGACACATCCAGGTGGACGCCTTCCTGCGCACATCGAATCACAGTATTTTTGCGGCCGGCGATGTCACAGGGATCCTTCCGGTCCTGAACCTCGCGACCTTCCATGGAGAAATGGCCGGCAGAAACGCCATTCTTCCAATTCCGGTCACGGTCCGGGAACCGGTGGTCCCTATCGCGATCTTCACCGATCCCGAATATGCACGGGCCGGCCTGACGGAATCCCAGGCACAGGCCCGTCGCATTCCGGTCAGGACCGGGCGCATCCCCTTTTCGGATGTGGGGAAAGCCATCGTGTACCGGGAAACCGACGGAGCCCTCAAGATCGTGATTCATGCCAAAAGCCGGGAAATCCTGGGCGTGGAGATGTTCGGTCACGGGGCCTCGGACCTGGTTCACACGCTGGCCACCGCCATGCATTTTCATGCAACGATCGACCAGTACCAGGAGATCTTGCATATCCATCCGACATTCTCGGAAATCTTCAAATATCTTGCGGACGATATGACGGACGCGATCTGAAGGCATGCAGGAGTCCGGTCAGTATCCCCGGAATTCAACCTCCACGAGAGCGTAGGTCGTAGGCTGGACACCCGTGGGTCCGTAGACGGAAAAACCTTCCCCGATTTCACCGAGAAGAGCGTCTCCGTAAGGGAAGTAGGCCACCTCGGGAATCAGGGAAAATCCCCGGACCGTCGTTCCGGACGGCGTCAGAACCGCGCTGTTGACATCGAACTGGATCTGCGTCGCCCAAATGTTTTCCCAGCTCCTCCCCGCGCTGGCGCGGAAAAAGGTGTTCGCCACCGCTCCCTCGGACAAAGGAATCTCGTACCCCCCGATTCCCTGAAAATACACCCGATGATACCGGAAGGCCCAGAGAACCTCCGGCGTTATCTCGTCTCCGACTCCCGGAAAGCTTTGCGGCTGTGGGGTCGCCCACCAGCTCCCCTCCAGTTCGAAAGACAGGATTCCCGCTTTCCGGGAGACATCGGTGCCGGATTGCAAGGCGACGCCTCGAATTCCGAGGGTGATCGGACCGAAAGAGGAGGCTCCCTGGCCCAACGGATAGGTCAGGAGAAAGACGGGAAAGTCGAATTCACCGCCGAGCCAGCGATTGAAGGCGAAATCGAATTCCCCCGAAAGAGCCCAATCATGACCGGGTGAAAGCTGGTCCTGATTGACCGAGTGAACATAGAACGCGTTTTCCACCCACGCTTCTTCGATATGGACGCTCCGGACGATTCCCCGATCCGGATCCAGGTAAACAAGATCGTTTCCGGCGGAACCGTCCGGCATATTGCCCGACGATACCGGAGAGGTCGAAAGAGTGACAATGGACGAATTGTCATCCGCCCGGGCGTCATCCACCGAAAAACCGGCAAGCGTCCGGAAAACGACGCAGGACCATAGCACAAGAGAAATGATATTTTTCAAATACTGTCCTCGCTCTTCACGGTAAAAAAGAAAATCGACCCTTGTTGAAAATAATAGTGATTCTCATTATCAAATTCAACCCCGAACAAATCCTCCGACCGGACATTCTTCAGGGCGTCCGGACCTGACTTATGTAGTACGCAAGGAACCGCACCTCATTGGCGACAACCTGCTGTTCGTAGTTCATTTTCTTTTCCCCTTTCCGTCCGCTGTAGCGGCCGATTCCCCGGGCGATGTTCCCTCCTTCCAGATCAATATCGTGACGGAGGATCAAAAGTCCGACACGGATATTGACGTTCATCTCGAAAAGTTCCTCCGGCCTCAACGGAACAAGGGTTCCCGACGACCTTCGGGCAAAGTAGCGTTTCCAGAAAGGAAAGTGCACCTGAAACAATCCATAGTCGTCCGTCTGCCGGTTCAGAGCCTCAGGATTGAAGGAAGACTCCTGTTCAACGATGGCCAGTGCAACAGCGGGCGGAATATTTTCCCGACGGGATTCCAGAAGAAGTCGACCGGCCATTTTCCGACACACGTCCGTCGAAAGAGGACGGACGGAATGAAGGGCGATATACCGGGAAACAATTCTCACGTCCAACATCTTTGTCACCGTCGTTTTCAGAGGAGGAAACGCGGAGGCGGGAACCGGACATAGAGACCAGAGCAGACTTCCCAGAAAACAGAAAAGGGAGAACCCTTTGCTGGAGAGGGTTCTCCCTTTCGACAAAACCGGATCAAATACCCAAAACCGTTTCACGGACAGAGACTATGTGGAGAAAGAGCTTCCACATCCGCAGGACGATTTGGCGTTGGGATTCTTGATGGCGAACCCGGAGCCGTAAAGATTCTCAACGTAATCGACTTCGGCGCCTTCGAGAAGAGGATAGCTCTGGGCATCGACGAAAAGCTTGACGCCTCCCTCTTCCACCACCTGGTCCATTTCGCCGGGGGCTTCTTCAAAAGCCATTCCGTACTGGAATCCATGGCAACCACCGCCGGAGACATAGACGCGAAGGCCATAACCCTTCTTGTTCTCCGAATCCAGATACTCTGTCACTTTTTCTATGGCTTTTTCCGTTAACGTGATCATATGATTCCTCCCTTTGTGCTTAACTATAAGCCATGATCTTGCGATTACGGCCAACAAGCGGTGCCGGGCGGTTCTTCCGATTTTCCAAAATGACGGAATCGACAATTTCCCCGCACAAAATACACCGCCAGCCTCTAAAGTTCATATACCCCGTGTCATCTCTCAAATCGCTGAATTCTTCTTCAATCATCTCGTTGTGGCATCGCGGACAATCCATCCTTCATCCCTCCTTGTCCTCATGGGGATCACCTGGGATCCCGTTGCCAAATAATACTAGCAAAGGACATGCCAAAAGAGAGAGTTCAGCAACAACGGCTTTCCCGATCCCTCCCAGCCGTCTCAAATCGTTTCAATATGAGACAGGCCATTCGGAGTTATTCCGTTTTGAAACAGTCGTCAATGACCGCTGATCGCCCGATGGTAAAGAGTAAAACCGAAGTAGGCATTCACCAGAATCACGAGGGTCGGAACCAGAATGACCAGCACGAACAGAAAAATTGTCACCCGTTTCTTCAGGTCCAAGGATCCTTCTCCCATCAGTCGCGATCAACCGCTTCCTTCGTAAAGGATCTCCGCGATCTTATACTGCACCTCTCCGGCCGGAACACGGATCGTTACGGTCTCCCCCTCCGAATGGCCGATCAGGGCTTTTCCTACCGGGGAGTGGACGGAGATTCTCCCCGCCTTGAGATCGGCCTCTTCCTGCCCGACAAGGGTGTACCGCTTCTCTTCCTTCGAGTCGAGGGGCACCAGTCGAACGGTTGCGCCAAAAGTGATGCGGGAATGATCCTGATGAGCCGACGAAACAATGATCGCCGAAGCGATCTTCCCTTCAAGTTCCTTGATTCGGGAGTTGATGAACCCCTGGCGCTCTTTCGCCGCATGGTATTCCGCGTTTTCCGACAGATCCCCGTGTGCTCTGGCTTCGGCGATATCCTGGATGTTCTTCGGGCGCTCCTCATGTTTGAGCCTGTCCAGCTCGTCCCTCAGCTTTTCGTAACCTGCTTTTGTCATCGGAACCTGATTCATGCGACCGTCTCTGCCCTCCCTTCCCTTCCTGAATGAACTCTCCGTCCTTTCATTATAACCAAAGCCCTCTTTTCCCTCAAGGCGACGGGGCTTCCCCGAAAATTTCCTGAAGGGAATGAACTTCCGACTGCCGCGATCCGGAGAGCTCGGACGACAGGGCCGATGCCGCCGCCCGGGCGCCGGCCACCGTCGTATAGTACGGGATGTTCCGGACCAGGGCCTCTCTTCGGATGGAGAGCGAGTCCCTCTGGGCTGTCCGCCCGGAAACCGTATTGATGACAATCTGGATTTCTCCGTTCTTGAGATGATCCACGATATGCGGCCGCCCTTCCTTGACCTTCTGAACCTCCTCCACCGGCACTCCTGCAGACGACAAATACTGGCCGGTTCCCCGGGTCGCCACCAGACGGAATCCCAGGGCAATAAGACTTTGTGCGACCGAAAGAATCGGGGCCTTGTCCCGGTCGCTGACGCTAATCAGTACGGTTCCCGAACGGGGGAGGGTCATGCCGGAAGCCTCCTGGGCGTCAAAAAAGGCCTTCCCGAACGATCCCGCGATTCCCATCACCTCGCCCGTCGATTTCATTTCCGGGCCGAGAAGAGTATCGACTCCCTGAAACTTGCGGAAGGGAAAAACGGCCTCCTTCACCGACACGAACCGGTGGGAAATCTCTTCTTCCTTGAGTCCCAGAGAACGGATGGTCGCGCCAAGGAGAATCCGCATGGCCATCTTGGCCAGGGGGATGCCGATGGATTTGCTGACGAAAGGCACGGTCCGCGAAGCCCGGGGGTTGACCTCCAAAACGAAGACTGTTTCATTTTGAACAGCGAACTGGATGTTCATGAGACCACGGACTCCCAGGGCAAGACCCAACTGTCGGGTCTGTCGGCGAATCTCTGCAAGCACCCCGGGAGAGAGGCTCATCGGTGGCAAAAAACAGGCTGAATCCCCGGAATGAATGCCGGCTTCTTCGATATGCTCCAGAATTCCGGCCACAAACACTTCGTCCTGGTCGCAAAGGGCATCCACATCCACCTCCGTCGCCTGTCCGATAAAAGAATCGATCAGCAGGGGGAAGCGAAAATCGAGATTCTGGACGCGTTTCAGATACTCTCCGAGACCTTCTTCGTCATACAGGACTTCCATTGCCTCCCCTCCCAGAACATAAGAGGGACGGACCAGGACGGGATATCCGATTTCCCGGACAAGTCCTCCGGTCTCTTCGATCGTGTGTGCCAGCGCGCTCGAAGGCTGTCTGAGGCCAAGTTTTTCGATGACGGTACGGAATCTCTCCCGGTCTTCCGCCAGATCGGTCATGTCCGGAGATGTTCCCAGAATCGGTATGCCGGATTCCGCCAGTTTCCGGGAGAGCTTGAGCGGCGTCTGTCCTCCGAACTGGACGACGACCCCCGCAGGGTCCTCCCGCTCAAGGATGGCGAGCACGTCTTCGAGCGATAACGGATCGAAATGCAGACGATCCGAAATGTCGAAATCCGTCGACACCGTTTCGGGATTGCAGTTGATCATCACCGCTTCGACCCCCTGTTCCCGGAGAGCCATGACCCCATGGACGCAACAGTAGTCGAACTCCACTCCCTGGCCGATCCGGTTGGGACCGGACCCGAGAATCACGACCGGTTTCCGGGAAGGCTGGCCGGAAGGCATCTCTTCGGTCCCTCCGTATGTTCCGTAAAGATAGGGCGTCCTTGAAGCGAATTCCGCCGCACAGGTGTCCACATGCCGGTGATGCAGGACGATCCCTCTCCGCAGCCGCATCTCCCGGACGTTGTCTTCGGAATGCCCCAGGAGGCGTGCCAGCTTCCCGTCCGAAAACCCGTCCCGTTTCGCCTTCCGGAGAAGATCCTCCGGGAAGAGGGCCAAAGGCTCCCCCGCAAACCGGGAAATAGCCTTTTCCATTTCAACCAGCTCCTGGATTTCCCGGAGAAACCAGGGGTCGATTCCGGTCCATTCCTGTACCTGTTCCAGGGAAACGCCTCTCCGGAAAACTTCTCCGACGGCATGGATCCGGTTGTCCAGGGGAGTCTTGAGAAGCTGGACCATATCCGTCGGATCGTCCGGAAGATGGACCGGCATCAGTCCGTGCGTGTTGTTTTCCAGAGACCGGAGGGCCTTCTGGAACGCCTCCTTGAAATTGTGTCCGATTCCCATCACCTCGCCCACAGACTGCATCTGTGGGCCCAGCACGCGAGAGGCCTGTGGAAATTTTTCGAAATGGAACCGCGGGATCTTGACCACCACATAATCCAGCGACGGCTCGAAGGATGCCGGTGTCGAGCCGGTGATATCATTCTGGATTTCGTCCAGGGTATAGCCGATCGCCACCTTGGTCGCCACCCGCGCGATCGGGAACCCGGTCGCTTTCGAAGCCAGGGCCGAGCTTCGGGAAACTCTGGGATTCATTTCGATCACGACGACCCGTCCGGTTTCCGGATGGACCGCGAACTGGACGTTTGATCCTCCCGTTTCCACCCCCACCTCCCGGAGGACGGCGATGGAAGCGTTTCTCAGATACTGGTATTCGCGGTCGGGCAACGTCATCTGGGGCGCAACGGTAATGCTGTCTCCCGTGTGAACCCCCATCGGGTCCAGATTTTCGATGGAACAGACGATGATGGCGTTGTCCGCCCGGTCCCGGACGACTTCCAGCTCGAACTCTTTCCACCCCAGAAGAGACTCCTCCACAAGCACTTCCCGGACCGGACTCATTTCCAGACCGACCTGGACCCTTTGCTCGAATTCTTCGAGATTGAAGACCACTCCTCCGCCGCTTCCCCCCAGCGTAAACGAGGGACGGATCATGATCGGAAAGCTGAATTCGCCAAGAGCAGCGCGGGCGTCGGCCATCGAATGGGCCACAAAACTCCGGGGACTCGCCAGACCGATGGCCTCCATCGCCTTCTTGAAAAGGCCCCGATCTTCGGCTTTGCGGATCGTCTCGACCGAGGTTCCGATCAGTTCGATCCCGAGTCGCCCGAGAACACCTCTGTCCGACAGCTCGACGGCGAGGTTCAGGGCCGTCTGCCCCCCCATCGTCGGAAGGATGGCATCCGGACGTTCCTTTTCAAGAACCCGTGTCACGGCATCGACCGTCAACGGAACCATATACGTCGCATCCGACAGTTGCGGGTCCGTCATGATCGTCGCCGGGTTGGAATTCACCAGTGAAACGCGAAACCCCTCTTCCTTGAGGGCCCGGACGGCTTGCGTCCCGGAATAGTCAAATTCGCCGGCCTGACCTATCACGATCGGTCCCGATCCGATGATCAAAATACTTGTCAGATCCGTTCTTCTAGGCACTTCGTGTCTCCTGTCCCGGCAATCTTTCCTCCATCTCCGCGCGTGCGGGAGCCGCCGTGTCCTCCCAGCGGAAATCGTATTCCTGAACATACCCTTCCAGCAGGTTTTCCGCGAAAAGAACCTCCAGGGCCCGGTCGTATTCCTCTTCGGTAATCCTGCGCGAGAGAAGCGGTTTCGACCGGGCACGGTTTGTCGGAAAATATTGCGCCATCAGGGAAACCGAGACCGGTTCACCCAGTGCGGCGCGGATGAATTTGGCGGAATTGTCCCATCCTCCCAGGTCGTTCGGCATGATCAGATGACGAATGATCAGCCCTTTTCGTGCCATCCCTTCTCCGTCAAGCCGGAGCGGACCGACCTGCCGGAACATCTCCTCGACCGCCGCTCGGTTGTGGAAAACGTATCCTTCCGCCTTCGAAATGCGGCGTGCCCAAAGGTCGCTTGAGTATTTCATGTCCGGAAGATAGATATCGATCCATCCCTCCAGAAGACGGAGCATGGAAACAGAGTCATATCCGTTGGAATTGTAAACGACCGGAATCTTCAGACCGGATTCGCGCGCCAGCACAAGGCTGTGGAGAATCGGCGGAACGACATGACTGGGGGTGACCAGATTGATGTTGTGTGCACCGCGGTATTCCAGATCCAGGTAGATCCGGGACAGCTCTTCCGGAGCCACCGGGCGTCCGTAGTCCATCTGGCTGATGGGATAGTTCTGGCAGAAGTCGCAACTCAGGTTGCAGGAAGCGAAAAAGACTGTCCCGGAACCCCGTGTTCCCGAAACGGGAGGCTCTTCTCCAAAATGCAGATTGTACGCCGAGATCTTCGGAAGCACCCCCGTCCGGCAGGTTCCCAATTCCCCCTCCTTCCGGTTGATGCCGCATTCCCGGGGGCAGACTGTGCAGGAATCCAGGAAAGAATAGGCCTTTTCGACCAGAGCACGGGAATTCGGGTCCCGGACGGTCCCGAGATCCGGCATTCGTTCACAATCCATGCGGGTGTCCTGACATGAACCGGATGAAATCGGTAAAGACCGGATGGGCATCGGTGGGACCCGGGGCGGCTTCCGGGTGAAACTGTACCGAAAGGATCGGAGAATTGTCGAAGCGAACGCCTTCCAGAGAACCGTCGTACAGACTTCTGAACCAGGGGCTGCACCCGTCCGGAAGCGTCTTTTCATCCACCGCGTAGTTGTGGTTCTGGCTCGTGATCCAGACTTTCCGGCTGCGGACCTCCACCACCGGATGGTTCGCTCCGTGGTGTCCAAAGGGAAGCTTGTAGGTCCGTGCTCCGGACGCCAGACACAAGAGCTGGTGCCCCAGGCAGATCCCCAGAATCGGAACCCTGCCGAGGAGTTTTCGTATTTCCGTTACCGCAGAAGTCAGGCGAGCCGGATCGCCCGGACCGTTCGACAGGACCACCCCGTCCGGACGGTCTTCCAGAACCGATTGGGCGGATGTGTGCGGAGGAACCAGTCGAACCTGAACCCCCGCCTCATCCAGCTGACGGACGATGGAGCCCTTGGCTCCGAAGTCGAAAAGGGTCACACGAAGTCCGGAGGCTGCAGAATGAAAAGAATTCGGATCCAGGGTTCCCGCAACCCGCGCGACCCAGTCTTCGGATTCGATCGGAGTCACGTTCCGGGCCCATTCCTGAAGCTTCCGGACCCCGACATCTTCGGTGGTCAGGACCCCTCTCTGAACGCCGGACGTCCTCAGCCGGGACGTGATCGCCCGGGTGTCGATGCCGGTCGCAGCGACCGTTCTTTGCCCGAGAAGATAATCCGGGAGAGATTTCCGGCTCCGATAATGGGATGGAATATCGCACATTTCAGCCGTCACGAATCCCGCGAGATGGACTTTCCCCGACTCGGCATCCCGGTGGTTGATCCCGGTATTTCCGATCATCGGCGCGGTCATGACGACGATCTGTCCGGCGTAGGACGGATCTGTCAGAACCTCCTCGTATCCGGACATTGCCGTATTGAAGACGACCTCGCCCCGGACTGTCCCCAAAGCCCCCCGGGATTCCCCGGACCAGACCGTCCCGTCTTCCAGAGCCAGCCAGACAGGGTACCTCATTCCTCCCGCTCCTCCTGCTCATCGAACACTTTTTTCCCGCCAACGAACGTCATCCGGATCCGCCCGGACATTTTCTGTCCGGAAAAAGGGGAGTTCCGGCTTCTCGAACGGAAACGGGGCACCCCTGCCACGGTTGTCTGAGAGGGATCGAAGACCATCAGATCCGCCAGTCCGCCAGGACGGATTTCCCCGCGGGGCAATCCGAAGACCCGGGCAGGACGTACACTCATAAGATACAGCAACATCGCCATGTCCAGATACCCGTCCTTGACCAGATCCAGTCCCAGGGAAAAGGCCGTTTCCAGACCGATGATGCCGAAAGGCGCCTGATCGAACTCCCGCTCTTTTTCGAAAGGGGCATGCGGAGCATGATCGGTGGCAATCATATCGATGGTCCCGTCTCTCAGTCCTTCGATGATCGCCAGACGGTCCTCCTCGGTCCGAAGGGGAGGATTCATCTTGGCATCCGCATGATGACACCGCACGGCTTCATCGGTCAGGGAGAAATAATGAGGACAGGTTTCCGCCGTCACGTTCAGGTGACGCCTCTTCGCGTCACGGACCAGACGGACCCCTCCGGCGGTCGAAAGGTGAGCGACGTGGAGGCGTCCCCGTGTGGATTTCAGGATTTCCAGATCCCGGGCGACGACCACTTCTTCCGAAGCCGGAGGAATTCCCTTCAGTCCGAGATCGGTCGACACCCACCCTTCATTCATCACACCCCCGTCGGAAAGATCCCGATCCTCACAATGATCAATCACCGGACGATGAAAGAGTGCGGCGTATTCCAGGGCCCTGCGCAAAAGGCGGGACGTCCTGACCGGAAGACCATCGTCCGAAAACCCCACGCACCCGGCCTGGGTCAGGGCCCCCATTTCGGTCAGCGTCTCGCCTTTGAGTCCGAGTGAGACCGCCCCGATCGGAAAAACCCGGCAAAGACCGATCTCCCGGGCCTTGTTGATCATCCCGAGGGTGACCTCCGGATGGTCGTTGACCGGATCCGTGTTCGCCATGACGCAAACGGCGGTAAATCCACCCGAAACGGCCGCCCGGGATCCGGACTCGATCGTTTCCTTGTATTCGAAGCCGGGTTCACGAAAGTGCGCGTGAACGTCCACCAGTCCCGGCGTCACGATGCTTCCTTCTCCCTCCCAGACCGGCATCCCGGAGGAAGGTGCCGGAATCGACCCGAACTCGGCCACGAGACCGTTTTCGACCCGGATATGCCCGTTCATGTCCAGTCCCGTCGCCGGGTCAAGAAGACGGACGTCTTTTAGAAAAAAAGAGTCCGCACTGTCTTTCCTTGCCATCCGATTCCCTTTCTATTGTCCGGCCATCAGGAGATACAGGACCGCCATCCGGACACCCACGCCGAAATGAACCTGATCCAGGATCCCCGAATGGGGATGAAAAGACTCCTCGTCCTGAATTTCTATGCCACGGTTGATCGGCCCGGGATGGAGAACAAGCACGTCGGGCTTCGCGAGTCGGAGAACCTGGGGGGAGATTCCATAAAGCCTTGCGTATTCCTTGAGGGAGGGGATGAAACTGGCGGTCGCTCTTTCGAGCTGAAGACGGAGCGCCATGACGACGTCACAGTCCCGGATCCCTTCTTTCAGGTCGTAAAACACATCCACATTCCAGCCTTTCCTGTCTGCGGGAATCAGTGTCGGGGGTCCGACCAGACGGACCCGAACGCCCATCCGGGTCAGCGCCCGGATGTTCGAACGGGCCACGCGGCTATGAAGAATGTCCCCCACGATGGCAACCTGAAGACCTTCAAAGCGTCCCATGCGCTTCAGGATCGTGTAGAGGTCCAGTAGCGCCTGTGTCGGATGCTCCCGGAGACCGTCGCCCGCATTGATCACGTGGCACCCCACCCGGCGGGAAATCCATTCCGGAACTCCGGAGGAAGGATGACGGATGACCACTCCATCCGCTCCCAGGGCCTCGATTGTCCGGACCGTGTCCAGAAGACTCTCCCCCTTGACAACGCTGCTCTGGGAGGTCGTGATGTTGATGACATCCGCAGACAGCCGTTTCGCCGCAATCTCGAAAGACGTACGGGTCCGCGTGGAAGGCTCGTAGAAAAGATTGACCAGGGTCTTTCCCCGGAGAGAAGGAACTTTCTTGACCGTACGAGAGGAGAGGTCCAGGAAGGAATCTGCGGTCCGGAAGATCCCGTTCATCTCGTCCGTGGTCAGGTCCTCCACGGACAACAGGTGGGGCGACGTCAGGAAATCGCTCACGAGTGATCCTTTCCGATCGTTCGCCGGAGAAGGGCGACGGTTTCCCTTGGGGGATCGAGTGACACTTCGACCACTTCATCCCGCCCGGTTGGAATGTTCTTTCCGACGAAATCCGCCCTTATCGGAAGCTCCCGATGCCCCCGGTCGATCAGAACCGCCAGCTGGACGTGTGTCGGTCTCCCCAGGTCCATGAGCAGGTCCAGCGCACAGCGGACCGAGCGTCCCGTAAACAGGACGTCGTCGACCAGAACAATCTTTTTGTTGTCCACAGATTCGGGAAGAAGGCTTTCCTTCAGGAAGGGAGGAGCGGAGCGGGTCGACAGGTCATCCCGATAGAGCGTGATATCCACCGTGCCGAGAGAGACGGGTTTCCCCTCGATCGACCGGATCCGTTCCGCCAGTCGCCTTGCAAGGGCACCCCCGCCTTGCAGGATGCCGACAAGATAAAGATCTCGGGAACCCTGGTTGCGTTCCAGTATTTCATGGGCCATGCGCCGGATCATGCGTTCGATCTGATCGGATTCCAGGAGGATTTTCCGTCCCGTTGACGTACTGTCAGGACGCGGAAGAGGCTCGGGGGGGTTGAGAGGATCCAATGATGGGAACCTTTCCCAGGCTCACGGACCTGGAATTAAAAGGCTTCGGGTCGCCAAATCAGGGGGCGGAGTCGCCTGGCTTCGAAACGTCCTTGTGCTCCATCGCCAGGCCGTTCTCAAGTCCCATGTGCTGGAACGACGGCTTGACGAGCTTGGTCATGTGGGTCGATCCGTCCTTGTGCACTTCGGGATACACACAGTAGTTGGCAAGGATTGTTGCCTGCGTATCCTTGAAGAAATTACCCGAAAAAGGCCCACCGGTCAAGATCGAACCGGCCTTCAGGAGAAATCCCCGGTACATTTCAATATTGCGCGGGTAGATCTTCCCCTTGTCAATATCGAAGTTCGGGTGGCCCGAAACAAGGCTTTCCTTGTCCTGCTCAACGGTCCACAACCATTCGCGAACGCCCTGGAGGTTTGTAAAAACAGCCGCCTCCCGAGTCCACGGGTGCTGGTTGATCGGCATGAAATAGCCATAGAAACCATGGAGACGCGCCTCGGCCTCCTTCATTCTCTGTTCCCAGGATTTCTGCCAGGCGGCATAGCGGGAGGGCGTCACGTTCGTGCGATCCAGCATGAAGTCCATCTCCTGGGCCAGGGTCCGGTATTCGGAATACAGGGAAGCCAGCCGGTCATGCACGGCCTTGACCGGATAGTCGGCTTTCTGATCCACAACCCACGCCATCGAAGGGGTCGGAGAAAAGAGACAGGCGGTCAAAGAGAAAGTGAGGGCGGCGAAGAGGACTCTCGCAAAAGAACGTTTCATGGCGGCATCCTTTCTCAGGGAAAGCTTTTCCGGACCTGCGCATCCACCTTCCCCTCCTCATCCAGACAGAGAAAATGGGGAAAAAGACGGTCGTAGGTCGCCTGGAGCTCCTCGGGCAGGACACGAACCTCATGAATCGTCGTCATGAAGTTCGTGTCCCCTTCCCACCGCGGCAAAATGTGCGCATGAAGGTGATCCTGTATCCCCGCACCCGCACTTTTCCCCACGTTGATTCCGAGATTGTATCCGGACGGATTGTACTCCTTTTCCAGAACTTTTTCACAAACAGCGAGAAGGTCCATCATCTCACGAAGGCTCTCGGCTTTTTGGGAAGCGAGTGAACCACCATGGGCGTGGGGGACGACCATCAGGTGGCCGCTCGTATAGGGAAAAGCGTTCAGGACGACGTAACAGAGACCCGTCCGGCAGAGAACAAGACGATCCCTCCCGACTCCGGCGCGCGATAGCTCGCAAAGAACACAGCCGCCGTCCCCGGAAGTCCGGGATTCGCCCTTGATATATCTCATTCGCCAAGGCGCGCTCAAAGATTCCACCGATTCTCCCTTCCCCCGGATTCTCCGTTCAGTCTCCCGGGAGACATTCCCGGCAATCCGATTGCCATTGAGAAACCCACTCCCGATCCCCCCCTTTTTCCAAAATCGGGGTCAGGATCCGAAGATCGTCTTCTTCCCACTCCATCCGGAGGTGAAGGACCACCGGAAAGAGAGACCGGATTGTCTCTGGAAGCTTGTCTCCCCATTCAACGAAAGACCAGGATCTTTCCCGGTCCAGCAAGAGGGTTTCGACAAATTCGGGATCTTCCCGCGTTTCCGGAAGGCGGTCCATGTCCCCGTGAAAAACCCTCCAATCGTTTCCTTCATAGACCTGGAGAGTCACGAACGTTGGACTGTTCACCCGACCGGGAAAATCCAGGGCACGCAGAAATCCCCGAACGAACTCGGTCTTTCCGACGCCTGTAGGGCCTTCCAGGAGAACGAGTGCCCCCCGGGGAAGACGGTTCAGGAGGCGATAACCGCATTTTGCCGTCGAAAAATCGGGCGGACAGACGATCCGGTCAGGCAATTTCATCCTGGGCCAGAGCCCTCAAAAGATCCGACCGGCCTATCACACCGACGAGAGATCCCTTTTCGAGGACCGGTAACAAATCGGCCTGCGTCTTTTCGAAGATCTGCGCCATCTCTTCGACCGTTGCGGAAGGAGAAACGGTTGGAGGATCCTTTTGAAAAACATCCTTCACCTGCGTTGCGGCGATCCGCTCGATTTCCTTCTTGAGACTGCCGGGAGGTTCGATAAAAAACCAGGCATCCAAGAGCGAGAATGTCGTCGGAATATGCAACGGCTTCTCATGGTGAATCAGATCGTGTTCTCCGGCAACGCCCAGGAATCGGCCATCGGAATCCAGAACAGGTACCCCGTTCAAACGGTTCTTGACCAGAATGTCGGCAAGTTCCCGTATCGACATTTCCGGGGTGACCGACACCAGCGTTTGGGACATCAGATCTTTTGCAGTCATTGTGAGTCTTCTCCCGGATGATCGAAAGTCTTTTTTTTCATCCTATCCCATTTCAGGGCATCTTTCCAGAGAGTTTTCCGTCTGGTAGCGGAAAAATTTTTTCAGATACGCCTGTACAGACAAACTGCCAGAATCGCCCCCGAAATCGGAACAAGAAGACAGAAGGACAGGGCCTCTTCGAGAGAGAACCTTTCCGACACCCAACCGATCAGGGAGGGGGAAGGCAAATCTCCGAAAACATGCGTAAAGAGAAGGCACCATCCCATGAGCGGAGTGGACAGGGCCGGCGGGTTTCTTTTCAGGATCAGGCAATTGACCGGGACCATTCCCAAAAACAACCCGAACGTCGCAAGCCACAATTCCGGCATCAAATAAACATGTGACCGGGTGGCAAGAACAAGGAGGACTCCGGCTCCTGCGGCAAGAAGCCCCGCCAGCGTCGTCCGGAACCCCCAGGCATCCGGGCGGTAGTGGCATTCCTGGTCGAGCAACCGTCCTCCCGCCAGTATGCCCGTCAGGCCGCCCCCAAGGAGGGCCAGGCCTGAAGCCATGTCCGCACCGGCGAGATCCATGAGCTTCACGCGCGTCAGATAGATCGAAAGCCAGGCGGCCATTCCCCCCAGAACAAACGTGACCGCCGCCTGAACGAAGAAAGACAGCAACACAGGTTTCTGCAGGATTCCTTTCCAGAGGGACATCCGAAGAGGCTCCGACAGTACAGGGATCGCCGATTTTTGAAATGCTGTGTAAATCAGCCAAGACAGCAAAAATCCCGGAAGAACCGGTAACAGAAGGGCGCGCTGAAAATCCGTCTGATGGGAAAATAGACCTCCCAGTGCAAATCCCAGAGCGGACCCGACCGGGATCGCCGAATAAAAAATTCCCAAGTTCATCCCTTTCCCCCGAATTCCGGAAATCGGACTCTCCATCAACAAGACGGGGCCGATCGTCGTCAGAACCGCTTCTCCGGCTCCGGTAAGCATCCGTCCGAGGAAGAGACCCTCCAGGTCGGGCGTAAAGCCTGTGATCGCCATTCCCGCAGAAAAAGTGAAGATTCCACCTGCCAGAAGCTTTCCCGCCGAAGCCATTTGAAGGAGCGCTCCGGAGAAAGGAGCGACCAGAATGTAAACGAGGGTAAAAGAAGAAGCCAGAACCCCGAGCATCTGGTCCGACAAATCAAAACGGGTCCGGAAAAGGGGGAAAAGAGAGAGGAACAGCTGCCGGTCCAGATAATTGAGCAAATTGGAGAACAGCAGGAGAACAGCCAGGGCCTGCCGACCTTCCGGTTCAGGAAGGAGGGAAGGATGTTTCGACAATGCCGGAATCCTCTTTCATGGAGTGAAACAGGGACCGGTTGCGGATCAGATAAACGACGATGATCATGTTCAAAAAGAATGCGCCCAGACGAAACCATGAAAAGTGTTCATGAATCGCATACACTTCGAAAGGAATCAAGGCCGATATCTCCAGAATGGTCATATACTCTGCCCACCGAAAACGACGATGGAGACCCCAGGCCACGAGATAGTTGACCAGTCCGTACAGGATCCCCCCCACCGAAATCATCTTGAGCATGTTGGGAGAAATCAGCCCCGCTTCGCGAAGCAGTTTCCCCGTCCATGCGTTGTCCACGTCCAGATTGAAGTTCTGGGAAACATGGACAAGGATCGCCGACAGGTTGACATGGATCAGGCTCAGACCGCCGATACCAAGTACAATAGCGAGTGTGCCCTTCGCAATCCTCTCGAGGATGATGTATTTTAGAAAAAGGGGGGACTTGGGTTTGAAAATCATTCCGGAATTCTATCAGAGGGACAATCCGGTGTCGAACCGGTACGCCGCCATTGGATGGGCCGGGAAAAACCACATGATGCCCCGCATAGTCTTCCTGTTCCTTCTCCTGGGCTCGACAAGGCTCCTTTCCGCCGTTGCCGCCGCAGGCGAAGACGGAGTCCGCCTACGGCTTCCGGACAGGATTCCCTCAGGAAACGAGTGGGCGCTCCGGGTCTATTTTGATCAGGCACCTCCGGACAAGCAGTTCTACCGGTTGCTCGTCAAAATAGACGGATCCCCCGCTGCGTTCGCAGATCTCTTCCGTGGAGAAAAAACGACCATCAATATTCCTGCTGTGGCTCCGGGAACTCATCGCCTCTCCTTGGTCTGGAAGAATGCGCCAGGAGGAAAGGCGATCGTCATTCGCCGCACATTCAGGGCCTCCGGCCAATAAAAAGGGACAGAGTTCCGGAATCCCCTGTGCCGGGGGCTCTGTCTGGTGAAACCGCTTCTTAAGGAGGAGTATCGGCATGCGCACACTATCCGGCAAACGAACAGTTCGAAGGACTCCCGTGAAAACCACGGCCATCAGAACTTTGGCCCTGTGCCTCGGCCTCCTTTTGACTGCGGCCTGCTCGACGGGCCCCCACCCCCCTGTTTTCATAGACATGCCATCGGCACTGACCTTCCATTCACGAACCGGACAATCACAGGAACCCGAACCGGTTGCCGTCCTTCCGGTGATTCTCCGCGGGGACAGTCACAACATCGGGGTCCTGTTCCGCACAACGGGTGGAACGTCGCAACTCCTTGTACGCCATTCACTGAAGAAAACCGTCTTGAGGTCTTTGAAGGCCGTCCTGAAAGCCAATGGATACAAACCGTACGAGGCGTCTTCGGATCACCATGCGCTTCTCGTTCAGATGGAGATCGTTTTGTTTCAGGACCGGGTTCGGGCCAACTTGCTCCATGTCCGACAAAAGGCCATCCTGAAATGCCGGTACGTCCTCGTCAGGCAGACTGGAAAAAAGAGTGTTCGCATGGTCAAAACGAGCAAACGGGAAGAGTCTCCGACTCCCAACGCCGTCTTCGACCAGAAATCTCCTGCCCGGCTTCTGGAAAAGCTCCTGAGATCATCGCTCGAAAAAGACCTGATCCCGGCCTTGAACGCTCTCGTGAAGCAGGAGTCCTGACTTGAAAAATCAGTTCAAGCCCATGAACAATATCGTCGCCATTATCGTGACGCTGGTTTTTGCCGTTATATTCTTTGTCCTGTTCATGCTGATCCCGGAACCGAAGGACAATCCGTCTTCCCCCTCCGGGCAATCGGCACGAGATGCCCGGACTTACCCGTCCGGAATGACAGGGGAGATTCTTTTCGATAAATCCTGCAGTCAATGCCACACGCTGCCTCCTCTGACTCATCGAACACCCGAAGACTGGCGAATCCTCGTCCTGAAAATGAACAGGAACATGCAGCAATCCGGAAAAAACTATCTGACACCGGAAGAAATTCAGCCCGTCGTCGACTATATCCTGTCCCGGCAAAAACCCGCGTGATCCAGCCGACTCTGCTAGAGAGGAAGAGGTTCCCGGGGGAATCCCTTCCAGCTAGCCCGCCTGTCGATACCGCGCGACAGCAGCATGACCTTGAAGGCTTCTCCCATACGCAAGGGATGAATCAACGTCGCCATCGCCGATCTTTCTTCGGGAGAAAACTGCTCGTCTGACAACCACTCCCCGATACCCAAGGCCATCAAAAAATGCATCTGATCCGAAAACCCTTCCAGCTGCATGCCCAGTGCCTTCGACTGGCGGGCCACCAGCGGAAAGTCCACATGAACCGTCATGTCGATCGAACCGGGCTCGGCTTTCGTCACATCCTCGACAAGTGAATGTTTCCGATACCCCACCAGGCTTCCTTTTTCCCTCTTGGGAGAGAGTCTTTCCAGAGCCGTGTCCCCGTAGTCTATCCAGAGCATGAAACCGCGGTGAAGAACGCCGGAAAGTTCGGAGAGGACATTGCAGAGGTCCGCCTGGGCTTCCCATTCGAACCCTTCCGGATAATCCCGGGCAGTCGTATGCACACCCTCTGTCAGGGAAGGGCTCGAAAGGGCTCCTTCCACTTCGGCTATGGCACCGGATTCATCCTGTTCAACATAAATCTCGGAAAACCCCTGCCGGGTTTTCCGGATGCGATGCACCGGCAGGGCATCGAGAAATTCATTGCCGTAGATCATTCCAGTGAAAGAGGTCCTTCCGGATAATTCCCCAGGACGAATCCATTCGGGCTCGCATGGAAGGTGGATCGACGAAAGCTTTTCTTTCTGCCTGTCCGCCAGTACGGGACTGATTTCGTAAAGCAGCGGCCGGGTCCGACGCCAGAGGTCCGGTGCCGAAAGGCGAAGGCTGGCAAGAATGTCCCTCATGAGCGTTCCGTTGCCCGGACCGGTTTCCATCAGGTAAAATTCCTTTGGATGATCGAGAACAACGTCCGATTCGACGATCTGTCGGGAAAGAAGCAGAGCAAAGGCCGGACTCAGCTCCGGAGCGGTGTAAAAATCTCCCCGCGAAAATCCGATGCGGGCGTTTCTTGTATAGTACCCTCCGTGAGGATCGGACAAGGAACGGGCCATAAAATCCCGAAAGGTCATGCGTTGCACAGTCGCTCCTTCGAAGAAAATGGGTGTGTCTTGCCATGATGGTGGTTCGTCTTTTTCTCCTGATCCTCTTTATTCCCATCCTGGTGATTGTCCTGAGACGGATCGGCAGAAACTTCCAGGTCCGCCCCTCCTTTCCCTCCGAAATCCTGAAAACGGTGCGCGATCCCGTTTGCCAGACCTTTCTGGATCCATCTTCGCCGCTGGTCCTGTCGGAGCCGGACGAATCTTCCGGAAGGGTGTATTTTTGCAGCGCCCAGTGCCAGTCAAAATATCACCTTCTGCATGAAAAACCATCCTGATCGATGACGGTGGAGGCTGACCTCCGGGAATTCCGGTCCGGTCTTGTCCCCTGGCTGGAAATGATTCTCCGGGAACTCCATCCATCCGCTCTCATCCGGTCCGGAAAGAGCCCTCTCCCCGGCCGGGCCGGCGAGTTTCCGGAATATCTTCTTGCTACCGGTAAGGCGGCAAAAGGGATGGCCGAGACTCTGGCAAAGGAGCGTTCCATTCCCCCGGAGAGAGTTCTTGTTGTGCTCCCACAGGGATATCCGCATCCTGAAAACTTGTCATGGATGGCCGGAAATCATCCCGAACCGGGCGAAGAGAGTCTGGCCGCGGCCCGGGCATCTCTCCGGTTCGTGGAAAGGATTCCTCCGGAAGGACATCTCCTTTTTGCCCTTTCCGGGGGAACGTCGAGTCTTCTGTGCCTGCCTGTTCCGGGAGTTTCACTGGCTCAGAAAAGAATGCTGATCGGGAACCTGATGCGCAAGGGAGCGCCAATCCATGTCCTGAATACGGTGCGGACCCATCTGTCATCGATCAAGGGAGGAGAACTCCTGAGAAATTTCCGGGGAAAGGGCGTGCAAACTGTCCTCTTGTCGGACATTCCCTGCCATTCTGGCGAAATTGTCGGATCCGGCCCAACGGCCTTTTGTCGGAGAGACGGGAAGAAAACCCTTTCGATTCTGGAGCAATGGCTTCGCCCCGACGAGATTCCCTCGTCTGTCAGGAATCATCTCGGTACACAGACTCCCGCAGACCCTCCTCCGTTTTCCTTGAAACCTCTTCACACCCTGGGCGATTCCCGAGCAGTGCTCGAAACAGCCCGCCGGATGCTCCCATCTTCCAGCTTCCACATCCATTCCATGACCCCTTGTCTGACCGGCGAAGCCCGTTTCAAAGGGGAAGAAATTGCTTCGCTTGTCCGGGAGGTGGCTGCCCGGAACTCCGGAAACCATTTGTTCCTGGCGACAGGAGAATGTACGGTGACGTTGGGGACAAAACAGGGTCGGGGTGGCCGCACACTGGAATTCGGAATCGCCTGCGGGCTCTCCCTGAAAAGTCTCGGCGCCATTGTCGGCGCTCTGGCGACCGACGGTCTGGACGGTAACTCCGGCTACTCGGGAATTCTTTTGGAGAGCTCCCTCTTCCGTCGAAAAAAGATGGAGAAAGCCGCACTTCAGTCTCTTGAAGATCATGATACGGCAACCTTCGCTGACCGGGCAGGCGTCGGACTCCGGTTCGGTGCGACCGGCACAAACCTCAACGATCTTCTGTTTATTTATCTCTTTTCGTCCACGGAGGTCTTCCCAAGATGAAAAACCTTCTCGTTTTCCTTTTCGTTCCGGCCGTACTGCTGCTTACCGTTCCTCCCGCCGCCCGGGCACAAGACGAATATCCCGTTGCGTTCTGGGGGCAAAAGCATGTGAAAGAAGCGTTGCTCCTTCACCGGTTCCTCTCGCCGACCGACTTTCGCGCATCCTGCAGAAACGGGGAGCTGGACCTGTCCAGAACCGCCCGTCATCCGGAAAATCTCCACAAGGCATGGAAGGATTTTTCCCGAAAGACAGCGCGATTGGATTATTGCCGGTCTCAACCCGGAAAAACATGGTACCTTCTGGGTGAATCTCCCTATTTCATGCTTCCGGAAAATCCCGGATCCCACAAATAAAGCATTGTCGGACCGCTCTTCGTCAGCATGCCCGCAAGTCTTCCCGCGCTTGCCACAGGCTCTCCAGCCGGACTCTCGCTTCCGAATATGCCGGTCGCCGCAAGAAATGGCTCTCTATAACGGATCACTTCAAATCGTTTGACATGCATCAGCCGTTTCAGGTGACGAATCAGATCGTCCCGATACCCGATCCGGTCGACAAGATGGTTTTTCAAAGCCTGTCTTGCGGTAAAGATCCGTCCGTCGGCCAGAGGCTTCAGGATATCCGGGGCAATCTGACGATTCCGGGAGACGATGTCGAAAAACTGTGTATACAGGTCCGAGATCAGACCCTGGAAAAGGCTTCTGTCCTTGTCTGTCATCGGCCTGAGAGGAGATCCCATTTCCTTCTCCGCACCGCTTGACAATGTCCGGTCTTCCACCCCGATCTTCTTCATCAGCCCGGTTATGCCGACATTGAAAATCACGACCCCGATGCTGCCGACCACACTTGTCGGATGAGTCCACACCTCATCGGCTGCGACCGATACATAATACGCGCCGGATGCCCCCATATCTCCGATCATCGCCATAACCGGGATGCCGGATTTCCGCTTGAATTCCCGGATGAGATGATAGACTCGATCGGATGCAGTCACCGATCCTCCGGCACTGTCGATCAAAAGAACAATACCCCGAACTTTCGGATCTTCCGCCGCCTTCCGGAGCGTCGCCCGGATCCGGGTTACCGTGTCGTCTTTTCCCCCCAGAAAAGGAAGTCCCCGACTTGTCTGGTCGCCGATAAATCCGTTGATGGGGACAAG
>JAKAYA010000033.1 GCA_021826965.1 Nitrospirota bacterium
ACTCTTTGTCGTCGATCCCCGGAACACGTCCCGGACCTGTCCGGAATGCGGCTGTGTGGACAAAAAGAACCGGAAATCCCAGGACCGATTCTCCTGTATTGCCTGCGATTATTCCGCCCTCTCGGACCATGTCGCCGCCCGAAACATCGCAAAGGTCGCCGTAAACCGGCCTGAGTTCTCAGCCCGCCGCAAGGCGGGTTAGGGAAAAGCTCCGACCTTCGGGTCGGGGTTGTTTACCCCATTGTTTCTTCTTCGGACGTTCGGCCTTGTCTTTTGTCCGAGTTGAAAGACCCGGCCACCAGGAACCCCGACAACCGTATCTTCACAAGGAATCCCGCATGCGTCCTCGTTCCGACAGGCCTTCTTCCGGCCGCCCCGGTCGCGACCCGAAATCCCGAAAACAAGAATCCGGCCAGGACCTTGCCCTGGAAAGACTCTTTCGGGGATTTGTCGGCCACCGTCCGGACCCCGATTACATGGACCGTCCAGACAACCTTCTTTCTTACCGATCCTACTACCATCCCCTGACGTCTGCCAAGGGAAATCAGTTGGGAAAAGAGGCTCTGGCGCGATGCGCGTCTTTTTTGCTGAATGGAGACCACGACCACCGTCCTTTTCGGATCATGGACTGGGGAACCGGGACAGGCGGGTTCGCCGAGGGCGTCCTTCAGGCCTTCCTCCCTGCGATTCCTTCCGGCCGTCTTCTGGAAGTCCGACTGGTGGACCGGTCCCGTGCGGCCCTGTCTGTGGCGGAAGAGACGATCCGTTCACTGATCGCCGGAAGAGGAACGGTCCGGTCCGATGTTCTGCGGCTCCCGCGCATCCCGAAAATGGACGACGGGCTCGACCTTCTCCTGGAGGCCAATGTTCTGGCGGAGCAGACAGAAAACGTCGAAGGTTTCGTCGATGCCCTGGAATCGGGATTTTGCCGTCTGGAGGAGGGCGGAATCCTGCTGCTCGCAGAGCCGGCCGACCGGCTTTCCTCCCGGACGCTGCTGACCGTCAGGGACGCCCTTCTGGAACGTCTGTCCGGAACGATTCGTCTTCTGGCCCCCTGCCCCAACGGACACAACGCCCCTTGCCCGGCCCTGCGCGAAGAACGTGACTGGTGCCATGAAGACCGGCCTTTTTCCTTCCCTCCGGACATCCTTGACCGGGCCCGGTCGGTCGGCCATGTCCGGGACGCGCTCAAGATGAGCTACCTGATCGCGCAGAAGGTGGAAAAAAACCGGGTTCCGGAGAGACAGGGCGATTCGCCTTTTCTCCGTCTGGTTTCGGAAATCCGCAAAGAAAGGGGAATGGTCTGGGGAATCTTCTGTGACGGAAAAGACCGCCACCGCATCCGGCTTCTCCGGCGCCACGAAAACGAAAAAAATCACATTTTCTCCGAACTCTCCCGGGGAGAGGGCATCCGGGCCGGATCCCCCGGGCGCCTTGTCCGACACGGACCGTTTCTGGATCTGTCCCCCGACGACCGGATCGAACGGGTGCCAGAAACCGTCCTTGTCCAGCCGGAGAAGGACGGGCAAAACCCCGCATGAACGGGTCTAAACCGAGGAGCAACCATTGGAACTGATCACGATCGTCGCACCCCACACCCCGGATCTTCTGGAGTCCTATCGGAGCGGCCATTCCCGGACTCTCCTGACCGCCTACCAGCATCTTTACCAGTGGCTGTCCTCTCCGCCCGTTCCCGTCCGGGCCATTCTCTCCTTCTCTCCCGGTTGGCAGACAAGAAATGTTCTTCTGGTCGACGACCGGGCCGAACTCGAGTCGTCGGAAGACTATGCCGGATTCGGCGTCACACTCCGCTTCGATCCCCCCGGAGAGCCGGATCTGGCCAAAAATCTCATCCACATTCTCCGGGAACGCCAGGTTCCGGCGGCAGCCGGCATTCACGGGGTCGACCACGCAACGGCGGTCCCGCTTTTCTTCCTGAACCCCGACGGGAATATTCCCGTCCTTCCCGTTTCCCAGCCATTGAACCAGACCCGCTATGTCCGGCTTCTGGGGGAATCCGTCCGCCGTCTCCCTCTCCGGGGGTATGGCCGCATTCTGGTCCTTCTTTCCGGAGTCTGGGCGCAGAACGAAAAGATGATGGCGAAGGGTCTCGGGAAAGACAACCTGGAAGAGTACCGCCAGAGAATCGTCCACCTCCTGACCCGAAACGAACCGATCGATCCCTTGTCTGTCCCGATGGAAGAGGTTTCCCGGGCAGCCCCCCCGGGAAAGATCCGCGAGCTTCATTTTCTGGCCGGAGCGGGTCTGTACGGAGGGCGGCTATGGGGAACGGAAGAAGGTGTGGGACATTTCCAGACTCTCGCAAGCTTCGGGCCCGTGGACCTGGTGTCCGGAGACTGAAAAAATCAAAACGGAGTCAGATTCGGGGGAAGTAAAAGTAGCTGTCGATCGCCGACACCAGAAGTGCCCAGAACCAGGGAAGCTGAGGGATGAACTTCCAGAAGAATCCGGGTTCGCGGCCTTCGGGGGGACTGGGTCTGATCTCGGAAAGCAGGACACCGAACCCGATCGAACCGGCCAGCGCCCCTCCAATGAGAAACCAGGACAGCATCCCGACCCATCCGACTCCATTCAGAAGAGAATAGCGGTTCAGACCCATGCCCAGCTGAATCGCCAGAAGCTCGATACCGAGAAACAGGATCAGACGGGCATAGAAGAGTCGATTGTTTTCCACGTCGGGGGCTCCTTGATCGGAAGAGGTGAAGGAGTAAGCGCCAGCTGCCCGCAGGCTCCCAGGATGTCCTCTCCCCGCGTCGTCCGGAGGGTCGCCGTCACCCCTTTTGCCAGAAGGACCTCCTGGAAACGCAAAACCCTGCTCCTGTCGGGACGCAAATAGGGAGAGCCCGGATAGGGATTGAAGGGGATCAGATTGACCTTGCTGCGAAACGGCGCCAAAAGGCGAGCAAGTTCCCGGGCCTGGTCCGGACTGTCATTGACCCCTCCGAGAAGGACATACTCGAAGGTGATCCGTTGCCGGTTCCGGAGCGGGTAGCTCCGGCATGCCTCAAGGATGGAACGGATGGGGTGACGCAGGGAAATCGGCATCAGGGCTTCCCGGAGAGTTTCGGTCGGAGCGGACAGGGAAACGGCAAGATTCACCGGAATGCCCGCGACTCCCAGATCCCGGATCCGGCCGGCCAGTCCGGACGTTGAAACGGTTATCCGCCTTGGCGACAGCGCAAAACCTTCCGGCGATGTCAGAACGGACAACGCCCGGACAAGGGTGTCGAAATTGGCCAGGGGCTCTCCCATACCCATGAAAACGAGATGATTCACGCGGGACAGAAATGGCGCTCCGGAATCTTCCCCCAGGGTATCCCGAATCGGCCTTTCCGTCAGCAAGCGGTTCGCGAGCCGGATCTGGCCGAGCATTTCCGAAACGGAAAGATTTCGCACCAGCCCCATATCCGCCGTCCGGCAAAATCGGCATCCGATGCCACATCCGACCTGGGAGGAAACGCACAGGGTCGCCCGGTCGTCCCGGGGAATCAGGACGGACTCGATGCGGGCGCCATCCGAAAGCTCCAGCAGAAGCTTTCGGGTGCCGTCCCGGGACATCCGTTCTTCGCGAAGAACCGGCAGCGACAGGTCCCATCGGTCCGACCACCGGCACCTGTCCTCTTCCGGCAGGTTTTTCATCCCTTCCCAGTCCGAAACATGATGGCGAAAGATCCACTGGGCGACCTGTCGGGAACGATAGGCCGGCATCGTCTTTCCTTCCGAAAGGAGGACGGGCCAGTCGGATAAAGGGTGGTCAAGAAGCGGTGTTTTTTGAGACATCATCCTGTCCTTTCCGCTCTTCTCCGTCGGCCGACGTCGCGCCGCTCCAGCGCAGGGGCAAGCGGGGACGCACGATCTTCAGGGCAAACAGGCCGGAAACTGTCCCGATCAGGGCGCCGGCCAGAACGTCGGTCGGAAAATGGGCTCCGACGTAAACCCGGGAAACGCCGGTCATTGTCGCCAGAACCAGAAACGGCCACAAAAGCCGGGGATAGAGCCCTCCGAACAGGACAGCGGCACAAAACGCCGTCGTGGCGTGGCCGGAGGGAAAAGAAAACCAGTGCAGGTGAGGTCCGAGTACATGGACTCTCGTCTGGCCTGCCCGTATTGCAGCCGAAAAATGTTCGAGAGGTCTCGGACGTGCGACCAGGTGCTTGAGCGAGCCTTCGAGCAGAAGTCCCGCAAGGGAGGCCGCGATCCAGAGGACGGCGTCCCTCATGAAGGCGGTCCGGGCGAACACGATCATCGCGAGGATGCCGATCGGATAGAGGTAACCACCGTTTCCCAGATCTGTGGCCGCCATCATGACGGGATCCAGCCCCCCGGACTCCCACCGGTTGTTCACCCAGAGAAACAGGGCGTCATCCCATTTCTGCAAGCCTTCCGGCACTTCCCTCTCCCGCCTTTGACACCGGACATTTTCCTCCCGGCCAGTTCATGTCATAATGACCGGAACAAGAATTCCGGATGTCAGTCGCTGCGATCCTTGCCCAGAAACGCATCGATCCGCCGTTTGACATCCCGTTTCGAAAGCTCTCCCGGAAAACCGATTTCCTGCAGCCCCCCGGCTTCGACGAATCCATGGGCCGTCACAAGGTATTCGGACACTTCCAGAATCTGGAGATGCCAGTCGGACGCACTCGAACGCTGGAAAGCTTCAAGAAGAAGGTTGTAGAACTCGTCTTCTGTCCAATACTCTGAATGGAGAAGATAAATCCGGACAGGATGCGTCCTGTCCCGCGAGACCAGCTCATAGATATGCATATTGTCCCCCTGCATCGATCCCCGTCCATGGACGCGTATCTTGGCATTATAACACGGCAGACGGATCATCGTCCTGCCCGTTTGCAAATGGAGGCCCGATGGATCCCTCTTCTTCGCATTCCGACGAAAAGCCGCCATCCCCATCCAGGCGGCTCCGACTCTCCACCCGGTTTGTCCTCATTCTGCTCCTTCTGCCCGCTCTTCTCTATGGAAGCCATTATCTCAAGGATACCTTCCCGGACAACCCGGAATTGCTGACGCTGGCCCAGATCACGAGCGTCCTCGTCGTCCTCTTTTCCCTTTACCGGGCGCTGGTATCGGCCGTCCTTCCGGCTTTCGCCGACCGGCTGGGGGCAGACCGGGCCAAGTCCGCCCGATATTTTCTCGACTTCCTTTTCGTGATCATCATGCTCCTTTCCGTGCTCACGCTTCTGGGCAAGGGGTTCAGCAACCTGGCGATTGGCGGAACCCTGCTCTCCGTGATCCTGGGAATCGCCGGCCAGAACTCCCTGACAAATTTCTTTTCCGGATTCGTTCTGGCCATCGTCCAGCCGTTCAGGGTCGGAGATCCGGTCTCGATCGTCACCTGGCAATACACCCGTCTGGTCGGAACCTATCCGCACGACACCGTCCTCCCCGAACACCGGGGAACGGTCGCCTCCATCGGCATGATCTACACTTCCCTCATCGGCGAAGACGGACGCAAGTTCATGCTTCCCAACGCCATTCTCCTTCAGGCGATGATCCTGGAATGGTCCCGTTCTCCGGTCCCGGTCGCGCTTCGCCTGGAGCTTCCGCTGGACATCCCCTTCCCGAAGATAGAATCCACGATTCGCAATGTGGTAAAAGAGTCTTTCGGACTGGAAGGGAACCATTGCAGCGTAGAGCTGAACGCGATCGGTCCGGCTTCCATTGTGGTCCTCGTCAAGCTTTCCCGGACGAACGCCAAGGAATTCATGATCAAGGATGTCATCCTGAGGGGAATCCTTGCGGAAAAACAGATTCGTCCCCTATCGGCCGACTCGAATGGCGAGGATCCGGCCTTGCCGGAAAACCCAGTAAACGGGGAGAACCGGGACAGGCGCCGATGATTTCCTGTTTCCGGATCGAATTCCCCGTTGCGCCTCCGGTCTTGCGCCCCGAAAACGCCAGAATCCCGGATGAACATTCTTCATGAAACACCGGAACATCCCCCGACGAAGGGGAAACCTCGGAACCGCAAAACTTCTGTTCGCGATCCTGCTGGTTCTTCCGGGAGGATGTCTGGGAGGGCCGACCGCACCGTCGAACCCGGGCTTCATGATCGTGGTCAACCACTCAACGACCACCGGGAGCGGCTCGCAAGGTCTTCTTGAATACATCCTGCCCCTGTCCGACAGTCAGACGCCTCTCGTCACCCGCACCGCTCACGGGATGTACGGAGGAGGCGTCGTCGTCCGGACCTTCCTCTTCGTTTTCGGAACCACCAGCCAGGGAACACCGGCTCTGTGGACCTACACCCTTCCCCTCTCCAAGTCGGCATCCCCCACGGGACAAACGGGATTCGCGGGCAAGCCTGTGGCGGCCCTGTCGATCGCGAACAGCCAGCTTGTCGTTTTTCTGGAGAAAACCTCTTCCGGCGGATGCCTCGAAGGATTCACCTTCTCCACTCTCGCGAACGACACCCGGACGACCCTTCCCGCCCCCACCCTGACCTGCAGTGCGGGATCGCTCCCCCTTTCCGGCGCCCTGACCGGGGGGAGCCTCCAGCTTTCGGGCGACGGAAGCGAAGTCTTTATCGAAACGTCCACCTCCAATACTGTCGAAGAGATTACGGTTTCCGCGGGAAGTCTCGCCTCCGGTTCGCTCGGCAGCACGGAGGTCCATTCCCTGGCGAAATTCACCACACCGTTCACCGGGCCTTTGCAAGGCGTTTCCGAATCGACGACCCTTCTCCTTCTGCCCGACCTTTCCAGGTCGGCCATTCTTTTCTACACCGCCACCGAGCTGACAAAGGGAAACGGGAATATCTCTCCTCTCGCCGACAACTCCCTGAATTTCTCCCAGGCGGTCAACCTCCTCGCCCTCGATCCGTTCGGAACCATCCTGTACACGGCGGTCACGACACCCTCCCCGACTTCGACTCCATCCCTTCAGTCCTTCGACCTGAACACGGTCCAGAACGGCCCCGGGACGCCCGCCCCCCTCGCCACGACCGGAGAAGGGCTGGACCCGGTCGGGCTCCTGACCTTCACGGCAAGTCAGGGATGAGGAGAACAAACGTCCCCCGAACCCGGAGGACCGGATGAACGACTTTCTGTTCCTCCTGACGGGAGGCGCGCTGGCGGGATTTGTCTCCGGTCTTCTCGGCATCGGTGGAGCGGTGATCCTGATTCCGTACATTCTTTATGTGGTCCCGGTCTTCCTTGCTCTTTCCTTTACCCCCTTCGAAGCGACCCAGATCTCGATGTTCCAGGTCTTTTTCGCCGCCGTCGCCGGCTATGTCACCCATCGCCCCCAGCTTCTCCTTCCGGTCCGGACACTGCTTTTCTGGGGTTCCGCGGCTCTTTTCGGCAGCGCTCTGGGCGGGGGGCTGTCCCGGCATCTGGCCGGGTCGGAGATCCTCGTCCTCTATCTCGCCGAAATCCTTCTGGCCCTCTACCTCCTCCACCGGATCCCCCGTCCCATCGAACAGACGGAAGAGCGCCTCGCCCGAAGACGCCGGCTGGGAGCGCCTGTCCTGATGTGTGTGATCGGCCTTGTCTCGGGGATTCTGGGAATCGGGGGCGGGTTTCTCTACTATCCGGTCATGACCGGACTTTTGGGGTATTCCACTCGGGTGGCTGTGGGATCCTCACTCGGCATCATGATTCCGATGGCGTTCGCCGGAATGTCCGCAAAGATTCTTTCGGCCGGCAGCTTCCCTTCCGGAGCCGTTCCGGTTGCGATCGGAGCCATAGCGGGTTCGATCGCAGGAGCCCGTCTCCATCCCCGACTCAGTCCGCCAAAAATCCGCTGGGGACAAACCTTTCTCCTGGTCGCCACCTTCGTCCGCATACTGGCCGCGCTCCTCTGAGTTCAATCCGGCCCGAAAGGATCTTTTCCGGGGCCCGGAACATCCCCCAGACCATACTCGCGCAATTTCGCATACAACGACTTCCGGCTGATCCCCAGGATCCGGGCGGCCTGTGCCTTGTTTCCGCCGGTTTCCAGCAGGATTTTCCGGATCTGGTCCCGTTCGTTTTCCTTGAGTGTCCTGGGCTCCGGCTCGAAGGCCTCTTCCCGGAGCGACGGAGAATGCTGGACCGATTCCGGCAACCAGTCCGGGGGAATCACCGGGAGAGCGGAACTCCGGATTTCCGGACCGTGCTCGATGGACACCGCAATCATGGCATTCTTCAATTCCCGGATATTTCCGGGCCACGGATATTTCTCCAGGGATCTTCGCGCTTCTTCGGACAACCGGATTTCCGGAGCGTCCCCTGTCACGCCCAAGGCCTCCCGGAGAAAATGGACGGCCAGAAGGCCGATTTCTTCCGTGCGCTGGCGCAGGGGAGGCAAACGTATCGCATGGACGTTCAGCCGGTAAAAGAGATCCTCCCGGAAGCGTCCGTCCCGCATCATTTCTTCCAGGTCTTCGTTCGTCGCGCACAGGATCCTGGCCGAAAAAGAAATGGGAACCGTCCCTCCCACCCGGGAAAAACTCCGGCTTTCGATGACCCGCAAGAGGGCGACCTGGACCGGAAGATCCATCGTCCCGATCTCGTCCAGAAACAATGTGCCCCGGCCCGCCGCTTCGAACCAGCCGATCTTGCGCTCCAGCGCTCCGGTGAACGCCCCTTTTTCGTGGCCGAAAAGCTCGGAGGCAATCAGATCCCGGGAAATCGCTCCGGTATTGACGGCCACGAAGGGCTCGCCGGAACGGGCGGAAAACTGGTGGATCGTCCGCGCCACCATTTCCTTGCCGGTCCCGCTCTCGCCCGTGATCAACACCGGAAAGGCATGAGAAGCCGCCTTGCGGAGGCGCTCCATCATCTTTTCCATGGTTGGACCCACCAGATCCATGTCGGATTCGGTCGTACGAAAAGGACGCTCTTCCGGTGCCCCGATCGCCATGGCGCGCTGGAGTGTGGTCAGGAGTTCTTCTTCCGCCAACGGCTTTTCCAGATAATGAAAAGCCCCTTTCTGGATTGCCGACACGGCCGTCGGAACCGAAGCATGGGCGGTCATGATGATGATCGGGGCCTGCGGACAGAGCGAACGAAAAGGAGCGATGAGGTCGATCCCCGACTGGTTCGGAAGTTTCAGGTCGAGCAGGATCGCCCGGATCGAACGTCCTTCCCGGGAAGAAAGGATTTCAAGGGCCTTCTCTCCCGTCCCCGCCTCCTGGATCCCGAAGCCTTCGTGTTCGAGGAGCGCGCGCAGGTAGGCCCGGGTGTTGGCATAGTCGTCGACCACCAGAACGAAAGGCACATTCATCGGAGGGAATTTTCCAGGGTGGAAAGCTCCCGGAAGGTTTTCTTCACTTGCTCCAGTTTCTTCTTGAGTTCCCTGTTGGCCTGACGCTGATGTCGGGCTTCCTTCCAGAACCCCAGGATGATGCCGGCAGCTTCCCGGATTTCATAGGGGGCGCCGAACGCGTCCAGACGGATCAGCAGATCCTCCGCTTCCATCCGCGACCCCGAATCCGGAAGACGAAGATCCACCAGAGCGAGATCGAACCGGAGGCGGTCCCGGATGGCGTCGGTCAGTCCGGGAAGAGAAAGCCGGGCTTTCAGGATCGGCTTGAGGCTCCGGAAACTCCCGTCTTCGAACAGGACGGGAATTCCTTTGAAATAACGGGAGTCTTTGTCCGACAGAGGCAATGTGACCAGGGGAGGCAAATAGATGACGGGCGGCATTGGAGGCGGCGGGGGAGCCGGTTTTGCTACAGTGGCGCACCCCGCCGGAAAAAGAAAAAGTCCCGAAACCAGAAAGAGGATGCGGGCCTTCCGGAAGATGTTCAAGAACTCTCCTTTCCCGTTTCCGACAAGGTGTCGTTATCCTCGGAAACGACCGGTTCAAACGGCAGCGTCACGCAAAAGACCGTTCCTTTCGGGGTATTCGGCCGGACGAGGATCTGGCCGTCCATGCTCAGGACAATTCCCCGGGTAATCGCCAGTCCCAGACCGAGACCTTCTCGGGTCCGATTGTTGAAAGGGGCAACCTGGTAGAACTTTTCAAACAGGAACGGCAGGGATTCCTGGGTAATCCCGATCCCGGTGTCCCGCACTTCCATCTCCAGCCGGCAGTCTTTCCGGGTGATTTCAAGTTCCACGGATCCTCCGGCAGGCGTAAACTTGAAAGCGTTTCCGAGCAGATTGTCCAGGATCTGGGCCACCTTTCCCGGGTCCGTCCGAATCCGGGCGGGCAGTTCCGGATCCAGGATCAGGCGGAAGGTGGCCCCGGTCTGCTCGGCCATCGCCTCGTGACGGCTCCGGATGCGGTTCAACAGGGCGCGGAGATCGACTTCCTGGATATCGAATCGGACCTGTCCCGACTCGATCCGCCCCAGATCCAGAAGACCGTTCACCAGTTCCACCAGATGGTCGACCTCTTCCTGCACGATCGCAAGGCCGTTTTGTTGTTCCGGCGTCAAGGGACCGAGCTTTCCGCGGTTCAGCATGGACAGGAACCCCCGGATGCTGGTCAACGGCGTCCGTAATTCGTGGGACGCGATCGTCACGAACTCGGACTTCATGCGACTCAGATCCCCGAGCTTTCGGGCCATTTCATTCAGCGCCCGGGCAAGATCCCCCATCTCGTCGGCCCCGGTGACGCGGACCGGATCGATGAAAACGCCTTCCGAAATCCGTTTCGTTCCCTCGATCAACCTCAACACCGGGGACAGGATCATGCTCGAAAATGCCCACAGCAGGATCAAGACCAGGAGGATGCCGACCGCCGTAAACTCCACGCTGACGATCATCATTTTTTCCTGTTCCCGCGTCATCGCGTCGATCGTCCGTTCAAGATCCGCATTGAATTCGAGACGGAGATCCTGGAGCAGGGAAGCGAAATGGATCAGCAGGGGACCGGAACGCGTCTGGGAGATCCGGAGCGCTTCATCCCGTTTCCCCGCCTTGAGTGCCTTCATTTCGGAACGGCTGATCTCCCGGTACTGATCGACATCCGTGAGACAGGCCTTCTCCAGAAAGGCGGCGTGGTCCGTCGGGGCCGGAAGACTTCGGAGCACCGCGGATATCCGGTCCAGGTCGGCCTGGACCGGAGAGGGTGACGAAGGGGGGAGCGTGGAAAAGAAAAGGAAACGCTTTTCGTCCGGAAGGGCGCCGGCGACATCGTGCTGCAGCCGGGAAACCGACATCATGCCACCCACCGTCCGGTCTTTCAGTCCTAAGAAAACGAGATGGATATGGTAAAGGCTGAAAATGGCATAAAGGTTGGAAAAAAAGATGATGGAAAGAAGCGCGGCGGAAAGGAACAGGGCCTTTCCCCGAAGCTTCATTCCCTTCCAGAATTTCATGCCTCCCCTTTCACGAATGCGGTTGGGGGGACCCTCTCGGAGAGTCTTGCCCCTGTCCCCATTCTACTCGTTCGGGGAGGAAGGTCAAAAAAGGATCCCTCGGGCTCTCTCTTCAGTAGTCGATGATATAGCGGGTGGGGTTCACGGGACGGCTGTTCCGGAGGATTTCATAATGCAGGTGTGGACCGGTCGAAAGCCCCGTGTTGCCGAGATACCCGATCACTTCTCCCCGTACGACACTCTCTCCCCGAGAGACCGCCACCGAGTCCAGATGGCCGAAAAGGGTTTCGATCCCTTCCCCATGACGGATCCGGACCGACTTCCCGTAGCCCTGGTCCCATCCGGCAGCTTCGACCGTTCCTCCCGCAGTGGCCACCACCGGAACACCTGTCGGACCGGCGATATCGATCCCCGGATGAAAATCGCGCCCCACGCCAAAAGGAGAGTTTCTCCATCCGAACCCGGACGTCAGAACCCCTCTGACCGGCCAGATGCTGGGGGTGTAGGCCCACCGAGCCTGTTGCCGGCGGATGTCGCTCCGGAGAGAAACCAGGCTTGTTTCTTCCCGGGAGACGCCGGCCCGGAGCTGAAACATCTGGTCGTCCATCTCGCCCATCAGCTCCGATATTCCTTCCGGACCCTTCTGGATCAGGACAGACGGAGCGAGACGGGGCGGATCGCCGCCGCCTTCTCCCAGCAGAGTGTCCCCGTCGGAATCCGGAGTCGAACTCAGAATCATCCGGATTTTCTTTTCCTCGTGGGCGAGAAAAAGGAGTCGGGTCCGGATTTCCTGCATCCGCCCATAAACCCGGATGATCTCTTCTTTCTGGATCTGGCTCTGTTGAGCCAGATTCACCATCCGGCCCTCCTTTTGCAGGAGGTAGATCGCCACACCGCCGAAAACGAGGGACAACGTCAGGAGTACGCCACCCCCGACCCAGAGCCCCATCATGAAACGCTGCGAGATGTCGAACCGCTTCATGCGCTCCCGGGCCGCGGGAATGAGAAGCACTGTATAAACTTTTCCGCCCGGGACGCCGGCTTCACCCGTCCGTTTCAAAAGCCCCAACCCGCCATGATTCCTCCGTAGACAATCTTTTGACCGATTCCGATCAAGACATGACCAAATATAATTCGAATGAACATTCATCACAAGATCTGAATTCTCTCCTCCGCCCTGGAAGCGAACGGGGCGAATTTCCGGAAAAGGAAGCCGCCGGACATGGGTCAGGACGCTTTCCCCTTCCTCCGGAAAGCACTTTCCTCCCCCCGAAAAAGACGCCGGATGTTCTCGTGATGGCGAAACCAGACCAGGACGGCCATGACCACGAGATAAAGAAGGTCTTCGGGAGGAAGGACTCCCTGACGTGTCAGGAAGGCGGACAGGAGGGGAAGAAAGAAATAGGCGGTCAGGGCCGCGACCGAAGACACCCGGGTGACGGCGAAGACGATCGCCCACATCGACAGCATCGCAACCCCCAGAAGCCAGGAAAGCCCCAGACAGACCCCCAGGCCGACCGCCACCCCTTTCCCGCCCCGAAAGCGAAGCCAAACGGGATACAAATGGCCCAGAAATGCGAGAAGTCCCCCGCCGACAGGCGCCAGGGGCTGAGAGGAAAGTCGGTGGGCCAGGACGACGGCCAGAACGCCTTTTCCGATATCCCATATCAGAACGCAGGCGCTCAGGATCTTGCCACGACGTTCTTTCCCGAGAACCCGCATCGCGTTCGTGAAGCCGATGTTTCCGCTCCCTTCGCGCCGAAGGTCCACTCCCGCGAGTCTTCCGGCGATGACGCCAGCCGGAACGGACCCGAGAAGATACCCCGACAAGAGTGCCACGATCATCATGAAAAACGTCCTTTTCTATGGTTCCTGATCACGGGACGAAAGCCAGGCGTACCAAAAAAAATACTGAATCCCCGAAAGAAGCGTGAAGACCAGGGAAATCCAGAAAAGAAGCAACCCGATCCAATGAAAGTTCAGAACCATCGACAAGAAGTGCAAATGAAAATGCCGGTTGTCGTAAAGGAGGAACGTGAGAGACAGAGTCTGGAACACCATCTTGATCTTGCCAAGGTTCTCCGCAGGGATGATGACGCCGTCCGATGCGGCGATCGCCCGGAGACCGGAAACCGCGATTTCGCGGGCAACGATCAGAATCGCCGGCCACGCCAGGAGAAGATGGTGTCCGACCAGAAGAAAAAGGCCCGTCGCCACCAGAATCTTGTCCGCGATCGGGTCCAGGAGCTTTCCCAGAGTGGTGACCATGTCGAAACGACGCGCGATGTATCCGTCCAGGAGATCGGTCGAGGATGCCACGAAATACAGGATGGCCGCCATAATGGCTGGCTGGTCCGGGCGCGGATGGTACAGAACGACAATCAACGGAATCAGGAGGATGCGGCCGATCGTGATGATGTTGGCCCAGTTCATCGGTCTTCCCGTCCGATTCCGGAGAAGGCGAAGGATCCGTCGCCCGTAAGACAGAAACAGATCCAGTCGGAAACCTCCCGGACAGCACCCCGCCCTCCGGCGGACTGCGTCACCCAATGGGCCTCCCTCCGGAGAGCGAACGGGGCTTCCGGAACGGTGACGGCGACACCGGACAACCGCATGACGGACAGGTCCACCACATCGTCCCCCATGAAAAGCAGAGACTCGGTCGGGACCCCCCATCGCGAGACAAGTTCCCGGAGGCAGGGAATCTTTTCCCGGACCCCGAGAAAGCGGTCCGGTATCCCCAGTTCGTCCAGTCGCCGATCGAGCCCTTCCGAGGAACGACCCGAGATGACTCCGAGAAACAGGCCCAGACGTCTCATAAGAACGAGCCCGTGGCCATCCCGGATGTGGAACGCCTTCATGTCTCCGCCGGAACCATACAGGACCGTCCCGTCGGTCAGGATACCGTCCGCATCGAGAACCACGCCCCGGATCGTCCGAAGCTTTCGAAGAACAGAGGCAGGAGGCGAAGCCGGCATCAGACGACCTTCGCCCGCAGGCAGTCATGAAAATGCAGGATTCCTTCGAGACGGCCTCGCTCATCGACAACGAGAAGCTGGGAAACTTTCCGGGTCTCCATCAGCGCAACGGCTTCGCTCGCCAACAATGTGCCGGAGACCGACACGGGGGAGCGGGTCATGAACCCTTCGACCGGGGAACCCAGAAACGTCGCGCGGGAAGGTTCGACAGTCATGCTTTCCAGGATTCTCCGAAGGTCTCCGTCCGTCAGGATTCCCAGGATCCGCATTCCGGGGTCCGTGACCGCTGCGATCCCGAGCTTTTTCGCCGTCATTTCCATGATGACCTCCTTGAGAGGCGTCCCGGGCGCGACGACCGGCAAGGCCTCGCCCGAGTGCATGAGATCCGCGACCTTCAGATAATAACGTCTTCCAAGCATCCCGCCCGGATGAAGCCGGGCGAAATCCCCCACATCGAACGCTCTCTCTTCGAGAAGGACCATGGCCAGAGCGTCTCCCATCGCCAACATGGCCGTGGTGCTCGTGGTCGGGGCGATCCCGAGCGGGCCGGCCTCGCGGGAAACCGGGATCAGCAGAACCACTTCCGACAGTCGGGCCAGACTGGATTCCCGTTCACAAACCATGGAAACCACGGGGATGTCAATGCGCTTCAGGAGCGGGACCAGATCGAGAATCTCCTGTGTTTCTCCGCTCTTCGAAAGGGCGAGGACGGTATCGCCGCGGTCCAGGACCCCGAGGTCCCCGTGGATCGCTTCCCCCGGATGCAGGAAAAAGGCCGGAGTTCCGGTAGAGGAGAATGTCGCCGCGATTTTCCGGGCAATATGCCCGGATTTCCCCATCCCGGTCACCGCCACTTTTCCCGAACGGCTCAAAATGGAGACGACGGCATTGGAAAATGCCTCATCGAGGGCAAGGGAGAGCAGGCCGAGAGCCCGGGACTCTTCGTCCAGAACGGCCCGGCCTTTCGCGATGCGGTCTCCCGGACTCCTTTCTGTCATGAAGGAATTTCTCCGGTCCTTTCTTCCGTCAGTGCGGGATCGTCCGGCAGGGAACGACGCAGGGAGAAACAGGCCAGAAGAGATTTGAGAAGATTTTCGAGTTTCCCGAGGGGAACCATATTGGGGCCGTCGCTGGGGGCATGATCCGGGTCCGGATGCACTTCCATGAAGATTCCCTGGCACCCCACCGTTGCCGCAGCCCTCGCCAGCGGCCAGACGAAGCGGCGATCACCTCCGGACCGCCCTCCGGCTCCGCCGGGGCTCTGGACCGAATGGGTCGCGTCGAAAACCACAGGATATCCGAAGGAAGCGAGGACCGGCAGAGAACGGAAATCCACCACGAGCGTATGGTAACCGAAAGACACACCCCGCTCGCAGACCAGAATCCGGTGATTTCCTGTGGCAGCGATCTTGTCCACCACGTGACGCATGTCTTCCGGCGCCAGAAACTGCCCTTTCTTCACATGAACTGTTTTTCCGGATTCGCCGGCTGCGACCAGAAGGTCCGTCTGACGGCACAGGAACGCCGGGATCTGCAGAACGTCCAGAACTTCCGAAGCCAGGGAAACCTGGTCGGCATCATGGACGTCGGAGACGACCGGAAACCCCCATTCGGCCCGAACCTCCGACAGGATGGACAGCCCTTCGTCCATGCCGATACCGCGGAAACTTTTCGCCGACGTCCGGTTGGCCTTGTCATAGGAAGACTTGAAAAGGATCGGAACACCGAGACGATCCCGAATGGAAGCCAGTTCGGCCGCGACTTCCCGTACAAGGGACCTGGATTCGATGACGCAGGGACCGAGGATGAAGAAAGGCGGAGCATCCCCTCCAAGGTTGACCGGGCCCCGGGGTCCTTCAAGGGACAGCGTCCTCAAGATTTCCCCCCTGTCTCCCGCGCGAAATCGACCGAGGCACCAACGAAACCGAGGAAAAGGGGGTGCGGTCGAAGCGGACGGGACCGGAACTCGGGATGGAACTGGGAAGCGATGTAAAAGGGATGCCCCGGAATTTCGACCGTTTCGACCAGGCGACGGTCGGAATAGGTTCCGGACACAAGCATTCCCTTTTCTTCCATCGCTTTCTGGTATTCGGAGCCGACTTCGTACCGGTGACGGTGACGCTCCCGGATCCGGACGTTGCCGTAGAGCCCATGAATCCGGGTTCCCTCTTTCAGATCGACGTCAAAGGCCCCGAGTCGCATGGATCCCCCCATCTCTCTCTGGTCGGCCTGTCCGGGCAAAAGGTCGATGACCGGATACGCCGGATTCGGGTCGAACTCCCGGCTGGTCGCCCCTCTCAACCCCAGGACGTTCCGGGCGAATTCGATGACGGCCAACTGCATTCCCAGGCAGATCCCCAGAAACGGGATGCCCTTTTCCCGCGCGTACCGGATCGCGATCATTTTCCCTTCGATGCCCCGCGCCCCGAAGCCTCCTGGGACCAGGATGCCGGCAAGACCCGAAAAAAGCATCGCAGGGTCCTCCGCCGATTCAATCTCTTCGGAATCAAGCCAGTGGAATTTGACCTTCACTCCCTTCTCGACTCCGGCATGCTGCAACGCTTCGATCAGGCTTTTGTAGGAATCCTGGAGATCCACATATTTTCCGACGATCCCGATGGGAACGGTTTTGCGGATTCGACGGAAGCGGCTCACCAGACCAACCCAGTCCTTCATTCCGACACGAGGGGCCTTCAGGCGAAAGTGCTTCAGGAGAAGGGCATCGAGCTTCTGGTGGTGGAACTCCAGGGGAACCTGATAGATCGAAGGAACATCCGGAGCGGAGATCACCGCTTCGGGATCCACGTCGCAGAACAGAGCGATTTTCTGTCGGACATCATCCGGAAGATCTTCCTCCGTACGGCACACGATGACGTTCGGGCTGATACCGATTTCCCGGAGCTTGTGGACGGAATGCTGGGTCGGTTTCGTCTTGAGCTCGCAGGACGCCCGGACGTAAGGAACCAGCGTCAGATGAACATAGGCGACGTTGTCCTTTCCCACGTCCCGGGAAAACTGACGAATCGTCTCGAGAAACGGCAAGCTTTCGATATCCCCCACCGTCCCGCCGATTTCGCACAGGACGATATCGGCTTCGGTTCCGCGGTCCAGAATCACCTTCTTGATCTCGTTGGTGATATGGGGAACGATCTGGACGGTTCCGCCCAGGTATTCTCCCGAACGCTCCCGCTTGATGACGTCGTAGTAGATGCGGCCGGTCGTGTAATTGTTTTCCCGCCCCATGGTGAGCCGGGTGAAGCGCTCGTAGTGCCCCAGGTCGAGGTCCGTCTCCGAGCCGTCTTCCGTGACGTAGACTTCTCCGTGCTGGTAGGGATTCATTGTGCCCGGATCCACATTGATATATGGATCGAACTTCAGAAAATTAATCCGGTACCCCCGACGTTCGAGCAAAAGCCCCAGACTGGCCGAAGCGATCCCTTTCCCCAGAGAGGAAACCACCCCCCCCGTGATAAAGACGTATTTCACATTTCGCGTTTCTAGCTGTCCCATAGCATGTCCATTCCCTCTAGTTGTTCAAGGTCTTCCGGTGAATCGACCCTCCAGGAGGCGTATTCCGTCCTGGCCACATAAATGGAAAGGCCAAAGTCCAGCGCCCGGAGCTGTTCCAGTTTTTCGAGTTCTTCCAGTCGTGAAGTCGGCAGGCGCGCAAATTCAAGGAGGGCTTCCCGCCGAAAGGCGTAGATGCCCAGGTGCTGATCCCATGCCAGATCGGGACGGGATGGTGCCAGCTGATCTCTGTCCGCCGGAATCGTCGCTCGCGAAAAATACAGGGCAAAATGATGCTGGTTGGTCACCACCTTGACCACATTCGCATTGAGGCAGTCTTCCGGCCGGACAATCCGTCGCATGACCGTCGACACCGGCACTCCGGGATCCTTGAGAAGAGGGGCCACCGCCTGGTCGATCGTGCGGGCGTCTCCCAGAATCTCGTCCGCCTGGAGGTTGACGAAGATGTCCCCTTCCATGGACTGGGCGACTTCGGCCACGCGGTCGCTTCCCGTGCGGGCGCCGGCAGACGTCCGGACCACCGGATATCCCCGGTCGGACATGTGGGACAGAATCCGGTCGTCGTCGGAGGTGACGACCACCTGGTCGACCAGACTTGCGCCTTTGGCCCGAAGCGCCACCCATTCGATCAGGGGGCGGCCCCGGACGGAGACGAGCGGCTTTCCCGGAAACCGCGTCGAACTGAAACGGGCCGGAATGACGAGGACCACCTGGGGGTCGGACTCCGTCTCCTCGACATCCGCCCGGCGTCCGGGGAACGGGACAAAGAACGCGTTGACGGGCGGTTCCCGGAGTCCCGTCATAGACGGACCCGGGGCCGGAAACCGTCCGGACGGAAATGACCCGACACAGGATCGAAGAACGGAGAGGCGGAGAGGATTCCCTTGAGCTCCTCCCGGGAGACGGCCGCCGTCCCCACGATCCCCACAACCGCACCGGCGGCCATGTTGGACAGGACGGCAGCTTCCAGAAGGGAAGCGCCCGCGGCAAAAGCGAGGCTCATCGTTGCAATCACCGTGTCTCCGGCCCCCGTCACATCGTAGACGTCCTGGGCCACCGCCGGAATATGAGACACATGCAGGGTGTCGCCGGTCTCGAAAAGGGTCATCCCCATTTCCCCCCGGGTGATCAGGAGCGACTGGGAGGAAAGACGTTCCAGGAGCCGGAGGCCGGCTTCCAGAAGGCTTTCGTCATCATGGATGTCGATCCCGGACGACTGGGATGCCTCGAGATTGTTCGGCGTCAGGATGGTCGCCCCACGAAAGCTGTCGATGGAGGCCACTTTCGGGTCCACGAACACCGGAACCCCGTACTTTTTTCCCAGTTCGAAGGCACCGCGGGCCATCTCCGGGGAAAGAATTCCCTTCGCGTAATCGGACAGGAGCAGAACCCCTGCCCCGGGAAGGATGCTTTCCAGGCGGGAAAGGAGGCCGTCACGGACGGACGGAGGCAAAAACCCCTTCTCTTCCTGGTCGAAGCGCAAAAGCTGCTGGCTGTGCGCGACGACCCGGGTTTTCGTGGTCGTGGGGCGTTCGTCGTGGCAGATCACCCCGGACACATCGACGCCTTCTCCGATCAGGGAATCCAGAAGCATCTTTCCCTGTCCGTCCCCCCCGATCACCGATACAAGCGAGGCGTGCCCGCCCAGCTGCTGGACATTGTGGACAACGTTGCACGCACCGCCGAGACGCACGGATTCGTGCGTCACGTTCACCACCGGAACAGGAGCTTCCGGTGAAATACGGCTCACCTTCCCCCAGATATAGCGGTCGAGGATCGCGTCTCCCACCACCACCACCCGAGTCCCCGGGAGCTTGTCGAGAAGAGCCAGAAGACTGGCCAGCGTGACCTGATTCACCCGTTCCCCTCCAGCCTGCCCCTAAACCTTACCGGATTTTCTGTCCGATCCGGGAAAACCGGACCGAATGACTGACGTTGTTCCAGGACCAGTAGATGATCTCGGCCTTTCCGAGGATCTTGTTCTCCCGCACGAACCCCCAGAAACGCGAATCGTAGCTGTCGTCGCGGTTGTCGCCCATGACAAAATAATCCCCCGGAGGAACAACGATTTCCTTCAGGACGTCACGCGTCGGCTCGTCGGTCACGAACGGTTGCAGGTACTGGACATAAGGCTCCGAAAGGGGCTTGCCGTTCACGAAAACCTTTTTCTGGCGAACCTCGATCCGGTCCCCCGGAAGGCCGATCACGCGCTTGATGAAATCCTTCGACTCGTCCTTGGGGTAACGGAAGACGACCACGTCTCCCCGCCGTGGCCCCGCGAAATGGATCCAGTAATGATCCGAAAACGGACTGCGGATTCCGTAGGAAAATTTGGACACCAGAATCTGGTCGCCGACATCCAGAGTCGGGATCATGGAACCCGAAGGAATGCGGAACGCCTGGATCACGAACGTCTTCAGGAGAAGGGCCACGACGATCGCCGTCAGGAGTCCTTCCGCCAGCTCCCGGAAAAGGCTCTTTTCCCCGATTTTTCCGAGAAGACCCTTTTCGGATTTTTCCGATCCGTTTTCTTCACTGTTTCTGAATGATAATGCCAATCAACCTCCCTCGAAGTCCCTCGACAGGCGGGACAATCCCCCCTATCCCGGGTCCTTTCCCGTTTCCGATACCCTGAGGACCGCCATGAAGGCTTCCTGAGGAACCTCCACACGGCCGATCTGCTTCATGCGTTTCTTGCCTTCCTTCTGCTTTTCCAGGAGCTTCCTCTTCCGGGTGATGTCCCCCCCGTAACATTTGGCGAGCACGTTCTTGCGCATGGCGCCAATGCTCTCCCGGGCGATGATTCGGGACCCGATAGCCGCCTGCAGCGCAACCTCAAACATCTGCCTGGGAATCACTTCTTTCAGCTTTTCCACAAGAAGACGGGCACGCGTGTAGGCCTTGTCCTGGTGCACGATGAACGATAGGGCATCCACCTGCTCCCCGTTGACCATGACGTCCACCTTGACCAGATTCGATGGGCGATACCCCAGCCATTCATAATCGAAGGAGGCGTACCCTTTCGAAATGGACTTCAGGCGATCATAAAAGTCGAGAACGACTTCGTTCAGAGGCATTTCATACTGGATGGAGACCCGGCGGGAGTCGAGATACCGCATGTCTTTCTGAATCGCCCGCTTCTCCTGGCAAAGGGCCATCACCGAACCCAGATATTCTGCCGGAAGAAAGAGCGTACCGAGAATGAACGGTTCAAAGACTTCATCGATCTTGTTGGGAGCCGGAAGCTCGGAGGGGTTCACGACCAGGATTTCCTCTTCCCCGCCACCGGCGAGCCTGACGCGATAGACCACCGTCGGCGCGGTGCTGATCAGGGTCAGCCGGAATTCCCTCTCCAGCCTTTCCTGGATGATTTCCATATGGAGAAGACCGAGGAAGCCGCACCGGAAACCGAACCCCAGCGCCAGGGACGTTTCCATTTCGAACGTGAACGAAGCGTCGTTGAGACGCAGTTTCTCCAACGCCTCCTTCAAATCATCGTACTGTTCCGTCTCCGTCGGATAGAGGCCGCAAAAAACCATCGGTTTCGCTTCATGAAAGCCCGGGAAGGCTTCCGGGGAAGGATCCGATTCCAGAACGAGGGTATCGCCGATCCGCGTGTCCCGGACAGACTTGATGCCCGAGACGATGATGCCGACTTCGCCCGGACCCAACTCGTCCAAAAGGATCTTTTTCGGGGTCTGGGCCGATATCTCGAGAACTTCGTGGGTTTTTCCCGTCGAAAAAAGACGGAAACGGTCGCCGACCCGGATCGCTCCCTCGAAAACGCGCACCAGGATGACGGCACCCTGAAAGGGATCAAACCACGAATCGAACAACAGGGCCTTCAGAGACCGCCCCGAACGTGCGACTGGCGGAGGGACCCGTGAAACCACGGCTTCGAGAACCTCTTCGACGCCGATACCGGCCTTGGCCGAAATCAGGATGGCTTCGTCGGCCGGGAGACCGATGGCCTCCTCGATCTGCTCCCGGGTCTTGTCGACATCCGCTCCGGGAAGGTCGATCTTGTTGATCACGGGAATCATGTGGACATCGTTTTCAAGGGCCAGATAAGCGTTCGCGATGGTCTGCGCCTCGACTCCCTGGGAGGCGTCCACCACAAGCAGGGCTCCTTCGCAGGCGGCAAGACTCCGGGACACCTCGTAGGTAAAATCGACGTGTCCCGGGGTGTCAATGAGGTTCAGAAGATACTCCTGACCATCCTTCGCCCGATAGACCAGCCGAACGGTATGCGCCTTGATCGTGATGCCCCTTTCCCGCTCGAGGTCCATCGCGTCCAGCTGTTGATCGCGCGTTTCCCGGGCTGTCACCGAGCCGGTCCTCTCAAGCAGCCGGTCGGCCAGCGTGGATTTTCCGTGATCAATGTGGGCAATGATGCAGAAATTGCGAATCCGTTCCAGCGGAAAACTCAAAAAGGGGCTCCTTTTGACATCCTCCCCGGAATGATTGCCAGGGAGTCCTTCCTGTGACCGTCCCGGCGGAACGCGGGGACGGATCGGACGGTCTGAACTTCAGGCCACCGATTCGGAAGGACCGCCCTCCGAACAGGTAACAAGGGCATGCCCGGCCCCGAAAATATTCTGGCGGTGATGGCTTCCGCGCAATGGTCAGGTCTCAAGCGAAAAAGTCCGGCTGGCATTCAGTGGGTCCATGCCGGATCCACACGCACGAAGGATTCGTTTC
>JAKAYA010000073.1 GCA_021826965.1 Nitrospirota bacterium
TTCCGATGGCCCCGGAAAACATCAGGGACGGAATGATGAACGGCCGTTCTTCGCCTTCGGGATTCGTCAGGTCAGCTGCCATGAAAGCCAGTACCGGTCCTGAATCCAGCCGTAGCGCTCACTAAATGGATATCGGTCGAGCGGCATGAGAACCTTGCCGTCCTGGGAGAGACTTTTCCATAGAGTGTCGAGATTCTCCCGGGCCCGCCTGTCCTTCGACGGGTCGAAATTGAGGAGGAAGGAGACGGAAGGATTGAATGTAAACAGGGGACCGGCACTGATCGCCAGGAATTTCTGGCCCGAGAGTTCGAACCGGACGACGTCGCAGTCGCCGGACGGCGTGTCGTGGAGCCGGGTCACGCCGATAACCTTCGAATCCGGAAAGACGGAAGCATAAAATCCGGCCGCTTCCCGGGCTTCCCGGTCGAACCACAGGTGCGGGACGATCGTGACGCTCATGGTGATCCCCCTTTCAACGCAGCTTGTAGGACGAGGCGCGCCCCGGATCCGGATTCCGACCGACCCGCCAAGGAAGTGTGGAAATGTCCAGCCGGGGCTTCCCCGTTATTTCATCGAATGCAGTCCGATCATGTTTCCTTCCGTATCGAACACCAGCGCGATGAACCCGTATTGTCCGATGGAAAATTTTTCCTTGAAGACCTTTCCTCCATGGGAAGCTGCCCGTTTGGCCTGAACGGCGCAATCCTCGCAATTAAAATACACCAGGGTGCTGTTTCCGCCGGACGGAACCCCTGCCATCCGGACGAGAGCGCCGGGAGCTCCACAGACGTTTTCTTCCATGGGGAAAGTCCAATAGTCCATCTCCCCGGCCGGACTTTCCAGCTTCGAAAGACGGGTTTCGAACACGGATTCGTAGAATTTTCTGGCCCGGTTCATGTCCTGGACATGAATTTCGAACCAGCAGATTGGGTTGCTCATGGCATCCTCCAGGTTGTTGGGTATGAATGGATCGAATGATTCATACGGAATCGATACCAGTGTACCGCTCCGGAGAAGATGCTGCTTCTCTTATCTTGCTCTCATCCGGGAGACGGATCCGGCATGCCGAGACAAGCGAGGAGAGCCACGAGAATGGGGGGGTCGAGAGGGTTCGGGGGACGAAGGTGCAGTTCGGGGCCGGAATTCTTCTGGGCCAACCGCTGTCCGATAGGCAGGACTCCCACCAGAAGACCCTCATGAGGAACGAGATAGGAAGTCGGATCATGGAAGGAGACGATGCCGGCGGCCATGAGAATCCCCTCGGGAAAGGCATGGGGAAGATGGAAGGGACCCGGTCCCGGAAGCAGGGCGCCGGATTGGGGGAATCCTTCGGGGATCGCCTGGGGAAAGAGGCCGACAAAGATGGGACCTGAAAAGGAAGCCGGTGCCGTGACGACTCCCCGTAGACCCGGACAGGACTTCCATTGTTCCTGCCGTTCCATCCGGAGCGTGAGATGCTTCGGGGAAAAGCTGTCGGCCAGTCTGCGGAATGCGACAGGAGAAACGCCGACAAGAGCCGTGAAGCGGCGGGTAAAACTCCCCAGGCTTTCGAACCCCAGGTCGAAGCAGACGTCGGTCACTCTCCGGTTGGTCTCGAGAAGGCGTTTTTTGGCTTCCTCCATCCGGAGCGAGGAGAGAAAACGGCCCGGAGGAAGGCCCGTCGCCCTCCGAAAACTCCGGAGAAAATGCCAGGAGGTAAGACCGGCCTCCCGGGCGAGATCATTCAGGGACGGAGGAGTGTCGAGGCGGCGACGCATGGTTTCGATCGAGCGGACCGCCCGGGCTTCGAAGACCGGCTCTGGAGAGGCGAGCGTCCGGACTGCCTCTTCGGTCCCTCCTTCCTGTGAACCGGCCATTTCCCCTTCTCTCCCCAGCATCGCTCCGTGTCCGGCAAAAGGGTGGTCAGAGCAAAAGAAAAACAGAACCGGAGTCGATTTGGAGCGAATCGGAGCTGGACATCCTGACCGATTCCGGACCAAAAAACCGATCGCACCTCCGAGAGAAGGGAGAATTCTTCTCCCTTCTTCGACAATTGTCGAGAGAACGGGTCGGATTACCCGATCGGGCCGAATTTCCGTAGGCCGCTCCTGTGTCCGATCCCGATACCGGAAGCTTTCCGGTAACCCCACCTCCGGTTGGGGACTTCCATGGTTTGAGAATTTCGGGAAGAATAAAGGGCCTCCTGACGTGGACCACTCAAAATCACGAAAGGAGGCTCGATGAGAGACGGGCAAAATTTCATTCACATGAGGAAGGGGAGAATGTCAACCCTATATAATATAGTTCATACTGATTGTTCGCAGTATGATATCCGCTCGGGGAAGGCCAAAGTGACACAAGAATCAGAGCATTCGGATAACGGGAAAGGATTCTCCAAAGGGAGACCTGCGAAAATCCGTCCGGCACGGATTTCTTCAGAAGTTAAAATCCAAAAACAACGAGCGGGTCAGTGGGCGGCCACCTTCGCTTCCAGGGCAGCCAATCGTTCCCGAATTTCAAGAGCTGTCGTCAGCTTGTCCTCCAGGTGATCAATCCTTGTATCGAGGCGGGCAAGCCCATTGTCAATTTTGTCGTCAAGACGCTTGACTTCCGATTGCAGAGACTTGATGTCGGCTTTCACCCCAGCCAGTTCGATTTCAAGCCGACTGATTCCAGGTGCAACAGTTTCTTGTAGGATTTTCTGAACCGCTTCGATAGATCCTGCCATGAGTTCTCCTTTGCGCCCATTCTACAAGAAGGCCGGTCTTACTTCAATAACTCCGCCAGGTTTCCGCCTTCAGGCGGGTATACCGCATCCACGACTTTTTTTAAGGAACCCGAAGAGTGAATCTACCTACACGAGCGGCCAACACCGTCTCGACCTCATCTGGACTCCTTCGATTGGTTTTGATCTTATAAGGACCTTCGCATTCTACCCATCACCTTCCCCGGAGTCCCCATGAATTTTGAGAATTACGAGGATCTTTGCTTCACCAGAAAACTCCTCTCTTTTCTGGTGAAAGAACTTCGAGAGGACCCGATCATGCCCTTTGACTCCGAATCGAATCATGATACGATATAAATAAAGAATCATGATTCGATTCATAATCATAAAAGGAGGGGGTCACATGGGGAGAAAGAAGGTCTGGAGCACGGCCAGCGAACGCGCCGAAGCTTCCCGGAAACGGCGTGAAGCCATCGATGGGGTGAATGCGCTCAGGCTGATGCAGTTTTCCTTCCAGCTTTCAGACAAGTTTATTCTGGAGGACCTTCAGGAGGCATGGGGTTGTCCCGATCCGGGGTTGTGGTCCGGCTCCTGAAAGAGGCCGGGACCCGCTACGAAAAGGAGATTCGGACGGCCCAGGAGAAGCGACGGGAAGAACGGAAGAGACAAAACGAATCATGGTGCTAAACTCAGGATTTTGCCATTTGTTGGGCTGGAATCTGTTCGAAGGAAAAATGAGGAATATCCGCCCGAATGCTAGCATGTTCTACGGTTATGGCGCAAAGCTGACCTTCTCTATCCAGATCGATCAAGGTATTTTCGTCCAAATCTCGGGTTTCTGTCACGTCTGCTTCCCTGAACTCAATGTAGAGAGTGTCCGTATCTCCAAAGTATTTCACTTTCATGGTCTGAATCCTCGGTCAAAAATAAAGCTGTGAACGGTTTCACCATCAGGGAGAAGAATGACCCGTAGATAGCTTCCCTCTTCGGGAATCAATCTCCCTCGTCGAATGCGTCCGTCCTCCTGGATCGTTTCCTTGACAGGTGTTGAATCGCTCTTTCAATCCATCGCAATTCGATTATAGCCCGATCAGGCCGATTTCGCATTGAGAGAAAATACTGAGTGAATTTCACGGCTCATCTTCTGCCGTAATGGATTCTCCTTCTGTAGAGCGGATGTACCCGATCCGGGGTCGTGGCCCGGCTCCTGAAAGAGGCCAGGACCCGCTACGGAAAGGAGATTCGGACGGTCCAGGAAAAGCGACGGGAGAGACAGAAGAGAAAAAACGAATCATGATAATGTCCCTTGTCTCTACCGTTCCACCAGGTGCCCAATTGATCGCTCAAGATGTTCCGTAATCCAGGAATTGAGACTTTTACCGGATTTGGCCGCTTCCATCGCTATGCTCCGGTGAAGCTCGGGAGAGATCCGGAGATTGAATTTTCCTGAGTAAGGACGGACGGGCTCCAATCCTTTCTCCCTGCAAAATTCAAGATACTCTTCGATAGTCGTCTTGAATTCCTCTTTCAGATCATCGACCGACTTCCCGTAAAAAGTGTTTGGAGTCGCGTTGATCACCCTGCCATGAAACATGTCGATATCGGGATCGAATTCGATCAAGGCAACATAGTTCTTGTATTCCATCAGATTCATTTCGCACCTCCTTCCGGAGCGATTCCGCAAAGGATTAAAAACTCTCTCATAGAGACGACAGCCCCCTTGTCCATAGAGGGGCGGGGATGGGGCCTGTGAAAAACGACCGCTTTGTCGTTCAGCAAAATTCCGACCCTTGAACCTTTCCGTTCTTCGATGACAGCCCCGAGTGAGCCCAACAATCCAATAACATCGTTCCAGTCCACATTTGCGCTTGTAGGATGGGAAAACAAAAGAAGAAGTGTTTTTTGGTGTTTGCTCTTCATGTGAAAACAGTACCTTAATATGGTACTAATTGTAAAGGGATGACCATTTCAACAACTCCGCCAAATCTTCCGCCTTCAGGTGGGTATAGCGTTTCAACATCTGCAATGTCTTGTGCCCGGTGATGGCCGCAACCTGCATGAGGTTCAGGCCCTTTTCGAAAAACCGGCTGGCGGCCTCGTGCCGGAGATCGTGGAAGGTGATGTCCACCAGAAAGGACGGATCCGGCTTCATTTTCTTCTCCTTACATTCCTTTTCATCCTGTGCGCGCATTGGAGACCTCGGCGTTTACGCCGGGGAGGAATGCGCTCTCCTTTCTGTTGGAGGGTTGACAAGGGTTAAATTCAAGTTTAGAATAAATTATATGAAAATAGTAGTCAATCTGAAACTGAAGCCGACCGAAGAACAGGCGAAGATTCTCTTCGAGACGCTGGAAGCCTGTAATTGTCTTTGCAATGCGTTTTCCCGCCATGCGTTCGAGACGAAAAATTTCAATCAGTTTTCGCTCCATAAAGCCAAATACCACGAAACAAGGGAGTCTTCCGAACTTTCCTCTCAAATGGTCGTCCGTTGCATTGCCAAGGTTTCCGATTCCTACCGGGCTGATCGAACCACCGTCCATACGTTCCGCAAATGGGCGGCACAGCCTTACGACGACCGGATCTTTTCCTTCAAGGAAGGGGATCAGGTCAGCTTCTGGACTTTGGCCGGCCGAATGAAGATCCCCTTCGTGTGCGGAGAGCCTCAACGGAAATATCTCCGTTTCCGAAAAGGGGAAGTCGATCTTGTCTACAGCAAGCGCAGCAAAAAATGGTTTGTCAATCTTGTCTGCGACATTCCGGAGCAGGAGCCGGCGTTTTCGGAAAGGGTTCTGGGAGTCGATTTCGGCATCGTCCACATCGCCACCGATTCCGAAGGGGAGGTTTTCTCCGGCGCTCCTGTCGAAAACAAAAGGATCTGGTATCAGGAAAGAAGAAAACGCCTTCAGAAGAAAAAGACGAAGGCGGCCAAGCGGAGACTGAAAAAAACCTCCGGAAAGCAACATCGTTTTCAGACGTGGGTCAACCACAACAAG
>JAKAYA010000074.1 GCA_021826965.1 Nitrospirota bacterium
TCAAGCGAAAAAGTCCGGCTGGCATTCAGTGGTTCCATGCCGGACCACACGCACGAAGGATTCGTTTCCCCGCCCGGAGCGTCGGAGCATTCGACCCTGAGCGAACGACGATCGGAAGGGGAAACGGTATCGTTTTCGAAACCATCCGGAACTCTCCGGACGCCTCGACTTCCGGTCCGGAAACGACCGGGCTTTTCTGGTAAAACATCCGAAAGATCATATCAGACGGGAACTTTTGGTGCAACGAACGTCCGGCATGGTCCCCATTGTCCACATGATGTCGGGATCTCCCGGTCAGAGCGGATCGTCCCAGGGATGGGGGACCACCCCCTCGCTTTTGGCAAGCATCGACACAGAAATGACCCATTCCGCATGGCTCCAGGCCAGCGGAGAAACCGACAGTCGCGCTCCCGTCGCGGGATGAACCTGTTCCGGAAGCATCCCGCTTGTCCCCCCTTTTTCGACCGTCCAGTCGATCATCCTCCGGACATCCTTGTTCCTGGCCGGAGAAGCGGTCGTGAGGATTTTCCACTGGAGAAGCCAGAGCGTGGAAATCACCCAGGGGTTCCCCGGAACGGAAACATCCTGACGGTAATAGTAGTCGTCTTCATACCGGGCCATTCCTCCGATCGGACCCGGAATCCAGAGCATCCGTTCAAGCCACTCCATCGTCCGGATCATTCGGGCGTCCTGGGGAGGCAACACACCGAACTGAAAAAGGGCCGAGATGCTGGAATCGGGTGTGGGATCCGGAAGAAGGTTGCCATCCGGAGAAAGAACCAGTGCGCGCAGGAAAACGCCTGTTCCCGGATCGTACAGATGATCCAGGATGCCCTGCTTCACGTGTTCGGCCGCCGACCGGAACTCTTCCCTCGCCCGGTCGTCGCCAAACCCTTCCGCAAACCGGGAGGCCGCAACGAGTCCCGCGTAGACGCTCGCTGCCGAATGCGTTCCCACACCGGCCCGCTCTTCCCAAAGGTCGTAGGTGGGGAGCGGGAGCCCCGACAGATGGTCCCGGAACCCCGACAGGAACCGGGCCGCCGGAAGAACGAAGTGGTGGTAGACGGGCCGGAGGGTATCCAGATCGCGATATCGTTCGAAGTGCTCGTACAGGGCCCAGATCGGCAGGGCTGTCTCGTCGATCTGGATCGGGTAGAGAGGCGCTCCGGACGTGCCGGAAGGATGCCAGGAAGAACCGATCGACAGGCTCGGATGATACTTGTGGTGAAGAAAGCCCTGCGGAGACAGGAGCGAAGGCAGGAGTCCATAGAATTTCCGGGTGAAGTCCCCGAATCCGGCGATATCCAGGGCATAGGCCATCATGGCCGCGTCCCGCGGCCAGAGATAGGCATAGGTGTCCCGGGAGAAGGACAGGGATTCGGAGTCGATCGCCGCCACGACCGCTCCGTTGTTGTCCCAGTGCGTCCGGAGAAGGAGGAGACTTTTCTCATAGAGCGTCCGGGCCTTCTCCGACAACATTCCGAGCGGAAGTCCATGGGAATCGATCCAGAAGTTCCAGAACCCCTCCGACTGCCGTCGGGACTCATCGGAGCCTTTCCGGCGAACCCGTTCGAGCGTTTCGAAAACCTTTTCCCGGGAGGTCCCGCAAACGGTCATGACCGTGAAGGACAGATCCGAAAGGGGCTCCACACGGAGCAGGACGGAAAAAACGGAATCCACGGCCCCCTGGGCGATCGGATTACCCCCCAGTTCACCGTCCTCGGCGTCCCTCCATGTCCCTTCCTGTTCGCCGTGACGTTTTCCGCAGGCGAAAGAGTGCATCCGGGCCTGTCCGTGCCCGTCGTCCGTCAGGGCCACCAGAAAATAACGTTCGTCTTTATAGTGGAGCAGAGCGTCGGCTTCGGGAAGGTACACCGCGGTATCTCCGAAGTCGGAATACTTGATCAGGAAGTCCTGATGGAAGAAGAGTGTCACCGAAAGGATGGACGCTTCCCGGTTCCGGACCGTGACGGTCCGGAAAAAGACGTCGCAGTCCAGGTCCACCCAGTCCTCGAAAACCAGCTCCATTTCGCGGGGCGTCTTCCATCCGAACACCACCTGGCCCGTCATCGTCCGGTTCTTGTACCGGTGGGAAACCAGATCTCCGACGCCGATCCAGCGGAATACGCCGTCGACCAGGAAACCGTTCCGGAACCCCGAAGGTCCGGCATGGTTTTCCTTGCCCACGTGAGGATAAGTCAGTTCATGAATGCGGTGATGTTCGTCGAAGGCGACAAACAGTCTGCCGTTGGAAACGGGGAGGAAGCGGGCCATCGTTCTCCTGGATCTCAAGATAGGGAAAGGCATTCCGAAGGCCGGAAAAGAAACGTCATGGATGTCGTCCGGAACTCCGGGATGATCCGGAACCTCCGATACCGTATAATGCCACAATCGAACGACCGGAAACAGAAGGGGACATCCGTCGACCTGCATCGGCCAAAACCAGGACAGCCCCTTCAAAAATCTTGCGAAATTATCAGGAAAGGGAAACTGTGGGAACATCCATCCGCGCGCCCAGAGGCATCAAGGACGTTCTTCCTCCGGACGCCGCCCGCTTCGAATCGGTTTTGAAAGAGGCCGAAGCCGTCCTTGCCCTGGGAGGATTCCAGAAGGTCCTTCTTCCGCTGTTCGAATCGACCGCCCTGTTCGCGCGTTCCATCGGGGGAGCTACCGACATCGTGGAAAAGGAGATGTACACTTTCCTCGACAAGGGCGGGGACCAGTTTTCCCTCCGTCCCGAAGGAACGGCTTCCCTGCTCCGGGCGGCCATCGAACACCGGCTGGTCGATCCTTCCCGGGTCATCCGCCTGTCCTACAGCGGTCCGATGTTCCGCCACGAACGGCCACAGGCCGGACGCCTTCGTCAATTCACCCAGATCGGCGCCGAAGTTCTGGGCCCCCTCGCACCGTCGGACGACGTCGACCTCATCGCCCTGATCCACCGGATGGCCATCGATTTTGCCATCCCCTCGTGGACGCTGGTTCTGAACAGCCTGGGATGCCCCCTCTGCAGACCTTCCTACCGGGAATCTCTTGTCTCCTATCTCGTGGCACATGCCGGCTCCCTTTGCGAAACCTGCCACAGGAGAACCTCCCAGAACCCGCTGAGAGTTCTTGACTGCAAGGTGCCTTCCTGTCAGGAAACCCTCGAGCGGGCTCCCCGGATCGCGGACCATCTCTGCCCCCGGTCCCGGGACCATTTCCAGAATGTGAAAAACGGTCTCGACGGACTGGGGATCCCTTATCTTGTTTCTCACCGTCTGGTCCGCGGCCTCGACTACTATACGGAAACCACTTTCGAATTCGTTTCGGACGCACTGGGAGCCCAGTCCACCTGGGCGGCGGGCGGACGTTACGATGGTCTGACGGCGGAACTGGGCGGACCGGACGTCCCGGGAATCGGATTTGCCGCCGGTATCGAACGCCTCTGGCTCCTGAGAGAGAAAGCCGGAACGCTGCCCGGACCGGAAAAGCATCCCGTCCGGATCACGGTCTTCGCCATGGACACGAACGGACAGGTGGCCTCGCTGGATCTGGTCCGGCGTCTCCGGGACGAGGGAATTCCCGCATCCGGGCATTTCACTGCCGGCAAGATCAAGTCGGCCTTTCGGCAGGCCGAACGGGACGGAGCTTTGTTTCTGGCCATCCTGGGCGAGGACGAGCGCCAGTCGGGAACCGTACAGGTCAAGAACCTCGAAACCGGCGAGCAAACCTCCTGGCCACTGAAAGACGCCAAAAAACTCGCCGACATGATCCGCCAGTCGGGAGGATAATCCCCCCGTCCATCAACCATTTCCTCCGAAGGAGGATCACCTATGCCCCGGGATCTGCCGATCGGAAACGGATCGCTTTTTCTCTGCTTCGACGAACATTACCAGATCCGGGAGATCACCTTCCCCTATGCCGGCGCCGAAAACCACACGGTCGGCCACCCCTGCCGTTTCGGTTTCTTCGTCGACGACACCATGTCCTGGATCAATAGCCGCGACTGGAATCTGCAGCTTCTCTACCGGGACGACTCGCTGATCACGAACGTCCGGGGAACATCCCAAACGCATCGGCTTTCGTTCGAATCCGACGACGGAATCGATTTTTACGAAAGCATCTGGGTCCGTGATCTCCGGATCACGAACAACGGGGATGATCTCCGGGAAATCCGTCCCTTTTTCAGTTTCGACTTCCACGTCAACGGAACGGAAGTCGGAGACACCGCGGCATTCAACCCCGTCCTGAAAACCCTGACCCATTACAAGAAAGACATCTACTTCAGCTTCAATCTTCTGCATCCGTCCGATGGCCCGGGGATCCGTCAATACGCGACCGGCCGGAAGGAACTTCCCGGAGCGGAGGGCACCTGGAAAGACGCGGAAGACGGGATCCTTTCGGGAAATCCCATCGCCCAGGGTTCCGTGGACTCCACCTTCGGCTGTTCGATTTCGATTCCACCCGGAGAGACGGCGCAGCTGTTCATCTGGATGGTTGTCGGAGATTCCTGGGACGATGCCGAGCGCCTGACTCGCATCGTGATCGAACGACATCCCGCAAGCTTTCTGGAACGGACCCACAATTACTGGAAATTCTGGGTCGACCAGGATTGCTTCCATGACAATGTCGAAAATATCACGATCCCGACGATTTCGACCCTGGCCGAAAGGGATATCGCCCATCGCCTGCGCCAGTATATTCCGGCAGAATTTCATGAACCCTACCTCCGGAGCCTTCTCATCCTCCGGACGCATATCTCGCGTTCGGGCGCGAGCGCGGCCAGCATCGATTCGGACAGCCTCTACCTGGCCCGCGACACCTATGCCTACCTGTGGCCCCGGGACGGCGCCAACATCGCACTCGCCTTTTCCCAGGCGGGGTATCATGGTCTGGCCCGCCGATTTTTTTATTTCTGCGGGGACATCATGAAGAAGGAAGGGTATTTCCTGCACAAGTACAATCTGGACGGGTCTCTGGCATCTTCCTGGCATCCCTGGATCCGCGACGGGGACTATCAGCTCCCGATCCAGGAAGACGAAACCGGATACGTTCTCTGGACTCTGAAGGAACACTTCCTGATCGACCGGGATTTTGATTTCATCACACCGCTTTACAAAAAACTCATCAAGCCCGCTGGCATTTTTCTCCGGGACTACCGGGACCTGACCACCGGACTTCCGCTCGCCTCATACGACCTGTGGGAAGAACGGCACGGGACTTTCCTGCACACGGCCGCCCTCTCCTGGGCCGGCTTGATGGGCGCCGCCTATTTTTCCGGCTCGTTCGGAGACATTCCCCTCTGCCACTCCTTCATCAAGGCGGCGAACGAAATCAAACAGGGCGTCCTGCAGTTGATGAGGGACCCTTCCGAAGGATTCTTCCTGCGTTCGGTCGATATCGACGACGGAAAGATTGTCCGCCGCGATCCGACCCCGGATATCAGCGGAATGACACTCTTCGAGACCGGCTTTCTCGACATGTCCGTTCCGGAAGAACAGCAATTGGCGACGTTACTCCTCTCCCGGCTCGAAAGCCGTCTCGCCGTTCCGGGCCCCGTGGGAGGATTTGCCCGCTACGAAGGCGACATGTATTATCTGTCTCCTCCGTCGAAAGATGCCGGCGTCCCCGGAAACCCCTGGTTCATCTCGGCCTTCTGGATGGCGCAGGGTCATATCCGCGTCGGC
>JAKAYA010000075.1 GCA_021826965.1 Nitrospirota bacterium
TGCTGCTCCTATTTAGTTGTCAATGATCCGCGTCGTACCGTGTTGCGTTCGGGTCGTCCCGAAAACGTTTCCGTTCCCGAGCAACCTTGCCAGTCTACTCATCCGGCCCGGCTCTGTCAACCCCCCCGCCTCTTCCCCGTTTGACCGGCTCCGTGGCGGGCTTTTACTTATAGGACTTTCCTCCTCCCCTGTCAAGCGCCTTTCTTGGGAGGGCCAAAAACACGATTCTTCACTCTGCCGAAGCATCCGCTTTGCTCATTAAGACACACACCAAGACCTGTGACACAGGATTTCCGGCAAGGCCTTCGGATTCTTTCTGTTTCGAGAGTTCCGTCTACGGGGTCAATGCACCGTCCAGCCACTCCCGGAAAACAGCCCTGGCAACAGGAAGAAGCTCTCCTGCCTGTTTTTTTCCCTGCATCCTCAGAGAGGCGACATCCATATCCGGTATGCCGGAGATTTCGGAAGCGTGTCCGACATACCATCTCTCGAGATCTCTGGGTGTCACTTCGAGATGAAACTGAAGCCCCAGGACGCGTTTTCCGAAAGAAAAGGCCTGATTGGGATAGGATTGTGTCGAAGCAAGGAGAATTGAGCACTCCGGAAGATCGAAGGTATCGCCGTGCCAGTGGAGGACAGAATGTCCTTCCAGGCTTTTGAGCGGCGAAGATTGCCCCGCTTCGCTCAACGTCAGCGGACACCACCCGATCTCCTTCTCCTTTCCGGGGTACACCCGAGCCCCCAGAACTCTGGCCAGAAGCTGACTCCCCAGACATATTCCCAAAAAAACACCACCGCCTGCCAGATGTCGCTCGATCCATTTCAGTTCATCCATCAAGAACGGGTAAGAGGATTCCTCATAGGCCCCGATCGGTCCCCCCATCACAACCAGAATGTCCGGTCTCAGATCTTCCTCCTGAAGCTCTCGAAGAAAGGGAGCTTCGACTGTTTTAACGGAGAATTTCTTCTCGAGAAAAATATCGGAAAGAACACCCGGGGTTTCAAAAGGGACATGCTGAATCACGCAAACAGACTTCATCCGGCACCTCCAACCGAAAAGGTCCACCAAGTCGATACACTCAGGGAAGAGGAGCAACAATCGTACCCAAGACAAATAACGGTTCAGGAGGCCCCCGGATTCCCCCGGATGCGCATGGCGAGAAGGTAGACCGAAGGAAGGACCAGTAGAGTCATAAGAGTAGAACTGAAAATCCCTCCCGTCACCACCGCTGCCAGCGGCCTTTGCACATTCGCGCCAGTACCGTGAGAGAGAAGCAGTGGCAGGATTCCCAAAGAACCGACCAGAGCCGTCATCATGACCGGGCGCACCCGACGGGTGGCAGCCCGAATGATCGCCTGTTCGGGCGAATCTCCCTGGCGCTGGGCTTCCTGGGCAAAAGACAGTAGCAGAACCCCGTTCTGAATGGCCACACCAAAAAGAGCGATAAATCCGATGGAAGCGGGAACGCTCAGATATTCTCCAAAACTTCGGAGCGCCAGAACCCCACCGACCAGGGAAAAGGGAATGTTCAGCAAGATGAGAAAAGTATACAAGAGAGACCCGAAATTCCCGTACAATAGAATAAAAACGAGTATCAAGGCCAGCGGGAGCAGGATGCGCAACCGGTCCAGTGTGATCCGGGTATTCTGGAACTCCCCTCCGTACTCCAGTCGGACCCCTGTCGGGACCGGCAAACGCTTTTTGATTTTCTCCCTGATCTCCGCCACAACATGACTGGTCGCCCGGTTTCGGATATTGAACTGGACCATCATGAGCCGGCTCCCGTTTTCGTGAAAGATCCTGGATGGACCGATCACTTTCCGGATGACGGCAAGTTGACCAAGAGGAACTGTCACTCCTTTCGGGGTCGTGATCAGAATGGAACGGATCCGGCCGATGGAAATCCGGTCTTTTCGCCGGAACCGGATATGCAGATTGTAGCGTCGCACCCCCTTGATCACCTGCGAAGTGATCCCGTCCGGACCAATGCCCATCGAAACAATGCGGTTGACCGCCGAAACGCTCAGTCCATACTGGGCCAGAGCGGCGTGGTCGATGCGGATATCGATGTAGGGCTGCCCTGTGATCCGCTGAACGGTAACGGAATAGACGCCCCGCACATGTTTGAGAAGACCGGAAAGATTTTCCGAATAGGAGGAAAGGGTCTTCAGCTGGTCTCCGAACACTTTTATAGCCACCATGGCCTTTACTCCGGAGACCATCTCGTCAATTCGCTCCTGTATCGGCTGAGAGAGGTCGAAGGAAACAGATGGAAGGGTATCGTCCAGTTGTCGTTCGATCTGGCGTACCAGTTCCGGCTTCGACAATCCGGAAGGCCACTCTTTCCGAGGACGAAGCTGAACAAAAATTTCCGTATGAGAAGGAACATCCGTATCCGTACCAGACTGTGCCCTCCCGATCCGGGACTGCGTCATCTCCACTTCGGGGAAGGACAACAGGATCCGGTTGATGACCCGGCTGGCCTGGGTCGTTTCCGCCATCGACGCGGAGGGCCAAAGATCGGCCAGCACCAGGATTGAACCCTCGTCCATGACGGGAATGAATTCCGTGCCGGTCCGGAAAAACACCCACAGGGCAAGTCCGACAAAAACGATTCCTACGGCAATGACCGAACGCCCCCGGGGAAGCAGCTTCTTCAGCAACGCAACATATGTCTTCTGAATGAAATGAAAGAGAGTCTCCCCGAATTTTTCCATCCGGCCAGTTTTGCCATTGCGAAAAAAACTCATCATGACAGGAACAAAAGTCAGGGAAAGGATCAGGGAAGACCCCAGCGCCAGAAGAATCGCCGTCGCCATGGGAGAAAACATTTTTCCCGGAATTCCCGGCAAAAAAAGAATCGGGATAAAAACCGAGGAAATGATGGCAATGGAAAACAGGATCGGACGCACAACTTCTCCCGAAGCCCAGGCGATTTCCTCCTTCCCCAGGGGAATTCCCCGCTCCCATTGATGACGCTCGATATTCTCCGCCATGACGATGGATGCGTCGACCATCATCCCGATTCCGATGACGATTCCGCCCATGGACATCAGATCCGCCGCCATATGGAGACGCTGCATCAGAAAAAATGTCACCAGAATCGAAACCGGAAGGGTAATGGCAACGACGGAAGCGGCCCAGACCCTTCCAAGAAATACGATCAGGATGAGGATGACCAGGACGATCCCTTCGAGAAGAGCATGGATGACCGTATGGATGGCCTTCAGAATCAGTGGCGCCGAAGAGTAATATTCATGGATGCGGACGTGATCCGGAAGAAGGTGGGTGTTGATCTCATGCACTTTGGACTTGAGGCGGCCCAGAACATCCAGGGCATTTTCGCCCCGCAGCATGACAACAGTTCCCTTGACGACCTCGCGATTCCCGGCCAGGGCATTTCCGCGACGCACTTCCGGTAGCACCTTGACGGATGCAATATCCCGGATCAGAACAGGAACGCCCTGCCGGGTCGCCACAACAATCGATTCAATGTCCTGTCGGGAACGAATCCTCCCGATCCCGCGAACAATATAAGACTCCCCTCCGACATCAATATACCCTCCCCCGACATTTTCGTTATTCGTCGACAACGCCATCGACACCTGATCGAGGGAAAGATGAAAGCCCAGTAACCGGTAGGGGTCGACATTGACAAAATACGCCTTGACAAATCCGCCATAGGAAAGGACCCCGGCCACCCCGCGCACCGTCAGGAGTGTCCTTTTCACGATCCAGTCCTGATAGGTGCGAAGTTTCATCAGGTCGACACCCGGACCTTCCAGCGTATACCGGAAGATATTTCCCGTCGGTGTCGACACGGCGCCCAAAGTGGGAGAGACTCCGGGCGGCAGAGTGGTACGGGATTCGGACAACCGCTCCATGACAAGCGTCCTTGCCCGATAAATATCCACATTGTTTCGAAACACAATCGTGACGGAAGAGAGCCCGAACAGCGTTTTGGACCGGATCAGGATGACACCCGGCAAGCCGTTCATCTCGGTTTCAATCGTATTTGTGATCTGCTTTTCGATTTCCACCGGAGCGATGCCAGGCGCTTCCGTCAGAACGGTCACGGAAACGGGAGAGACATCCGGCAAGGCATCGATGGCGAGAGACTGCAGGGAAAGGACCCCGGCAGAGGACAGAAGCAGGACAAGAAGAACGACGAGAAGCCGGTTGTCGAGGATCCTGGAGAAAAAACGTGTGTTCATGGATCGACGGTGGAGCGGCTTGTCATTTTTTCGAACTGTGCCTTGAGCCAGAAACCGTTCTGGTCCACGATCCGGACGGAAGGAGGCAGGTGATCTTGAACCGGCACCATTCCCGATTCCGAGTGACCGGCATGGACCCGAACCATTTCGTACTTCCCTTTCGAACGTTCCACGAAGAGAACCGCATGTCCCCGTTCCAGGAATACGGCTTCTCGTGGTACCCAGAGGTGCTGTCCTTTGTACGGAACGAAGAGGTGGACGGATACATACATGCCCGGGCGAAGAAGAAGATGACGGTTTTTGAAGATTCCCCGGACGAGCACGGTCCGGGTCTTGGGATCTGCCATCGGACTGATATAGATGATACGACCCCGCATCCGCGTGTCCGACTCCGGTATCCGGACCTCCATCCGGTCACCGACCCGGACACCTTCCATGTCCTGCTGGTAGACATGTCCGTTCACACGAATCCAGTCCATGTTCCCGATCGTGAAGAGCCGGTCCCCCGAATAGACGGTTTGTCCGGCAATGGCGTTCTTGACAAGAACATAGCCATCCAGGTCTGCACGCATCTTGAGGTAGCGGGCCAAGAGACCAGTCTTCCGGAGACGATCGATCTCCGGTCGGGCCACTCCGAGATTGACAAGTTTCATGACCGCGGCCTGAATGATCTTTCGGGACAAATCCTGGCTGGAGGGGTCTTTCCCGCTGACGGACGCGAGTTTGATCGACTGCAGGTACTCCTGCTGGGCTTCGAGATAATCCGGACTGAAGAGGGTCGCCAATAGCTGCCCCTTCACGACATGATCTCCTGTATCGGCATAGACCTTACGAACCCGGCCAAAAATCTGGTTGCTGACCCCCAGCGACCGGACGGTCACATAACTGACCCTGTCGTCGATCAGAGCAACAACGCCGGAAACATGAATGCGATGATTGCCATGCCGGGGACCGTAGAGGTGAGAACCAATGCCGAGAGATTGAACGGTCCGGGGAGAAAGTTCGATGATAGTCCCCATGGACGGAAGTGTCCCGGCACCAGCCATGCCGGCATTCATGGGAAAATTAATCAGGAAAGCACCTGCTAGGGCCTCCAGTACCCCGAAAATCCATCTCATTCTCAAAAACCTTTCCGAGGAAAGCCCCATCAATTCTCCATCAGGCAGGATTCCATGGAGAATTTTCATCGTCCCTTTCAGATATATGCAAAATCGACTGCACCTGTGCTGAAGGAATCTCTCTCCTTCGCATAGTACTATACCCCACTATATAAAACAAAGGCCCCGCCCAAAGGCTTGCCGGAACAGAGCACACTCTCATTGCGCAATTTTTACCGAATGGATGCGACAATAGAACCGCTTTCCAACCTTCAGAAGGTCGTTTTCCGGACGGACCGAAAAAAACGGATCCCGAACGGT
>JAKAYA010000076.1 GCA_021826965.1 Nitrospirota bacterium
CGGAGTACTGGTTTTCGGAGAGAATCGCCGCGAGGATACTTGTTCAGGCCAACGTTTTTACAAACGGGTATTCCAATATCAAGGATGGCCCGTTTTTCGGGGACGCCCCGATCACGATCGGTCCTGTCTTCAAGATCTTCGGAAGCCAGAACTATTTCCTCTATGCCCCTGTGGATATCGGATATGCCGTCACGGCGAATTCCGGGGTCGAGAACGCGAGCGGCTCCATTCCTGTCAATACAGGAGGATCCTTTTATGCCGATGCCGGCGTCGGGGTGAATATCCGCTTCATCACGCTGGAAGCCAAGATTGCCTGGCTTGCCAATCCCGGATTCTATGGTGGCAATTCTCTTTACTTCCCTCTGACGTTCGGATTTGATTTTTGAAATTGAAGCTCATGGGATATGACCAAAGGAACGCCTGAAAAAAACCCTTTTGATTTCACGCCGGGACCGCGTTCGTCCCGGCGGAGGAGTTCGGGGAACTTTTAGCGCCTATTGTCGCCGATCACCCCCCCGAAAGACCTCCTCTCTTTGGCAAACGGGAAACGAACCCCGGCTCGTAAACGGATTCCGGGTCACCTCTGCCCTAACGGCGGGAAATCTGCTTGTCCCGGGTCCTTCGCTCTGATTTCGGACTTCGATTTCCGTCTTCCTGAATGGGCATCCCTGGCAGGACCTTTTCGGACGTGTTTTCCGGAAACACCTCCCGATAACAATCGGGAGCAAAGACCTTCGGCCGGACTCACCGGGCCCTTGTTCCCCCGTCTGTCCGGGTCTTTTCCCGGAGAAGGGCATCGTCTTCCTGGACCTCCAGCCACAAGGCGTGCATGACCGCAAGCAAGACGGCCATCGTGACACCGATGAACCAGGTAAAATACCACATGAATCCTCCTTTTCGCAGACGCAGAAGTTTCTCTTTGATGTCCTTCAATACAAAGAATGCCGGTCGTCTCGGATAGCCTCTTCCGTCACCGGTCCGCGCATGATCCGGTAACACCATCCGGTATAGAAGAGGATGACCGGTGTCAGAATGACCGTGGACCAAAACATGAGAAAAAGGGTCAGGCGGCTCGACACGCAATCCCAGACGGTCAAGCTGCTCGAAGGGTCCAGCGCGGAAGGCAGAACAAACGGGAACAGGGACACCGCCGCCGTCACGATGACCGCTCCGCTCGAAAGGGCCGAACCCGCGAATCCCGTGAGGGGATGATTTTTTCGCGTCCCCCAAAGGGTCAGGCCAATCCCCAGGTAGACCATGACCGGCAGCCCCCATAACGCCGGATGGTCCCGAAAATTCTCCAGCCAACCTCCCGATACCCGGACCACGGTCTTTGCCAGAGGATTTGGAAGACCTTCCGGATCGTCACCGGAAACGATCCGGTATCCGGGGACGAAACGTTGCAGAACCAGCCCGGCCAGGGGGAAAAGGATCCCCAGAAGAACCCCGAATCCTGTCGATGCGCGGACAGCCCGGCGCCGGAGTTCGCCCTGGGTTCGGAGGACAAGATAAGCGGCTCCGTGCATCAGGACCATCACCAGGCTGATCGCGCCCGACAGCAAGGGGAAAGGGGTAAACAGATTGAAGAATGAACCGGAGAAGAAAACGTGAAGTTCGGGACCGAAGCGAAAGCCGATCCCCTCGAAGAGATTTCCGAAGGCGATCCCGAATATCAGGGGCGGGACGGCCCCTCCGGCAAACAACCCCCAGTCCCAGACCGATCTCCAGAACGGGTTTTCCAGTTTGCTCCGGTAGTCGAAGCCGACCGGACGGAAGAACAGGGACCACAGGAGCAGCATCATGGCGAAATAGAACCCTGAAAAGGCGGTCCCGTACACCAGGGGCCAGGCCGCAAAAATGGCCCCGCCGGCCGTAATGAACCAGACCTGGTTCCCCTCCCAGTGCGGACCGATACTGTTCAGGAGGACACGGCGTTCGATGTCGGTTTGCCCCAAAAACGGGAGAAGGGCTCCTACTCCCATGTCGAATCCGTCCGTGACGGCAAACCCGGTCAGGAGAAAAAGCACCAGCCCCCACCAGAGAAATTTCAGTGTCGCATAGTCAAACATGACCGCCTCTCTCCGGATACGCGGCGGAGGATGTTCCGGGAAGGACCGCAGGATTCTCTCCGTCATATCGTCCCGTCTGGAGGCATGCCGGCCCTATCCGCGCAAACTTGAACATGAGGACGATCTCCACAATCAAAAGGACGGTGTAAAAGAACGTAAATCCTCCCAATGAGAAAATCACACTCGAAACCGGGAGCGCAGACACCGAATCGGACGTGGGCAGCAACCCGTAAATCGACCATGGTTGACGGCCATATTCGGCGACAAACCATCCGAGTTCGCTCGCGAGATAAGGCATGGGAATGAAATAAAGGCTCCACTTCAGAAGCCAGATTTTGTTCTCCCAATTGTTTCGGCTGGAGTAATAGAAGGCCAGGGCGAACAGAGCCAAAAAGGCGAATCCGAGCCCGACCATGAGCCGGAAGGACCAGAACATCGGCGTCACACGCGGGATGGTCGCAAGGGCTGTCCGATGGATCTCCTCCGGAGTCGCGCGAGCGGGGTCGGAAACATATTCCCTCAGCAGAAGGCCGAACCCCAGATCTTTTTGCGTCGCGTCGAACGTTTTTCTTGCATCGGCATCGGAAGGATTTTTTCGAAGGCGATCCAGTGCCGTCACCGCCTGGATCCCGTTCTTGATCCGGGCTTCGTTTGTCCGGACAATTTCCCGGATACCGGGAATGGGCGTATCGTAGGACCGCGTCGCGATAAACCCCAGAACGTATGGAATCCGGACAACAAAGTCGTTTCGCATATTTTTCTGGTCAGGGATGGCGAACACGTTGAAGCTTGCCGGAGCGGGCTCCGTTTCCCACATGGCTTCCATTGCAGCCAGCTTGGTTTTTTGTCCGATATCGTCAAGATAGCCGGATTCGTCTCCGAGAATGATCACGGAAACCGCGCTCGCCAGACCGAATGCGGCGGCAATCCGGAAAGACCGGCGGGCAAAATCCGGATTTCTTCCTTTCAAAACATACCAGGAGCTGATTCCCAGAACAAAAACAGACGCCGTGACATACCCTGCGCTGACCGTATGGACAAACTTGGCCTGAGCGACCGGATTCAGGAAAACTTTCCAGAGGCTCACAAGTTCCATCCGCATGGTGACCGGATCGAAGCGGGCCCCGACCGGCCGCTGCATCCATCCGTTCGCAACCAGGATCCACAACGCGGACAGGTTCGTCCCCGTCGCCATGAGAAAAGTCGCGATCAGATGTCCGAATTTCGAAAGCCGATTCCATCCGAAAAAAAACAACCCGACAAATGTCGATTCCAGGAAGAACGCCATCAGCCCCTCGAGAGCCAGGGGCGTCCCGAAGATGTCACCGACATAATGCGAAAAATAGGACCAGTTGGTCCCGAATTCGAACTCCATGGTCAGCCCGGTGGTCACCCCCAGTGCGAAGTTGATGCCGAAAAGCTTTCCCCAGAACCGGGTCATGTCCTTGTAGATCACTTTTCCCGTCATGACATACACCGCTTCCATGATGACCAGAAGATAGGCGAGACCGAGAGTCAGAGGAACGAACAGGAAATGATATAGGGCCGTGACCGCGAACTGGAGACGGGAAAGATCGACGAGACCCTCGGATTCCAAGACACTCCTCCCGGTCTTTTTATGATGGACTCAGGTTGATCCGGCAGAACCCATGGCCCTCTTCCGGTGCGACGACATCGCTCCGAATACACTGGGATTGCCGGAGAGGTCTCCCGGAACTCTGGACCTTCTCCGCGTACGGGATGATTCGGGCCGCTTCGTGGGCTCCGGGACATTTTCGAACGGTGCCGGATCCAGTCGACCGGGGAGAATTTTCTGTACGAATATTGTCCGGGTCGAAATAGCCCTCCGGAAGACCCGGGACTTTCAGATTGTTCTCCCTGGACAAGATCAAAATATGGGTACGGAAAGACACCTTCAATGCGCCGTGAGAAGAGAGGCAGGGAACGACCTGGCGCGAGATTCGGGAACGCGTCTTCGAACCCTTTACCGATAAATGGGTTTCCGCACAAGACAGAGGCCTCGCATGGACGATGATCCCACGTCACCGAAGTGGAAATGCCGGAGCAGAAGAAAACATCCGGCTCGCCGGATCCGCCATACCCGGGAAGCCGAAAGAATGTCCTGACCTCGCCCGGAAAGGATTTCTGTCCCCCCGGCCATTGAGTCTCGGGGGACAGAGAAGAACACAGGTGGCCTTTACTCGATCGAGGAAGAGAACTCCCTGGCTGATGTGACGATCGTTTTCGCCAGGGTCTTTTCGAGCAAGGAAACACCCTGCTCATTCAAATGAGGCGGGTGGATGTTTTTCTCCCCCTCTGCCTGACGGACAATTCCGGACCACAGGACATGGACGTCCTGGGGATCAACCAGGTAGAGATGAAGGGAAACCTGAGCCTTCAGAGTTGCGCCGGCCGCCATATCGTAAGTGGAAATTTCGGGTCCGAATCCGACCATCGGATGCTCGATCTGGAATTGAAAATCTTCGATTGCCCCGCACAAAATCGTGGGAGACGAGGGCGTCGCGCCTTTCAGCGTCACCCTGGTTCGTCCGTCCGACGACGTTTCCACCCGGCATTTCAGCGCCGGATCGTACCGGGCGCGCATGCCCAGGCTCCGGTACTGGTCGGCCAGAGCGCGCGAAACATGCGCGGGGATATTTTCCGGGGTATAGAGCGTCCCGGTGCCCTGCCCCCATCCGACTATATCCGGCATGTCGTTGGCCGTGAAGGAATAGAGTCGAAACCGATGGTCCGCCAAGGTCGTGACCACCAGTTCTCTCGAAGGAAAGGGTTGCAGGTCTTTTCCGGACAAGGGGGTAAAACCCAGCGTGACCCTGTTGTGCGCGCAGGCTGAAAGCGTGAGGGCAAGTCCCAGAAAAATCATTCCCAAAACAAACTTTCGTCCAATGTACCGCATTGAAGATCCTCCCGAGGCAGGAAGAAACACGGCACCGTCTTTCAGGCTAAGCTGAAACAGAACTCGTGCTCAGGCATTTCCCCCCGCTCATTCCAAGCCTATACCCTCGATTTGCGGACATCAAGTCCGTAAATCGGGTCAAAAACGGATCCTGACATCTCGGATATGCCGGTTGAATCCCTGTAATGTTCTTGGAACGGAGCCTATTTGCACAGGATTGACGAACAGACCCCTTTCGTTCGTTTCACCCATCGGATTGTAAATGGTTGTCCTGGACACCTGGCATTTTACACAAGACGACAAGGGGTTTTCTGTTTTACTATCCCGTTTTCCCTCCGCATTCGCAGCTTCAGGGCCCTGTTCCATAAATCAGATTGCTCAGAAGGAAATTCTGATGGGCACTCAGGAAGGCAGAAGAGTCCAGGTGAGATTCAAATTCATCTGAAAGGAATTGTCGACAAATCCAGGGGCCGGAGAATTCCAGTAGACAATATGAAGGACGGTCTGTCCAACCTGCACAGCGTGGATTAGACTGTGAAGGTTGAGATCCACTCACAATCCAGAGCCAAAATACAGGAGGACAGACCGTGGCCCATTATACCAAATTCGT
>JAKAYA010000077.1 GCA_021826965.1 Nitrospirota bacterium
AGCCAACAGCTCGAAGATATCGTTGGAATGTAGGTTTCTTCATGGGAATCACCTCCTGAATCAAGCCTACACCTGATCAGGATGCTTGCAACATGAAACGGCAACATAGCCTTCTTTAAAGATGAAATCTCCTGCTTGTATCGATCAAGAGCTTCTTCCAGGGTCGTCGATTCGGTTTCCCTTCGGGAAACGTATGTTCCAGAATTCAGCTTCGATTCGACTTCTGTAACCCACGCCTTGGCTTCTTCCTTCGTTTCAAATGTTCTGGTTTCATAAAAAAACCTCTGGCCATTCCGAAACCGGCTGACTTTTGCCTGATACTGGTAATTGCCCCGCCTTATGATAGATCCCATCCAAAACCCTCCCAAAAGTCCTAAAAGGATTGTACTTCAAGATTTTTAAAATGAATGAAATCGGGACGCACTTTCCCAAAACTTTCCCAAAAATTCATTTTTGCGAATTCTTCTGATTGAGGAGACAAAGAAAATACAAGCATCTCTAGAGGGGAAACCTCAGAGAATCTTGAATTCATTGGGTTTTGTGAGGGGGTCTAATCAGGAATCATTGGCAGATATGGCGCGCCTGGAGAGATTTGAACTCCCGACACTCGGAACCGGAATCCGATGCTCTGTCCGGACTGAGCTACAGGCGCGAAAGGTCGGAACAACTTGGGAAGCTTATCGAAAAAACCCGACGGTTTCAAGAGGGATTATGCCGCGACGATGGACCACTCGCCCTGGAAGATCCCGGTCCGGGTCACGCCTCCGATCAGTTCTTTCGGATCCTTTTCCGAAACCACCGGCAAGAAGTCGAGATCGTACCGGTTCATCTTCTGGACCGCGTCCTGGATGGTTTCGTCCCGGGTCACCGTGATGACCGGCGTGACCATGACATCCGACACTTTGAGCTTCTTCCATTCCTCTTCGGGGATCCGGTCGATATCGTAGACGGATATGATGCCGACCAGAGCCTTTTTCTCGTCCAGCACCGGATAGGTCCGGTAAAAATACTTGAGCAGGTAGTACTGGCGAAAGTCGTCGACCGTAATGTTCGACGGAATGAAAATGATCTGGCGGAGCATGGCGTTGGTGATCTTCAGGTGGAAGCGTCGGGACAGATGGATGTCCTCCCGCTCCCGCTGCTGGGAAGAGATCGACGATGCGCCGGAAGCGATGTAGCTGAAAGCCGTGCAGATCAGTCCCGGGATCAGGTAACCGGAACTGTGGGTGGATTCTGCGACGAACACCACGGCGGCGAGCGGCGTCTTGTATCCGGCGGCGAGGAAGCCGGCCATGCCCATGACTACGCCGAAGTCGAATGGCTGGATGTGGGCCACGTTCGAGATGATTCCCCCGGTCGCGGCCCCGAGACACAGAAGCGGGAAGAAGGAGCCACCCATGCCGCCGGCGGAAAACGTGAAAATCACGGCGGCCATTTTGAGGAGAAGGAGCATCAGGAGGTTGATGAAGGTATCCGGAACCGAAAGAAGATACTGGATGAAAATGTAACCGGGGCCCAGCGGAAGGGCTTCTCCGAAGCGAAGCGTCGCGAGATACCCCGTGACACCCAGAATCAGAGCTGCCAGGACGTTTCTCGAGGTCAGGCGGGCCGGTCCCTTCAAAAACCACGTTTTTGTCATCCGGTAGAACCGGAGGAAGTATTTGCTCAGAAAGCCGCAGACCAGTCCGATCACCATGACGGACAGCATGTCGTTCATGTGGAAGTCGGCCTTGTTGGCCATGCTGAAAAGGGGGTGAGTCCCCTTCAGGGTCACCATGACGATGTAGCTGGAAACGGATGCCACAAGGGTCGGGATCAGGGCGTTTGGCGCCAGGTCGCTTTTGTAGGGGACCTGCAGAATGAAAATCGTTCCCGTGAGCGGAGCCTTGAACATCGCGGACAGGCCTGCTCCGGCGCCGGCAAGGAGCAGGGTGCGCTGCTCTTCGAACGGGATATTCAGTTTTTCCATGATTTTTTCAGCGATGGAACTGACCATGCCGCCAAGATATGTCGATGCGCCCTCGAGACCGGCGCTTCCCCCGAACCCCAGAGTGGTGATGTAGGCCGGAATCTTGTAGGGAGTCCGGGAAAGGGGAAGACGGCCCCGGAACTCGTGATAGCTCTTGACGACCTCTTCCGTTCCGCCCATCCCGTCCGTCTTGCCCCAGACCAGGATCAGCCGGGTGAGAAGCACTCCGATCATGGGAATCAGGATGACGATGATCCCGTTTTTGAAGTAGGTGTTGTAGAGCGTCAGGAACAGGAGCTCGTAGACGACGGATTCGAGGAGGTAGACGAGAAGTCCCGTGACGACACCGATGACGAGGGCAAGGATCAGGACGCGCCAGAACCGGTTGATGCGCCGGGTTTCGTCGAGGAAACGGACCCAGAGATAGCGGAGGCGGAAACGGCGTTTTTTCACGACGGGCTTTTATACCGGAGAAGGACGAAGACGCCGGCGCAAACCAGAAGGATCCCCGCCCACCGAGCGGGGGGAATCGATTCGTGGAGGAGGAAAAGGGCGGTCAGGGGTGTCAGGACGTAGCCGACGGAAGTCAGGGGAATGATGAATGAAACCTCCCCGAAAGACAGGAGTTCCATCAATACCCCAAAATGCAGGGCCTCGAGAGCGGTCCCCAGAAGGACGAGAGGGGTCGACAGGATCTGGAGAAAGATGGCCGCCATGTGGGGCGCGCTGAGAAAGTTTCCTGTTGAAGGATGTTCGAGGAGACCCTTCTTGATCAGGACGAATCCCCAGGCTTCGGCCCCGAGTCCGATCGACATGAGCAGGAAAACATACCAGAGAGGCTTGGATTCCGGAGAGGGGCTGGTGCTGATTCCGTCCAACAGTCTGTCCTTATTTGTTTTTGCCTGTTCCGTGGGGCATTCTTTTCTTACCCCGTCGGGACTAGGATCGGAAGAGTATCTTCTCTTTTCGGTTTTTTAAAGTATAAGAAGATTCATCGGCAAAGGGAACCCGTCCCGAGGGGTTCCCTTTGCCGATTCGACCTGCGGCGAGGGTTTTCGCGTATCGTTCCCGGTTACGGACCTGTATCATGGGGCATTGTCATGTAATACCCGGGGGGCCGGAAGGTCAGATCAGGCCATTGCCGGCTCAGCTCAAACCCGGTGGTCACGATCAGGAAAAAAAGGGAGAGGAACAGCATCAGTCTCCGGAACGTTTTTCCTGCGGCGCTTCGGGCGTCCCCATGTGTCAGGGCATGGATGGTCCACAGAAAGAACAACAGGAAGAAAAACCCCAGGAAGAACAGGTCCATCGGGAAATCCCTCCGATATTCCGAATAGAGTTATGGGGGAACCGCCCCTCGAGGGTGTGATGCCGGGAAAGTGCTCCCCCGACGATGGAAAATTCGATGGATTGCAAAAATCCTTTTCCTGCCTTCATTATAGGCCACAGAGTGGTGAAGAGGGCAAATGCCGGAGGAGGGAATCTCCGGGTACCCAACAGATCGGTTGTCCGGGAGGTGATGTGGCAGGATTCGATTGCGATACGCTGGTTGTGGGAGGTGGAATCTCGGGGTTGGCGGCGGCACTGACGCTCAAGGAGAAAGGGCAAGACGTCCGGCTTCTCGAGTCCCGCGGTTATCTGGGAGGAGCAATCCGGTCGGTACGGGACCAGGGCTATCTTCTCGAGTTCGGCCCGAACAGCCTGATGGTCCGTCCGGACGACGACATCGACGCCGTTTTTGGTGACCCGGACCTTATGTCCGGGATTCTGTCGGCTTCGACCGTGTCGAAAAATCGGTTCGTCGTCAAATCCGGAAAACCGGTTCCCCTCCCTCTCTCTCCCTGGGCCTTCTTGCGGACACCCCTTTTGTCCTGGCGGGGGCGGCTGGACGTCTTGCGCGAATGGAGAGTCCCGGCCCGGACTGGAGGGCCGGAGGAGACCCTGTCCCATTTTGTCCGGAGGCGACTGGGAGAAGAAGTCCTGCAATATTTCATCGACCCCTTCGTCAAGGGCGTCTATGCTTCCCATCCGGATCTCCTCTCCGTCGACGCGGCCTTTCCGCTTCTCGTCCGCCTTGAAAAAGAACACGGAGGCCTGTTCCGCGGCGGACTCAAAACATTTCTGAAAAGACGAAAGGAGCCATCCGGTCACACCCCCCGGGGAATTTTCTCCTTTTCGGGAGGGATGTCGGACCTTGTGGAAGCGATAGGGAAAAAACTGGGCGAGGACGTGGGAACAAATGTCGACGTCGTCAAATACACCCGATTGGATGAAGGATTCCGGGTGGCCCTGATGTACGACGAAACGGAATACTACATGACCTCCCGCAGACTTGTTCTGGCGACGTCCGCCCTTCATGCGGCAGAACTTCTGGAAGGGGACCCCGATGGTCCTTCCGTCGAGCTGAGCGCCATCCCTTATGCCCCGGTGACAGTCGTTTACGCCGGGTATGGCCGGGAACAGGTGCTCCACCCGCTGGACGGGTTCGGCCTTCTCTGTCCGACAGCGGAAAACCGGAAGGTCCTGGGTGTGATCTTTTCTTCGTCCCTGTTTCCCGGCCGGGCTCCGGAAGGGAAGGTCCTTCTCACGGTTTTTGTGGGCGGGATGACCGGACAGAAGCTTGCCCAAGCGTTCGATGAAGACCTGGAACGGATCGTCCGGAAGGAGTTGGCAGAACTCCTGGGGGTGACCGGAGCGCCCGAATTTTTCCGGATTCATCGTTGGGAAAAAGCGATTCCCCAATATGTTCTCGGTCATGAGGAGACGGTAAGGACGATTCGGAAAAAGCTTCCTCCCGGACTTCGACTGGCGGGAAATTACCTGGAAGGCATTTCTGTCGCCCGGGCTTTTGGTTCCGGCGTCCGGGCCGCGAAAGACCTTTTGTCCGAAGGATAGGGGGCTTCCGGCAGGCTGGCCGGACGTTCAGTTCAGGACCCGCGGTTTTCCTTGGACCTGATGGTAGGTGCGGTCTTCCAGCCTCAGCATCGTAAGGACACCGCTTCTGTAGGCTCCCGTGTCGATCAGGATCAGTCCCGCCTTTACCATCCCCGGCCGGGAGACGATATTGTGGCCGGAAACGACCTCCCGCTGGTCGAAAGAGGGGTACAGTTCGGGCGGTCGCGCCCAAAGGCAGGTATGAAAACCGGTTTGCCCGTCCAGACGCCGGGGACAGAGGTCGGGATCCCCGAACTGGCTTCCCCGGATTCGGGGAAGAGAGGCGTGAACCAGGATGAACCCCTCCGTCTCCAGAAAAAGCGGCCACGTCCGGATCCATTCCACGATCTCTTCTCCTTTTCCGGATTGCCTGATCGCCTGGATGGTCGGACGACCACCGAATCCCGGATCCAGATAATCGGAGCCATAGCGCTCGGGAAACATCCGGTAGGCCAGAAGCAGCTCTTCGTGATTCCCTTTGATCGCAGAAAACCATCCGGCCCGGAATCCGTCGTAAAGCATTTCCAGGAGAAGCCCGGTGTCCGTTCCACGGTCGATGACGTCTCCGACGCTGATCAGTCGGTCGGAAGAACAATCAAATCGCACCCGGTCAAGGAGTTCGAGGAGAAGATGGTGTTGGCCGTGGAGATCCCCCACGACATAAGTCGCCATGATGCTCCAGTCCTTG
>JAKAYA010000078.1 GCA_021826965.1 Nitrospirota bacterium
CGAATCCTCTGATGAGCTCCGGCCCCCAGTCCCGCATAGTCGTATCCCTGCCACACCCGATGATTGTGTTGACAGACGGTTTCGGGAGAACGGGAAAAATTGGCCACTTCGTAACGAATCCATCCCAGGGAGGACAGCTCCGGAACGACGGCGTTCCAAAGGATTCCCGCTTTTTCTTCGGTGTCGGAAGGAATCGCTTTTCGCCTCAGGCGATCTTTCAGGGGCGTTTGTTCTTCCACCGTCAAGGGATAGACGGAAAGATGCTCCAGACCCTCCGAAAGAAGGGTTCTGGCCTCCCGGAGAAAGGCGTCCGCCTCAAAACCGTCTCCTCCGGCGATAAAATCCATCGACAGTTGTCCCCGGAAATCATTCCGTACGGAATGCATGAATCGTACGAAATGGAACGGTTTTATCGTACGCCCCAGGAATCGCATCTGTTCAGAGGTGACCGCTTCCATCCCGACGGACAATCGTGTGACCCCGGCGGACTGGAGAAGACGGAGAATGTCAGGGGACAGGGTGTCCGGCCGGGATTCGACCGTGATCTCCTTTAGCGGGGGGAGGTTCTTCCGGAGCCCGTCGATCAGTTTTCCCAGGAGTTCGGGGGGCAGGATGGTTGGCGTTCCGCCTCCGATGTAGAGCGTTTCGACGCCGGAGAGATCTTCCCGCTCTTCGAGTCTTTTCTTCTCCCGAAAGAGGGCCTGGACGTACGAGGATGCACGATCGGGCCGAAGAGAGACGGGAATGCTGCAGTAATCGCACCGCTCCGGGCAGAAGGGAATTTGTACGTAAAGCGTGCGGGTTTGATGGAATCGTTTCCGGTCATCGGACATGTCTCAGTGTATCCCAAATCGAAATGGTGCGCAGACAAGGAGGGCTTCCGCGGTTTCCCGGATTCAGAAATCCACGCTTGTTGTTTTCATATCCTGTTATAAAATAATTCTTTAATTTTTAAACCTGAAGTTATGGATGCGGTGTCTGATACGCCAATTATTTGGCGTATCGGACGCCTGTCTTTGTGTCCTTGCATTTGTCCGGAGGACCCCGTTAGACTTTCCGTACAGCTTTCGCACGGGAGGACGCATGGCTTTTTCCGAACGGACAATCGATTTTCTTTCCGGGTTGCGCGAAGAAATCGTGCGACTCGAACGGGACCTGGGGAAACTCAAAAAGATTCAAACGGCCCTGGAGGACTTTCTCTCCCCCGATCCCCCGGAGACTCCCAAGCCTCCCCGCACGTCTCCGGACACCACAGGGGAGATCCCCTCCTCCTTCCTTTCTCCGGTCTCGGGAAGCGTCTCTTCCTCCCGACCGATCGGGGATCTGGCCATCGGGATCCTCCAATCGGAAGACCGTCCGTTCGGTCTCGACGAACTGGCGGAGAAAATCCGGACGGATCTGGGCGAACAGAATTCGGCGGACCTGAAAAATGCCATCCGCGTGGCGCTCCTCCGACGCTCCCATCTGGTCGAACGGGAAAGGCGCGGCCTCTACCGCCTCAAAAAACACACTTCGGATATATGATTTCCAGGCGATTTCTTCCCCAGCCTTCCGGGGATCATCTGTGGAAAACTCTGTGAGGAAATTCTCTTAGTCCTTGTCGATCTTTTGTCTTCTTCTCTTTGGTCAACTTTTGGTCAAGACAAGGTCAAGAAAAAATGGAGGAATTTTTCCTCATCGGAATCGTTTGGGGGGGATTTTTCAGGCGATCTCCCCCAGAATCCGGTCGATGTTCCGGATCTCGGGAGGGTACGACCAGAGGACGCAGGACAGGCCCCGAAGATGTCGGGAATTGACTGATTCCGAAAAGGAATAGGCGGCGATCGTCCGGGCGGCCAGGAGCACTTTTTTCCATCGTCTGTCCGAAATCACAATTCCTTCGCGATTCAGGCGGTCCCGCAGGAACAGGAATCCTTCGCGGGCCGAAGGGTCCAGATGGACGTTGGTTTCGATCGACCGTCGGCATCCGGTAAGTTCGAGGATGTTCAGTGCCCGGATGCCGGTGCCGGGCGGCTCGTGCGACGCGAGAAGGAGTTTCAGGAAGTTTTCTCCGGAACGGATGGGTCGGACGAGAGATCGATAGGTGAATCGGTCGTAGAAGGCATCCAGGGCATCGGCCGGCGACGGATTCTGGTTGCTCGCAGCAAAAAGGGTGAGCAGAGGGAGATGTTTTCCGGCCGGTGAATAGATGATCCGTTCGTTCAGAACCGGTAAAAGCCCCAGAAGGGTATTCTTCGGTGCCCGGAACACCTCGTCGAGAAAAACGACCTGGGCTTCCCGGAACCCCGGGGCGGAGGAAAGAGCGGAAAGGGAGACCTCTCCGTGCAGGAGGGTCTCGAAGTAACTCGCCCCGGAAATCTGTTCCACCATCGTCCGTACGAGAAGACTCTTGCCTGTTCCGGGAGGGCCGATCTGGTAGACGTGTTCCTGGCTCAAGAGAGCCAGGAACGCCATGCGAATGACATCGGTCCGCTCCAGGAATGTGGCGTTCAAATGATTTTCGATGGCCCGGCAGATTTCCACCTGTCGAAAAAGATCGTCGAGCGTCATGGCGCTTTTTGGCCTCCCGGCAGGGGGAATCCCGCGATCACCACGACCCTCACCGGCGTATTCCGCTCGAGATGCCAGGACGGTTGCCGGGATCCGGGAGGCAGGGCGTTCTGGGCTTCGTAAAGGGCATTGCTCGCTTCCTGCATGGCCAGCATGCTCCCCAGACCGGGATTCCCCATCCATCCCGCCGCGCCGAGCGTCTCCCCTCCCAGCATCATCGAGTCCCGTCCCAGAGAGCTTCCGACGTTGCCCGCGACATGGCGGTTCATGCGGACCGGAATTCCTTCCCGGTCTCCCCAGACGGCATAGCCCGACATCGGCGCCTCCAGCCCGTCGTCGAAAAGGGCGCGAACGAAACGGATCCGGAGACGATGTCCGTTTCCGGATCCGTCCGGGTATCCCAGAAGCTTCACCGGACGGGACATCCGGAGCCCCCCCACGGACTGAGGCGGGAGGAGGACAAAGATCGGCATTCCGGAACCGGGCCCCTCTGCCGACCGGAAGACGTTCCCCGAAAGAACGCTTCCGGCCGGAACAACGGGTCCGGCCGGTCGGGACAGGGGCTCCGCCGCCTTCCGGATCGCCGAGAGTTCCGGAAGCCCTTTTTCTCCTCCGGACAAAAACGTCCGGACAAGACCCAGAAGCGGGTTGCCGGAGGGTTCGTTCGGTGCTGGACCCCCAAGGTAGACGGTGCTTTGGGTGTTCAGGTCGTGACGGTCCGCTCCTGTCCGGGGGGAGTCTTCCGGGGACGATCCTCCCGGCACCGGCGGAAGGGCGACCGTTCTGCTCCAGGAAGGAGAAGACGCCGGAGACAGCGGTTGCCAGTTGTCTGCCGGGGGAACACCGCTTGCGGCTCCGGGAAGATCCGGCCGTTGCGGATGAAAGGCGGAATACAGGAAAAAACCGATACCGGCCAGTCCCAGAAGAAGACCCCATCGCCCCGTCATGTCAGTGCCCTTCCCCTCTCGAATCGCCCAGGATGATTTCCGGGCCTTTTCCTCCGGACTGTCCGTCCATTTCGATTTCGATTCCCGTTCGCGATCCAGCATCCGGAACCCGGCTCACCGGAAGGAGAAACCGTTTGGTTTTCCCGGGAGAGACCGCCTGATTGACCGTCGTTTCCCAGTCGGTCCGGTCGTCCCATTGCTTCTGGCCTTCCCACAGGATCGAGGTGCGGTATCGGCGAAGGCGGATCCGGTCGACGCGGAAAGGCGTTTTTTCCGCGTTCCGGACCTCGAACAGACCGAAAATCCGATGATCTTTCCGGCTCCGGGTGAATCCGAGAAATTGAAGAGAGATTTCTCCCGTCTTCCCGTCGATCCGGAAAGGATCGGTCGGTCCGGCATCTTCCAGGGACCGGAGACGATCGTCTGCGAGCCGCTTCGTCTCGCCGGCCTCCAGAGAGTTCCGGATCTCGGTTTTCAGGGGATTCAGGTTGACGACCGTCTCCTCCTGGGGCATGAGGAAGGTGACGAGATCATCCTCCTTTCCCGGCGGCACCATGACGATCCGGAACGTGAGCCGTTTGTTCAGGGTGTAGATGATCATGTTCGTCCGGGCATCCATGTTGTAGGTGATGGGTTTGACCTTGACCCGCTTTCCGAACACTTCGGCCAGAAACAGTTTGGAATCCCCCACATAGACTTCCTTGGCTTCTTCCGGCAGATCGACGAGAGTCACGTGAGACACCGCCGTCCGGAGCGTATAGATACGGTCGGGGTCGTAGACGCGGGTCTGGATTCCGCTGTGGGGACGAGACGGGAGAATGGAGCGACCCGGACGATCCGGCATCGGACTCTTGAGCAGGACGATCTCGCTCGCTCTCCCCTCTTCCCGCGTGGCACGTGCCGGTTCCGGAGGCGGGGCCGGGTCTCTCTGCGGACGGGAGGACGACGAAGAAGACTCGGCGGAACCTCCCGACGGTGGCTCGACCGCGGACTCTCCCGCCGGATTGACGGGGAGCGGATCCAGCGACCCGAAAGACGATCTGTTCGCCGAAGGCCGATTCGAAGACGATCGGGCATCCATATAATAGAAGGTGGGCAGGAGCACCACCGCCAGGGAGAGGGCAAAACCGGCCAGAAATCCCTTTTTCATGGCGTCTTTCCGGTCGGGGACGCCGTTCTGTCGATCAGATGTTCGGCATAGGACGACACCCAGAGCCCGTAGGGATTCGAAGGAAGAGGTGCGCCCGTCCGGACGACGAAACGGCACTTCAGGATATCGTCCCTGCGGGAAGCCGGATTGTCGTAGGACGCGACATGCCGCACGACGACCGCGACGATCGAATAAATTCCCGGAGAGACTTTCCGGATCTGGCTCTCCCGGAGTTCGATCCGGCTTCGGACGCGGGAATCGCGGATCCGCTTCACGAACTGGTTCCGGGCAAAATCGTTTTCGAACCGTTCCCGGAGTTCGGGCGTCATCCGGTCGAGCGCCTTCTTGAGACGATAGGTTTCCTGGAACGAATCGTATCCGGTCAGGTCGTGAAGGAATTCTCCGATAAAGGCGGAGAGGACGATCCGGAAGCGTCCGGACTGGTCTTCGGCCGACAGCGGCGAGAGCACCTGCATCTGTCCGTCCTGGAAAAGACCCACCACCAGAGGGTCCCTCGGTGCGGACCGGTAGACGAGCCCCAGAGAAAGAAGGTACAAAGCGGAGACGATCCAGAACAGACGGCGATAATCGGAAAGGCGGGATTCCAGCTCCAGCAGACGGTCCAACCCCGACGGGGGATGGACATCCTCCGGATCCTCTCGGGAAGTCAGAAAAGCGAAGTTCATCCTTGGCGCGCATTGGAAACCTCGCACTGCAGGGCGGGGAGGAATGCGCTCTCCTTTCTGTTTGAGTGTTCTGAATCCTGTGGTAAATTTTTCCGTAAACATCCGCAGCTCCCGATAGCGACCAGCAGT